>JBLHKB010000007.1:0-44900 GCA_047619315.1 Polyangiales bacterium
GAACATCTTCAAGTACGCCCGCCGCTTGGCTCGCACTGGTGATGCTGTCGACGAGGTACTCGCCGCCAACGCGCACCCCATCAGGGCTGACAATGCCAGCGGAAAGGGAAGGTGCGACCACACGTGTGGAGCGTTCCCAGTAGTAGTTGCCACGAAGCTGTAGATCACCTGTCCAGGTGCCCGAAGCTCGATCGGCTTGAGCTCCAGGTACAAAAGCCAAGACGCCAGCCAAGGCGAGAAGGGCCGCGAGCCCCGCCGTGCGCCGGATTTTCACGTTGGTTCGTTAGCCTTCACAGAGAAAAATCGCAAGCAGCTCAAGCACTCTAGTTGCAGCCGCAGCCGCCACCAGTGCTCGAGTGGCCACCCGTGGCACCTTCGCGACTGTCGTGAACGTGGGATCGAAATTCCATTTCGGCGCCCTCGTGTCCCGCTTCCATTCCTTCGGACGCGAGGTCTTCACGTTGATAGGGCGCGACGGAAACGCAGCCCACCATCGTCAGGCCGAGGAGCAGCGCGCGAATCATTGAAAGGCTCGGGCGAAGTCGATGACCGGGGCCAGAATCTGGCGAACCGTCTGACGAGCGTCGTCGTCTTCTCGGATGGCGTCCGCAAAGTACGGACCGAGCTCATAGTAGGCAGCGACAAGGCCACGACCCGCTGCGTTCGTCATGAGATGACGGTCACGGAAACGGCGCAGGGAGCTGATCTCTTCGCCCATCGGTGAACCGTAGGCCGCCGTCGCGACAAAGCAGGGTGAGATCGTGGTGAAGATGATCTCTGTCGTATCGATCTCAACCACGGCTACTTCAGAACCCGCAAAGCAGTCGTCCACAGCGCGGATGGCGATGTAGTAATGCGTTTGCGGAAGCAAGTGCCCAAAGGACGCATTCACCAGAGAGCCGGGCGCGGCATCCGGTGGAATCACGAGGGCGATGTCTTCAAGGGAAGCCACCTTCGCTTGGATGCCCCAAGCTTCGAAGGGCATACCTTCTTCAAAAGGCTCGGTGTGAACGCGAACCTGATAGCCGCTGATCTCTCGGATGGATTCAGGGGCGTCGAAAGAGAGATGTGCGAACTGCCAGCTGCGCTCTTCATCGAGCTCGATGGTGAAGTTCGTGATGCTCTCGGGCGGCATGAACTCGTCGCATCGGCCAACGCACGTTCCCTCGGAACCACAAAGGAAGCCCTCGTCGCAGGAACCTTGGCTGCAGGTCTCAAAGCACTGAGCTGGAGGATTGGGGTTGTCTTCGGAGCAGACGTTGTTGGGAATCACGCGAACGGCGACGCGGGGGTCGCTGCCGGCCAGAAGTCGGTCGGCACCAGAACCAGGTGCGGCAACGGGGTCGTTGCTGATGCTGCTGTCCATGGTCGTGATCTCGCCGGAGAAGCCATGGATATCACCGTAGCCGTCTGGGTCGTCGATGGAGAACTCACCCCCTTCGGACTGCACATCGATGGGCACTCGATACACCACGGAAGGCTGACCGCGGTAAGGGTAGCCGTATGTTTGAGCCCAGAAGTCCCAGAGCGGGGAGGTGGGTGTGGGGAAGTCTTCGGCGCTCCAGCCGGGGGCGTAGTCACCCTCGACGTTGACCTCGACGTAGATGACGTACTCACCTTCGGCGAAGGTGGGTGGAAGCGTGAGCTGAAGTGTTCGACGTGCATTTGCGGGGAGCGTCGCCATCGTGACGGCGTCGATCTCTGGCATCACGGCGCGAGCATCCGCGTCGAAGTCTTCGACGTCGACGTGGTCCGAGCCGCGCATACCAGGGAGGTCGCGTCGTGGCGGATAGAGCGAGTCCGTATTCATGGCGCGCATCTCAGGGCCGCCATCGTCGAAGGGCTCTGCGTATCCGGCTTCGACATCGCCGTCCGTTAGGTAGCGACCCTTATCGCTGTTGAACTGGCTGGGGCATGTGACGGCGTCGAGCTCATCACGGCTCGAGGCGCTGTTCTGAAACGAGAGACAGTAATAGTCGTCTGGTGACGCATCGGAGGACGTTCGGCTTGCGAAACCTTCGCTGGACCGGTTCTGAAAAATCACGCGTCGAAAAGGCTCGGCGCCTTCGGCGTTGAGACGACGGTGCGCCCACACAGGGAGCACACCTTCGCGGCGGCCGTAGGGCCAATGGAAGCCGCTGTTCATCTGAAGCGCGCCCGGACGATTGCCGATGCCGCGTCGCGCCACGGACTCCGTGAGCTTCAGTGTCTGCAGGAACTCACCGTCCGGGGTTTCGATCCAAACCGCAATCTGAGCCCGAGCCGTTGGGGTGAACTCAACTTCGATGAGTCGGTTCTGAGCATCCACGTCTCCAGCGGAGAGCGACCAGGCGAGCAAAACTAAGGCGAAAGTCCGCAGAGGACGCATGCGAGAAGTCTAGTGTCACCTTGTCTCTGGATCCAGCAAGGCGCTGAAAAAGACACAATAGTCATAGGTCCGGCCGCGACCACATCAGCATTGCGTCCTCAAAGTGCGGGAGATGGACATCTTCTCTGGAAGAAGGACCGGATAGCTGAGCCACCGCAGAACAGCAGAGCTGCTACACCAGGCTCATGAACCCGCAGCTGCGTGGTGCTCTGTTGATCCTCTTTGTTCTGGTCAACTTCGCCGAAGGATGCCCTTTGGTGCCCAACATACGGGCACACCATTTGGAGAACCCGATTGGCGCACGGGAGCTCGCGCGTTGGGGCACGCGTCTGCGTGGCCTGGGTTTCGAACTGAGCGACGAAGAGCTCGCCACCCGAACACTCGCCGCCAGCGCGTCCGCGAGCACAGCCCACGCAGCGATGCTCGAACCCGTCGCACCCTATTTCCACGCTCTGAGAATCCATCAGCGTTGGTCACTCTTTCCCATCGCGGACCCCGATCCCTGGTGGATGCACATCGAAGGTCGGCGCCACAACGATTGGACGCTCCTCTATCGGCCGCTCGATCCTTTGGGTCACCATGATCCGGCTCTGGATGACCTGATCGATACGTTGGAGTACCGGCGCATCCGCGGTCACTGGAACCCTGGTACGAGCGGGCCCCGTGCGGACTACACACGCTTCGTCGACTGGGCGAGCTCAAGGATCTGCGCCGCTGATGAGGACTTTTCGGAGATCCGAGTTCGTTTCCTGCGCAGCCATATCTCTGAGCCAGGGGAAGACGTGTCCGTCGAGCAGACCTGGCACTTTGAAGAACGAAGGCCCTGCCGATGAAGCTCTTTCGTCGATGGTGTGAGCTGATGGATGAGCGAGAATCGCCGACCCGTCTCGCGATGGTGCGCATCGCAATGAGCGTCGTTCTCCTCACGGACCTCTTTTGGGTCGCTCACTACGACCTGGTTGGGCTGCTCTGGTCACCCCACGAAGTTGGCGGCATCAGCCTCATCTCCACCTGGGGCGACGCCTCGCCCATGGCCTATTCGTTCTTCGGAGACGCCGCCGCCGCATGGATCTTTGGCGCCGTTGTCGTGTCCGCGCTCTTCTTCGGCGCGGGGCTGTTCACGCGGGCTGCCTGCGCCGTTCTACTTCTCACCTACGCGCAGCTTGGGGGCATGAACATCAGTTCGGACCGAGGCATCGACATGGTGTTCCGGGCGATTCTGGTGATCTTGTTCTTTTCGCGCTGCGGTCAAACCTGGTCGCTGGACGCATATCGGCGCAGCGGTTCCTTCGTCGACGAGTCTGCAGCGCCAGCGTGGCCTCGTTACCTCATCATCGTTCAAGTCGTGTGGATCTACTTCACCGCAGGTCTTCACAAGACCCAGAGCGCCTGGTGGCCCGCTGGCGACTTCAGCGCTCTCTGGCGGATCCTCCACGACCCCCACTTTGCGCGCTTCGACCTTGGCGACGCGACTTGGTTCTACCCAATCACGCAGCTCGGCACTCTCGGCACCATGCTCTTCGAGATCGGCGCGCCTATCTTCCTGCTGAGTCTCTTCTATCGCCGAAGTGCTGAGAGAGGCGGTCGTCTTCGCACGTGGTTCAATCGGCTTCGCGTTCGCGAGGCGTGGCTCTTCTTGGGAATCTCGTTTCACCTCGGGCTCGTGTTCACCATGCGCCTCGGTATTTTCCCTTTGGGCATGCTCGCGCTTTACCCCGTGTTCGCGAACTCGCCGCGCCTAGTCGCCAAGGAAGAATCGGTGGTCCCAAGCGTATAGGCGCGTATGTCCTCAGCCGCCGACACGCTCCTCTCGCTCATCGAGTACGTCGACGATGTGGGTCAGCTTGAGGTCTTCATCGAAGCGAAGAACCTCCAACGGATCATGCACGCGGCAGGTCATGATGACGCCGCCATGCGACGCATGATCGCGGCTGGAGAGACACCCGGAACGATGCTCCTGGGCGTGTTCAAAAGTGGTCGAACGGCAGCAGAGATGATGGCGCTCATCCCCGCCGAAGACCGCGTTGTGCAGCCCGCGAAGAAGAGCCCCCATTCGAGTGCTCGCAGTAGCACCAAGACCTTGGAGGGCCCCGAGATCCAATCGCCTGGAGCTTTCGTGCTTGTCGCGCTTGGAGGGATCTTTGGAGCAGTCGCCGTCAAGCTGCCGGCCGTCGGACTCATCTTGCTCCAGTACTGGCAGGTCGCCTTCGGTGTGCTCGCGCTCACCGGCGCGGTGGGCGGGTTCATGCTTTTGGCGCGTGCGCGGATCGCTGGAGTCATCATCGGCGCCCTCGCGTCGCCGCTCGCAACCTATGCCAGCTATCGCTACATCATCTGGATGGCTGGCACCGAACGCGAGTCGTTGTTCCTCGTCGAGCCGGTTCTCGTCAATATGGTGGTGGTTCTTCTGATCTTCGGTGTTCCAATGCGGCTCTGGTCGAAGACGCAATAATCCAGGGTCTACTCGAGTTGGAGAGATGTTGGACACGTCAGACTACACCGCCGGTGACATCGAAGAGCTGGAGCGCTGGGTCGATGAGAGTCGAGAGCAGCTCTTTGAGCTGCTGGTCACAGGGCTTGAGCAGCAACTGCTCAATGCCCGTGAGATGGGTCTCTACTCCGAAGCGATGCTCGTGGAACAGGAAGAGTACTGTAGGGAGTCTGCAAGTAAGTTCGCGGAGTTCGACAGGGAGATTTCCTCGGCACGTGCCAAGGGACCACCTTGGGAGCTCTGGAAAGAGACCTTCGGTCGATACCCCACGCCGGGTCTCCTCCTAGTGGAGCGTACGATGGCGAACTCTGGGGCCCACTACCCTTGTTTTGGCCACCACTACTACGAGCTCTCGCGTTTGCTGGCGCACAGCACTCTGACTTTCCATTTTGAGCACAACAAAGAAGTACTTCAGTTGAAGCAGGTCGCTCGCGGAGCGTGTGAGACCTTCGATGTTGCCTACGACTATTCGGCGCGCGCTCATTTTCGCGCCCTGTTGGCTCACCCCAACGTCGACGAGGACAAGTATCGGCCTTTCCTCAGCAAGCTCGTCTTTCAGTCGGACGCGGAGTGGGACGCCTACTTCGATGAAGCGATGAGCGCCGCGGAATCCGCGAAGGAAAGCGACGTCTTGGAGCGAAGCTTCTTGTTTGCGAGCTCCCTCCTCAAGCTCACGCCTGAGGAGAGCAGGGAGATGCATGCGGAGGTCGAGAGACGACAAGCCGAAGAGGATCTTAACGCCTCGGACGCTGACGCTTCTTGAGCCTTGGTGTTACGTCCTTGCCTTCGAGCTTCTTCATGGCGTCGCGCATGGCCGCGGCGCGCTCGAAGTCGAGGTCCTCAGCGGCCTTGAGCATCTTCGCTCGCAAAGCCTCGATTTGTTCTTCAACGGGCAAGTCATCTTCGTCGCCGCGGGGAACGGCGGCGTAGTCGCGAGTGCCCATGGACGGATCGATGTCGAGGATACGCTTCTTGATGCTCGTCGGCGTGATGCCGTGTTCCGTGTTGTAGGCCGCCTGAATTTTCTGGCGGCGGGCGGTCTCGTCCAGGGTGATCTGCATCGCCTTCGTCACGCGGTCGGCATACATGATGACCCGACCTTCGACGTTTCGCGCGGCGCGGCCGACGGTCTGAATCAGGCTGCGTGCCGATCGAAGGAAGCCCTGCTTGTCCGCGTCGAGAATGCCGACGAGGCTCACCTCAGGAAGGTCGAGGCCCTCGCGCAAGAGGTTGATGCCCACAAGAACATCGAACTCACCGCGTCTCAGGTCCCGAAGGATCTCCATGCGCTCGAGGGTGTCGATGTCGCTGTGGAGGTAGCGAATTCGGACGCCGAGCTCGCCATAGTATTCCGTGAGGTCTTCAGCCATCCGCTTGGTCAAGGTGGTCACAAGGACGCGTTCATCCCGTTCGACGCGCTTACGGATCTCGCCGAGGAGGTCATCTACCTGTGAGCCGACGGGCCGCACTTCGATGGGCGGATCCATCAAGCCCGTGGGGCGAATCACCTGTTCGACGACGACGCCTTCGACCTTCTCCATCTCATAGTCGCCGGGCGTGGCGCTGACGTAGAGCGCCTGCTTCACGTGGCCTTCCCACTCCTGGAAAGTCAGAGGTCGGTTGTCCATCGCGCTCGGCAAGCGGAACCCGTGGGCCACCAGGGTTTCTTTGCGCGCGCGGTCGCCCTTATACATCGCGCCGATCTGCGGAACGCTCTGATGGGACTCATCGAGGATGATGAGAAAGTCGTCCGGGAAATAGTCGATGAGCGTCGGTGGAGGTTCGCCGGATTTACGGCCGGAGAGATGACGCGAATAATTCTCGATGCCCTGGCAAAAGCCCATCTGTTCCAGCATCTCGAGGTCGAACATCGTGCGCTGTTCAAGGCGCTGGCGTTCGAGGAGCTTGTTCGCGCCTTGGAGCTCCGTCAGGCGGAGGCGTAGCTCCTCGCGGATGTCTTTGATGGCGCGGTTACGGTGCTCCTCCGGCGTTACATAGTGGCTGCCCGGGAAGATGGCGTACTCCTCGAGTTCGCCGAGCACCACTCCGCGAAGCGGGTCCACCTCGGCGATGCGTTCGATCTCGTCACCCCAAAACTCGATGCGCACTGCTGTAGCAGCGGAGTCGGCTGGAAAAATCTCCACAGTATCGCCGCGCACACGAAAAGTGCTTCGGTGAAAGTCGACGTCGTTTCGCTTGTACTGAATGTCGACGAGGTGTTGAAGAAGCCGAGCGCGTTCGAGCTCCTGGCCTTTCTTCAGCCGAATGGCCATCGATTGGTAGGATTCCGAGCTGCCGATGCCGTAGATACAGCTGACGCTGGAGACGATGATGACATCGCGGCGACTCAGCAATGAACGCGTCGCCGAGTGACGCATGCGGTCGATGGCGTCGTTAACGATGGCGTCCTTCTCGATGAACGTGTCGGAGCCAGGGATGTACGCTTCCGGCTGGTAGTAGTCGTAGTAGCTGACGAAGTACTCGACGGCGTTCTTTGGAAAGAGCTCTTTCAGTTCCGAGTAGAGCTGCGCCGCGAGTGTCTTGTTCGGCGCCATGACGAGCGCTGGCCGCTGCGTGTTGGCGATGACGTTGGCCACCGTGAATGTCTTGCCGCTGCCTGTAATGCCGAGGAGCGTTTGATGCTTTTCACCAGCCTCGACGCCCGCCGTCAGCTCTCTGATCGCGGTGGGCTGGTCGCCCTTGGGCGAGTATTCGGAAACGAGCTCGAAGGTATCCACCCAGACAGTATAGGGCCGGAGTGAGACAGCGCTCAGTAATCACCTGCCTCGCCGGAGTGGCTTCACCCGCGCGGATCGCTAGGGCACTCCACATTGCTGCGCTCATCAGGGACGTCACACAGGGTCTCATCACCGCAAAGTCCACACACCACCGTGATCGGCTCTGAGCAACCGCGAATCTCAAACGCCGTCTGCGCTGGGGTTAGCCCCTGTCGTATCTCGTGTCGCTCAAGGCAGCCTTCCTCACCGCGATCACGGATGATGTCGCGGCAGCCATCGCATCCGTAGGTGAAAGGGTCCCGAGACGCGACTGGTGCCGGATCTGACCGCCGGGTGCATTCTGTCGCTGCGTAGGTGTAGTTGGTCGTTCGGACGACTTGAATCTCGGCGTCGCAGACGACGTATTGAGTCGCCGACTGTATCGCCGCGACATGCACTGGCGTGTACTCCGACGAGTCGATGGGCTGTAGCTGGCTGCCACAGGCCATGAGGAGAAGAGACAGCTTGGTGATCGTTCGCATCCCCCGGCGCTAGAGGCATAGGGCGGCGGCGTAAAGGTGCGCTTCGTTGCAGCTATTCGAAGTTGTCATCCGGAATAGAAATGTTCGGTTCAGCAGTTGCCAGCCCATGGGCTACCGAATCGCGTTTGTCTTGGCTCTGGTTTTTACGGGCTTCGCGGGCTGTGGCCTGTTGAGGGCGCAGACGTCCTTGCCGGATGGGGTCCGCGTCGATCGACTCGTCGTCGATAAGAGCGACGGCCGAATGTGGGCCTATGACGGCGACACAGAAGTGGGCGCGTACCGAGTCGCCGTCGGCCGGGGAGGTCTGGGCGCCAAGCGATGGGAGGGCGATGGCCGAACGCCGGAAGGCACCTATCGCATCGACTCACGCCATCACTCCGAGAATTACCACCGCTTTCTGCACGTGTCTTACCCCGAGCGTGAAGATCACCAGCGCTATAGTGACCTCCGCGCCGAAGAGGAGATTCCCCTCGACGGAGATCTTCCCGTTGGCATAGGCGGCGCCATCGGCATTCACGGCACGGGGTCGAACCTCCTTACGCGGCTCTTGGGGCGCAGCGTCAACACCACACAAGGTTGTATCCTCGTCAGCAACGACGAGGCGGAGGAGCTCTATTCAGCGGTCGTGACTGGAGCGACCATCGAAATTCGGGAGTAGCCGAAAAACCTCCAAGACTTTGCGGTTTTACCGAGTCCGAGGAGCATGCGTTATCGAATCGACGAGCCCTGCAACGAAGACTGGGATTCCATGGAGGTTCACGAAGACGGCCGTTTCTGCCAAAGCTGCCAGCACTCCGTCGTTGATGCGACGAAGATGACGAAGCGCGAGTTTGAGGCGTTCTACAACGATGCAAACGGCGACGTTTGCGTTCAGGTTCGTGCGAATCCCGCTGGGCACGGCATCTTTCGGCGGGACCTCGTCAAGCCAAGGCCGCTCGGTTCATTCGTTCTTCTCTCCACGCTCCTCGCGAGCGCCTGCGCGATTGAAGCGCCCGCCGAGCCAGTGGGCATCCCCCTCGTGGACCCAGGATCTCAGCTCGTCGATGACAAGAAACCGGTTGGGCTGCCATTCTCGCCACCCGATGCGTCCATGGATTCTGGCGTCGATGCGTCCATGGATTCTGGCGTGCACGTTGTGGACCGAGCCACCCGACTTGGGCGAATACGTCGCCACTAAGGCGTGTTCCTATGTGTCCGGAGTGAGAACGACCTGAATCGTTTCATCGACGGTGAAGCCATCCGCGACCACCTCAATGTCCATCGTTAGGGTGCGCCCGACCAGGTCGCGCCTGACGTTCCCAAGGAAGTTCGTGATGCCTTCCAAGTTGTACATTCCGTCCTCCGCGCTCGCGAGCATCGAGAACTCGAGGTCGATCGAAGAGCCCGCTGGGTCGAGCTCATTTTCGATGCGAATGTTGAAACAGGGCGCTGGGTCATCGTCTGCTTCGGCCGGGATTCGAATCACCGGCGTCACCATGTAGCCACCCTGAAAGCCAAACACGAGCGGCGTCTCGCCTCCGTCCACGTACGCAACGAATTCCCCCTCTTCGTAGGTGCCGATCTCCGCAGCGCGCGCAGCACCTGGACTCAAGTCCTCACAAACATCGACGGGCCCGGGACCGCAAGCCACGAGCAGAAGAATGGTCAGGCGCTTCATGCATTCTCCGTCGCAAAGCGCGTCATGAAATTGGCGAGCTTCTCCACGTGCTCAAGTGGCGTGGCGTTGTACATGCTTGCGCGAATACCACCGATGCTGCGATGGCCTTTGAGGTTCACCATGCCCTGCGCGGCGGCTTCGGCGACGAAGCGAGTCGTCAATTCGTCGCTCGGCAGGTGGAAGACGGCGTTCATCAGTGAGCGCGAGCCAACCTCGACGGGGCATCGGTAGAAGTCCGACATGGCATCGATGACGCCGTAGAGTCGTGCGCCTTTCGCTGCGTTTTGCTCGCCCATGGAGCTGGCGCCGCCACTGTCTTCAATCCACTTGAGGACTTTGCCGACCATGTAGATGGCAAACGTGGGTGGCGTGTTTCCGAGGGAGTCTTGCTCCGCGAAGAACGCGTAACGAAAGATGTCGGGGATATCTTTGTCGGCCTTTGCCAGGAAGTCTTTGCGGACGATGACCAGCGTGACGCCCGCGGGACCAAGATTCTTTTGGGCGCCCGCATACGCCAAAGAAACCTCGGAGAGGTCCAAGGGCTTGTGCAAGATGTCGCTCGACACATCGACAACAAGGGGCGCTTTGGTCTTTGGAAAGGTCGCGTATTGAACGCCAGACACGGTGGCGTTGGAGGTGAGGTGCACGTAGCGAGCGCCGTCGGACTCATCGATGTCCGAGGGTGCTCGAAGGACGACATCTTCGTGGCGTCCGCTCGCGGCCCAGCGGGGTTTTCCATAGTGCTTGGCGGCGCCGAAGGCTTTCTTCGACCAGACGCCGGTGTCGACGTAGTCGGCGCTCTCACCTCCAAGGAAGTTCATCGGCAGAAGCGCGAACTGAGTGGACGCGCCGCCCGTCATGAACAGAACTTCGTGGGTGTCGCCACAGCCGAGGAGCCTCGTCAGGCTCGCCTTACATTCGGCGTGAACAGCGCTGTAAGAAGCACCCCGGTGGGAGTGCTCCAGCATGGAGATGCCGCTCTCGCCATACTCGAGAAGCTCCGATTGTGCCTCTTCAAGAACGGAGAGTGGAAGCGTGCCCGGTCCGGGCGAAAAGTTGATGGTGCGCGCCATGGTAACATCGTGCGGCTGGCGAACGATGCGCACAAGGCGTGAGACTATTCTGTGATGACGAGGTCGGCGGGCGCGAGGGAGGCATGCTCCACGTCGCGGAGGAGCAGCGACATCGATTCGGTTTCGGCGATCACAGCGCCACCTGAATTAATGGCCTGCCAATAAATCGTGAAGGTCTCGTTTCGCGGCACCCGTGGTGCTGTCATGTCTTCGCGTCCGTCGAAGCTAGCTTGGGCGCAAGGGAAGTCACGCATCAGGAAGTTCGCGCCTGGCCGATCGACGATGAGTCGGACTTGAACGACACCTGCGGCGGAGCAGCTCGCGGCCGTCGCGGCGGCACCGTTGATGAGCCAGTTGGCGTCGAGGGTTCCTTGGTCTCCGAGGGGACAGCCGAGACCGTCGACATTGGAGCCAGCGGGTGTGTCGTTGCACCGGTCCATGTCGTTGAGAACCCCGTCTCCGTCGACGTCCGCCGTGGAGCATCCGTTGACGTCGATGGGGTCCCCCGCGGCGGTCGACGGGCAGAGATCCATCAGGCCAACAACGCCGTCCATATCACCGTCAGCGCTCAGAGGACCTGTGTCGCCGCCTCCGTCGCTCGCTGGGGCGTCGGTGGAACTATCGAGCGCGGCGGCGTCGCCGGCGACACGCGTGTCGTCGGCGCACGCCGTCAGAAGGGCAAACAGGAGAAGCGAAAAAGTGGATTTCATGTGGCGTCCAAAATGGAAATGCGCGCCGCTATTTGCGACGCGCATTCCAAGGTTTTGGTGGAGCTACAGGGGATCGAACCCTGGACCTCGTGAGTGCGGATCACGCGCTCTCCCAGCTGAGCTACAGCCCCCAATTGCGGTGAATATACACGCGCGTTCTGCGGAAGCAAGGCGCACGGCGTTGGGGGTAGAGTGACGGGGGGATTGTACCGCGACACTTCGCACTACCAGTGCGACGCTCATATCGCGAAGCTACAGGGGAACTCACTAGATATCTGGCAATGCGATTATGTCGGATTTCTAGCTGAGCTACGGCCCCGTTCTTCGTTCCGCTGCTTTGGTGATTTTCCCTCACGCTCGTGTAAGGATCCGCGCCATGGAACGAGTGGACTACTATCTCATCGACGACGACCTTCACGAAGACGAGCGGCTCGTCCGCGACAACGTGCGCGGGTTCGTTGACGCGAAGCTGATGCCCATCGTGGCCGGTCACTATCAGGCGGGGACATTTCCCCTCGAGCTGATTCCTGAGTTTGGTGAGCTGGGTCTTTTGGGCGCCAACCTGGAGGGCTACGGCTGCGCTGGAATGGGCCACGTGGCCTACGGCCTCGCCATGCAAGAGCTCGAGCGTTGTGACAGCGGGATTCGTTCGTTTGCGTCGGTTCAGGGCGCGTTGTGCATGTACCCCATCCACGCCTTTGGTTCGGAAGCTCAGAAAGAGAAGTACCTGCCCGGCATGGCTGCGGGTGAGATCATTGGCTGCTTTGGGCTCACGGAGCCGGATTTTGGCTCCAATCCGTCTGGAATGATCACCAAAGCCGAGAAGCTCCCGAACGGCGGATATCGCCTCAACGGGACGAAGCGTTGGATCACGAACGGGAATCTGGCTCAGATCGCGCTCATCTGGGCGAAGCTGGATGGCCGGGTCCACGGTTTCATCGTGCCCACGGAGACCCCAGGTTTCACGGCGATCAAGATCGAGGACAAGTGGTCGCTTCGGGCGAGTGTCACGAGTGAGCTCATCCTCGAAGACGTAGAGGTGAGCGCGGACGCCGTTCTTCCGGGCGTCTCAGGGATGCGTGGACCTCTCTCCTGCCTGTCCCAGGCTCGCTACGGGATCTGCTGGGGCGCGATTGGGGCGGCGATTGGCTGTTACGAGTCCGCTCTGGACTACGCGAAGAGCCGAGTTCAGTTCTCCCGGCCCATCGCTGGCTACCAGCTGGTTCAGCAGAAGCTGACGCACATGATCACGGAGATCACGAAGGCCCAGTGCCTGACGCTTCGCCTCGGGCGACTGAAGGAAGCGGGGAAGATTCGGCCAGCTCAGATCTCGATGGCGAAGCGGAACAACGTCCATCATGCGCTGGAGATCGCCCGCATGGCGCGCGACGTTCTGGGTGGCAACGGCATCATGTACGAGTACCCACCAGGTCGTCACATGATGAACTTGGAGACGGTGTCGACCTACGAAGGCACCCACGACATCCACACGCTTATCGTGGGTCAAGACATTACGGGCCTAGCTGCCTTCGACGGGTGAGCGATGCACTGAACGAGCAGAGGGCAATTGACCGGTTTGATGGCTAGCCGGTCTGGAGTGACGGTTTTGACGTTCAGACCTCAGTCAACAAAGGGTCGACTCGAGGTTATTCTGACAATCACTTTGGCATTGGCGCCGCGTTGGTCTTGCTGGCTCTCACTATTACCGAGACCATGGCCGCAATTGCCGATCTTGCGGTGGATCTCGGTCCGCCTTTCCGGATCATCAACGGCGTCGTGCTCTGCGGACTATGCTTGGGATTGTTTCTGAGCCGGCGAGACGCATGAACTGACGGTCTCGAAGACGTTTTATAGGCTCGGGTGGGGTGGTCGGCGCGACTTCAAGTGGACGGAGATCCAAGGCTTCGGGACGAGCATCGACAGCCGTGAGTATGTGGATGTCATCGTGGAGACGCACCAGGGTAGGTACCCACTGAACCTCAAGATGATCCCCGACGAGGCCGCAGAGCTCGTGAGGACGCTGAACGAGTCCAAGGTCGAAGGCAAAATGGAGGCTCTGACTCGAAGTGGCTACCGAGGTGTCCGTGTAAAAGAGGACGCAGATGCCGAAGTGGTCGAAGACACAAAAATCGATAGCGACCACAATACGGTGGACTGAGCGGAGGACGTTTTCTCGCGGCTCGAGTCTTTGGACGGGTTGAGCCAGGAATCCTGAAGCACACGTATAGGTACCCACTCCCTGCGGGGCCTTCCCTTCGACGGGTGAGCGAGGTCGTTACGACTCTGCTGCTGGGCACCTGGAGCCAGAACAGGACCTCGAAGAGTCGAAATTCGATAGCAACATCGATACGGTGAACTGAGCCAGCGAAGTTGCTTTGGTCCGATCTCGAACGCGCTGAGCTCACTCACAGTATCTATTTTGATACTAGTCGACGAGGGCGAGTATTTCCTCGGCGCTGGCGTCGATCTTGCCATCACTCTCATGTGAAACGGTGACGATCGGAAGGTCGCAATGTTCGGATAAGAGCCGGTGGTTGAACTCTCGACTCGGATCGGCGGGCAGGCCCTGGTTCAAGACTAGGGCCATGATCGGGAGTGAGTGTGTCCGAGCCGCCTCGAGCGTCGCCAAAGTGTGGCTTAGGGTGCCGAGCCCATCATAAGTAACGAGTACGATCGGGAGACCCAGCTGAGCAGCGAGATCGGCGAAAAGCCGCCTGGGCGCGATGGGGACGAAGAGGCCACCCGCGCTCTCGATAATGGCGTGTTTAACCCCGGCGACTTCGTCCCGGATTTGGTCGGCGATGGAAGCGATGGATGGGACCTCATCAAAGGCCGCGGGTGCGAGAGGGGCTGCGGCGCGAAAGTAGGGATGCACGCAGGGCTGGCCCGCGGCTTCCGCTAGCATCTCAGCGTCGTGGGCACGGTCGTCGACACCCGTCTCGTATGGTTTGATTCCCTTCGTTGATCCTCGCTTAGCCAAGGCTCGCGCCAACGCGCACGATACGACGGTCTTGCCAACTCCAGTGCCGGTACCGCTTACGATCAGCTGCATAAGATCGCTCCAAGGGCTTCGATGAGGCCAGCCACTTGAGCATCCGAGTGGGCAGCGCTGGTCACGATTCGAATCCGACTTGTACCCTTTGGGACCGTCGGGGGTCGAATAGCGCGGGCCAGATAGCCGGCCTCAAGAAGTAGCTCAGCAGCGTTGGATGCCGCCGCGGCCTCACCGATCACGACACTCGAGATGGCTGCTCCCTCTCCTTTTACCTCCAAGCCCTTCGCTCGTAGGCTGCTCCGCAGGTGGTCTGCGAGGCGGAGCGCTTGTTCCCGTCCGGCGTCATTCTTCTGGACCTGAACGAGCCTCTCGAGTGTTGCACGTGAAACATATGGGCTCAGGCCAGTGGAAAACACGAAGCTTCGTGCGCGGTGTATCAGCCATTCTCGCAAGATCGTGCTGCCTGCCACGAAGGCACCCTGCGTGGCAAAGGACTTTCCAAGAGTCCCGAGAAGCACGTCAGGCACCACGCCCTTGTCTGCGCAAAGACCAGCGCCGTTTTCTCCGAGTAAACCCAGGCTGTGCGCTTCATCGACGTAGAGCCATGTATCTTGGGCGCGGCAGAGCTCTGAAAGCCCCACGACATCGGCGATATCGCCATCCATGGAGAAAACGGCCTCAGAGAGAACGAGGGCGCGAGCTCTTCCTGGCCTCTCCTGCTCCATCGCGATCCTGAGCAATTCCACGTCATTGTGGGGGTAGACCACGATCCTCGCGCCACTGAGTCGAGCACCGTCGATGAGACTCGCGTGGTTGAGCTGGTCGCTGAAGATGATGTCTCCGGGACCCACCAACGCGGGAATAACCCCAACATTGGCAGCGAAGCCGGAGGTGAAGAGCAACGCGGCGCCGGCACCGACAAAGCCAGCGAGGGCCTGTTCAAGCTCCTCGTGGACTGAAAGGTTCCCCACTACGAGACGAGAAGCGAGGGCTCCAACGGGCGCGACAAGGTCTAAAGGCTCCGCCCCAAGCCCCAGATAGTCGTTGGACGCGAAACTGACGACAGTGTGACCCGCGAGCTCCTGAACGGGGCCAGGGGCCGCCAAGGTTAGGAGTTCGCGCCGTAGGCCTAACCGAGTCAGGTCTTCTAGCTCAGCCGCCAATGTCTCATCGAGCGTCACGTACCCTTTGTGGCCCATTCCTCCCTAAGCGTCGAGCCTCGTGTTTCACGTGAAACATCAGGCCGAAGACCTCAAGGCCGCGGCCTCACAAGGAAGCCGGACTTGGCGCGGATCACGGGGATCGGCCTCGCATCCCGCCCTCCTCGTCCTGAGCGAGCACCGAGCCGACCGACGGGGCCTCCGGGCATCGAAAGAGCGTCATTGGAGGGAATCTCGTCTGCCTCACCGATTCCGCTCAACGCAAACCTCTCTCTTGGAAGCTTGCCAAGTCGCACTGCATCTTTCACTGGCCCACGCGCAGCTACGAGCCTCCAATCCGTTTCGCTCTGCGGGACTATTGGAACTTGCCTCCCTGGACACGAGGCGTTCGACAAGTAGCTCTCGAAGCCACCATGTCGATTCCCGGAGAAGCTGATCGTCGCAGCCGCAGCTACCTCCGTCGCAGTTTCACGTGAAACATCGACCCCTAGACCGCTCGATCAGCGCTCAAGCGTCTGAGGGACGTTTCACGTGAAACACAGCAGCTACAACATCCCATTCCACATACGCGCACCGCAGAGGGCGGGCTTCCGATGGCTCTCTTCTTTCAACTCCCAAAGAAGACAGTACCCCCGCAGCTTTTGGGCCTCAAGTTCCGGCTGCACTCGGACCCTCCGAGGCGGAGCTCACATGCACAACCTACCGACTACGACGACAAACATCCGCGACGCCTGACACCGAGGCGCCTCATGTGGAGCGAGCGATCAGAAACCGTCAGGAGAGGTCAGGCAGGGCTTCACGGACATCGCCGTCGAAGCCCTCTTCGAGCTCTCGAAGAAGCGCCTCCACTTTCTCAGAGCGCTCCTTCGGAAGCCGAACTTCCAAGTGAGCGATCAAGTCGCCGCCCTTCTTGCCTTTGACGCCCTTCCCTCGGAGCCGAAGCTTTGCACCCGACTGAGCTCCCGGGGGTACGGACATCTGGACAGGCCCGTGAGGAGTCGTGACCTCTATCTTGGCTCCACTGTATGCCTCGATCGGTGTAATCGGGACTCTCAGATGAAGGTCGTTGCCCTCAAACCACACCTTCGAATGAGAGCTCACTTTGACCTTGAGAATCAGGTCACCGGGTTGCCCGCCACGGGGCGCGCTTGAGCCCTGGCCCTTGAGCCGAATCTTTCCACCGTCTCGCGTACCCGCGGGTACCGTCACCTTCAGGCGTCTCTCTTCGCGCCCCGTCCGGAACGCGACGTCCGCTTTGGTCCCGCGAAGCGCGTCTAGAAATCCTACCCGGACCTCGGCTTCGAAGTCGCGTCCTTTCCGCGGCCGCGCGGCTCGTGTGCGACCTCCGAAAAGATCTTCAAAGTTGACGCCGGCGCCCCCACGCGCCGAGTTAAAGAAGTCGCTGAAGTCGCCGCCCATCCCGGCAGCCGCGCCATGGACGTTCGGATCGAAGTTCTCGTGCAAACCCATTTCTCCAAAGCGGTCGAACAGATCCCGCTTCTTTGGGTCCGAGATGACCTCGTACGCAGCGGTCACCTTCTTGAACTGAGACTCCGCATTGGGGTCGTCGGGGTTCCGGTCCGGGTGAAGCTTTTTTGCCAAACTTCGGTACGCCGTTTTGACTTCCGCTGCACTCGCACTTCGTGCGACCCCGAGAGTCTTGTAGTAGTCCTGTTCCGCCATGCTTTTGCCATGTTAAGACGCCTTAGCGCCTTATCAACGCCGCCGATCTTTCTTGCAGGCCCACGCAATCCCGCCAAGTGTCACACAAGGCGTTAAAGTGAATTAAAAGCGCCAGATCTGGCCGGTGAGAACGAAGGATGCAACACAAACGCGCTTGCTGGCCTCTATCCCTCATGGTACCGACTTGATGTGTCATTAATCGATCTGCAGCGGCTCCCAAAGCATGTCGCCATCATCATGGATGGGAACGGTCGCTGGGCGAAGAGCCAGGGCACAGCGCGGACGATTGGCCACCGAGAGGGTTCCCAAGCTGTTCGTCGCATCGTTCGAAGCGCGAGACGAGTCGGCATCAACGCTCTTACTCTCTACGCGTTCAGCGAACAGAACTGGGACCGACCCCCGGCGGAGGTCATCGCCTTGATGGAGCTGCTTCGAGACTTCCTCGTCTCCGAGCATGACGAGATCGTTGATAACCAAATTCGTCTTCGCGCGGTCGGTCGTATCGACAAGCTACCGACGCGCGTTCGTGAAGTCCTCGACCCGCTCATTGAAGAGACCGCTGACCTCAAGGGGATGACGCTTACGTTGGCCCTTTCTTATGGTGGACGTGAAGAAATCGTTGACGCGATGCAGCGCATCGCGACCCGCGTCCGAGACAACGAGCTCAACGTCGAGTCCATTGATGAAGCGATGTTTGACCGCGAGCTGCCTTCGGCGTTGGTTGGATGTGTCGACCTGCTTATTCGCACCGGCGGCGAACAGCGCATCAGCAACTTCTTGTTGTGGGGCGCGGCCTATGCAGAGCTCTATTTTACGGACCAGTTGTGGCCTGATTTTGAAGAAGAACACCTCTACGCCGCGATCGCGTCCTATCAGGGCCGAGAGCGTCGCTACGGCAAGGTGCCAGCGATGTTGAGTGACCGAGCCGGCGAATGACCGAAATAGAAGCTCCGCAGGAGAAGAAAAAGCTCTCGGGCACTGCGCTACGCTTTGCCTCGGCGATACCTCTCGTGGCCGTCGCGATCATGCTGATGTTCGTCACCCCGCTGTGGCTTTTTCAGCTCTTCGGTCTCCTCTGGATCGGCGTCGTAGCCAGCGAGTTGATGAAGATGACGATGCCGGGCCCAGCGGCCCTGCCCCGTTATTTTGGCGTTGTGGCCACCGTAGGGCTCGCCGTGGTCGTCTTTCGAGCGTCACACGTCGATGGCGCCATACTCGCGGCCATCTTTGGCATCGTCATCGGCGCCCTCGTGGTGTCCCTTATTTCTCCGACACCGATCGAAGATGCCGGTCGAAGAGTCGCGTGGATGATCGGTGGTCCCATCTACGTGGGAGCGACCTTGGGTACCTTGGGCGTTCTCGAATCCCTGCCTCACGGTGGCGCATGGGTTCTCTTGGTCACGTTTTGCGCGTTCTTGAGCGACACAGGCGCCTACTTCGCGGGTCGGTTCTTCGGGAAGACCAAGCTCTACCCAATTATCTCTCCGAAGAAGACCGTGGAAGGCGCGATTGGCGGTCTCATCGTCGCAGCGCTCGGCGCGCTTGCTGTGCAGCAGACGTTGCTCACCTTCGTACCTCCTTGGCATGCCGCACTCCTCGGCGTCGTGGCGGCGGCCCTTGGTCAGAGTGGTGACTTGTTCGAGAGCCTCATCAAACGAAGCTCTGGCGTCAAAGACAGCGGCACGATCATGCCAGGCCATGGTGGTCTCTTCGATCGCAGTGACGCCCTGATGTTCGCATCAGCGACGGTCTGGCTCTACGTCACCTTTGTTCTGCCCTCGATTTCCTGAGCTCTCATTCTCGCGCCGTTTTGTTGCCCCCCTGACGAGAAGGTGAGCAACGTACTCGGATGTTGGAAATGGCTTCACGCCAGACCCGAACCAGCCGACTTCGCTGGGCTGCCCAAACCTTGACGCGGCGCGTTGTTGACGTCCTCAGCCACAAATGGCAAACGGGCCAAGCAATGAGCACACCCACAGAAGATCTGCTGCACGAAGCCGCAGAGATGAGTACTCCCCCCGAAGCTCTGCCGCCTGAAGAGGTAGTAGAGAAGGATGATGATCCTGTGTCAGAAACAGAAGAGAAATATAAGTTCTTCAAGGTCGTTCAGGACTACCTGAAACAGGCATCAGAAGTGGCTGCAGTTCCTGACCATGTGCGTCAGATGCTCAAGCAACCCAAGAACGAGATCATCGTCAATTTCCCTGTCGCGATGGACGACGGAACGATGCGCATGTTCAAGGGCTACCGCATCCAGCACAACAATCTCCTCGGGCCCTACAAGGGCGGCCTTCGCTATCACGAGAGCGTGTCCCTCGACGATCTCAAAGCACTCTCTGCGATGATGACGTGGAAGTGCGCGCTGATGAACATTCCCTTCGGCGGCGGCAAGGGCGGCGTCAAGTTCGACCCACGCAAATGCAGCCAAGGCGAGATCATGCGCATCACGCGTCGCTTCACGCACGCGCTTGGAAACAACATCGGTCCGAACTACGACATCCCTGCGCCGGACGTCGGCACGAACGCGCAGATCATGGTGTGGCTCATGGACACCTACATGAACCAGGTGGACCACTCCCAGAAGAACGCACAGCGAGCGGTCGTCACGGGCAAGACCGTCACTTGTGGCGGTAGCCTTGGTCGCAACAAGGCGACTTCCCAGGGCGTCATCCACTGTCTCACCGAGTGGGCCAAGGACAACCGCTTCGACCTCGAAGGCAAGACCGCCATCATCCAGGGCTACGGAAACGTCGGCTCGCACGCTGCGCTCCTTCTCTCGAAGCTCGGTGTTTCGACCATCGCAACAGGCGACCACACGGGCTACCTCCGAAACTCGGAGGGATTCAACGCTCACAAGCTCAGCGAGCACTGCAAGACCAACGGTTCTATCGCTGGCTACGGTGGTGAGCAGATCACACGTGAAGAGTTCTTCGCCACGAAGGCGGACATTTTCATCCCCGCTGCCCTTGAGAACCAGATCGGTGCAGACGAGGCCAACGCCCTCAATGTGAAGGTCGTCCTCGAAGGCGCCAATGGCCCGTGTCATCCCGACGGTGAGCGCATCCTCGAACAGCGCAACATTCCGATCATCCCGGACATCCTTGCAAACTCCGGTGGCGTCACAGTCAGCTACTACGAGTGGGTGCAGAATCTCAACAGCCAGACCTGGGACCTCGAGAAGGTCGATGCCCTCCTTGAGAAGGCGATGAAGAAGGCGTACCAGCGCGTCGCGTTCTACTCGAATGAGCACGGCATCAGTCTACGCATCGCCGCCTACGCAGTCGCCCTTGAGAACATCAAGCAGGCCTACGAGGAGCGAGGAATCTTCCCCTGATTCAGGGGTTTCCTCTCTCCGAATCTCGAACCCTTGCGGACGTGCTCCGCGAGGGTTCGTTTACGTTGGCGATGTCGAGCGGCTTCTTTTCGTTCTTCGCCCACGCGGGCATGGCGTCCGCCCTCTTCGAGGCAAACATCCGCCCCACGGCGTATGCGGGCTCAAGCGCCGGCGCTCTGGTGGGTTCGTGCCTCGCCGCAGGGATCTCGCCAAGCGCGATCCGCGACGAGTTCTTTCAGCTCAAGCGCGAGGATTTTTGGGATCCAGCTAGGCTGCCGGTCCGCGGTGGGCTGCTGCGAGGGCGACTTTTCCGTGAGCGGCTTCAGCGACTTTTGCCGGCCACTTTTGGGGAGGTCGAGCCTCTCACCATCAGCGTCTACGACGTCCTCTCGCGCTCTACTCAGACCCGTCGAGAAGGCGACCTGCCCTTGGCGGTCCATGCATCTTGCTGCGTGCCGCTGATGTTCGAGCCCGTGTGGGCCGAGCGCCGTCCACTTCTAGATGGCGGCATCGCCGATCGACCAGGGCTTCATGGAGTCGCGGCTGGGTCCCGAGTTTTCTATCATCACATCGTAAGTCGTTCTCCTTGGCGCCGAAAAGGCTCTCCCGCACTCGATGTCCCAAAACGGGCGGGTCTTTCTTCCCTCGCCATTGAAGGTCTTCCGCGCGTCGAACCCAAGCGGCTGGACCAAGGCCCCATCGCCTTCGAAGCCGCGTATCGCGCGACGCAAGATGCGTTGAGCCAGCCCTACACGCCCAACATTCGGATGCGGATATGATCCGGGTTGGTCTTTGGTGTGCTGCGCTGGCCGCCTGCGCCGGAACTCAAACGTCCGCCGCCTCAACCCTTCCGGACACGCCGCTGGGGGCGGAACGAGCAGTGTGTCCTGAAACGGCGAGGCTCAGCGTGCCAACGACACGCCCCGGGCATCATGCGCTGACCATCGAAGCGTCACTTTGTGGAGAAGTGGTGCGGATTACGGTGCCTTACGACGAAGAAACCCGTGTAGGCGAGAATTGGCTTGTCCCCGCCCGCCGACTTCGAGAAGCGCTCAGCTCCGCGACACAAAGGGACGTCCCACCCATCGAAGACTGGGATGCCGAAGAGACTGAATTTGGTCGTCTTGCACCGCTCGCCGGAGACTGGCTCTACGTCGGTCATGGCGAGCCGGCGATGCTCGGTACATTCATCCACCTTCGCGATACAGAGCAGGCGGAGGTTCTCATCGCTCGTATCCAAGCTGTCTTTGGGGCTTCGCCGGTGCCGATCTTCGTCACGGACAGCTGGCAGGGTGAGAAGCCCGCGTTGGTCGTTGTTGCGGACGATGAAACGAACGTGTTTGGCCCACGGATCCTCCGTGCCTACCTTGGCCCAGGTGGACCTTGGCTCGACGGCTTCGCCGCGTTTCTCTGGCAGTACGTGAAGATAAGCGAAGGCCAGCTGACGACGGCCGACTACCTCGATTCCTGGCTCGCTGATTACAGCGAACATCGACGCACACTGAGTGGACAGCCCCACCGCCAGAGCGCCCTCGCCGCCCGGGTAAAATCGGTCTGTATGCTTCCAAGCCTCGGCCTCGCCGAAACCAGGAGACTCCAGCACCGTCTTCCCGAGCACGAGCCAGCGTGGCTTGATGAGCGTGGGGTTTTGGATGTTCGCGATTGTCTGGCGGCAGTCGGCGTTGAGCTCGCGGCGATTCGCTATGAAGACGAAACGCCAGAAAATCTTCTGCGTGTTCGTTCGGCGCCTGGGGACCCGCCCACCGTTGAGCGCGGCGGATCCTTTTTCCAAACCGGCGATGTGATCGTTGAGGTCAACCGGCGGCGAATTCACGTGCGTGGTGATGTCGCTTGGGCGCTCCGAGATGTGTCTACTGGAGAAAGGTTCATCATCATCGTGCAACGAGCTGGCCAGGAGGCTCGGACCTGGGCCAGGCGTCCGCGGGTAGGCGAACGCAATGCCGTTCGATTCACGCTGATTCCCGTCGAAGTTGACGAGTCTTGAACGAACGCGGACCATGCGCCTCGTGACTGTGCCTTTTCTGAACGGTGAGATCCCCGAACAAGGGGTGGTCACACTCTTGACGCAGCTGGAGGCGACCCGCGTGAGCGGTGTTCTCAAGTTCAAGAGCGACGCCGAGGGCCAAGTCCAGCTAGTGCAAGGCCAACTCGCCGCGGACCAAGATGAGCGTGAAGACGATTACGATGTCGTCGAATTGCTCCTCGAAGCAAAGAGCGGAACCTACGAGGTTTTCCAGGAGCTGCCCTCCCTTCCCGTTAGCCGTGGCGACAAGCTCTTTCGCGAGGGCTCTCTAGAAGTTCACGTGCCAGCGGACTTGATGAACTACTGCGAGCGCGCTGGCCTCACTGGTCTGCTCAAGTTTGATTCCGAAGGTCGCAGCGCCGAAGTCGCCTACGACGCTGGTGAGATGAGCGCGATCCGCCTCGAGGGAGCCGAAGAGCTTCACCAGGTGTTTGGCTGGGAACACGGCTCGTTTCGCGTTGAGGCCCAGGTGAGCGCGCCTGATCTCGATGATGCCGGCGAGGATGGGGTGCCGGAAGCGAAGCCGAAGGTTCCTTCCGCGCCGCCTGAAGGCCGCGATAATACAAGCCAGCACTTCTTGAAGGTGATGGAGTTCACACTCTCGGATATCATCCGCGAGCGTGAGGAGCGTCGCCCGGCAACGCGCACAAGTCCGCCCCTTCCGCCGCAACCCAAGACCAACGCCAACCCTTCACTTCCTGCGCCGAAAAAGCGTAAGGAACGGGAAGATCAAACGGTCAAAGTCTTCTTTCGAAACAAAGAAGCTATGCCCATTGCCCCGATCCCGGAGCCATCCTTGTCTAAATCTTCAATTCCCCCAAAAAAGAACCCTTCGCCCAAAGCCGACAGCAAGGCCGCCAACGCGCAGTCCGGGCCGACGATGCTCTGGGTGCTCGTCCTCATCGCGGTGGTCTTCGCGGCTCTCGTGCTCCTCTCATCCTTGCCCGCTCTCGACTAGCCGAGGCGCGCACATCTGACCTCAGAGATGCTTGAAGAGCTGATCCACTCGACATTGACGTGCATCGTCGGCAGGAATGCTTCTTCGCCGAAACAGCATAGACTCGTTGCTGTGCTGCTCCGTCTAAAGGCGTCCAGCCTCGGCGCGTCTAGAGCTTAAAGTCGGCTGGGAGCTCCGAGCGGACTTCGAATCTCTCGCCGCCGTACTCGAATGCGAGCATGGACGCGTGAAGCAGATGCCGCGGGCTTCCCTCGGGGCCGCCGTACAAGACATCGCCCACCAAGGGATGACCGAAGGCCGCCAAGTGAACGCGGACTTGGTGGCGACGTGCGCTTGAAGCGAGGACTTCAACGAGGGAGTACTTGCCCCAGGCCTCGCTGGTGAGAACTTCCGTCAGCGCTGGCCGAGCATTGAGGCGCTCGCCTTCGCGCTCGTCGAAGCACGCCTTGATCTTGCGTCCGTCGCCTGGTTCGTGGGCCAGCGGCGTGTCGATTGTTTTGGGCGCGATGACTTCGCCAGCCACGAGCGCCGTGTAGCGCTTATCGATGCCGTTGCTGGTGAGGGTCTCGCGTAACGCCCCGAAAGCTTCCGCGTTTCGAGCGGCGAGCACCAGGCCAGAGGTCTCATTGTCGAGCCGGTGAAGGATTCCGGGCTCACGCGTGGCATATCCGACTTCCGCCATCTCGGGATAGCGAGCGACGAGGGCGTTGCAAAGCGTGTCGTTCTCTTCAGGTCGGAGAGGATGCATGGCCATGCCCGCGGGCTTGTCGACGACGACCCAATCAGCATGCTCATGAACCACGGTTAGAGGAAGGTCAGCGTTTGGGACGGCCAAAAACTCTCTCGGCGGTGGCGCCGAATCGAGCGAAACTGTCTGTCCTACCTGGAGCAGAGTGCCTTTGCGGCTGCGCCGTCCATCGATGCGCACAGCCCCGTCGGCGGCGAGAGCTTTCGCTTTCGCTCGACTCATGTCCGGCACGTGACGCCTCAAGAACACGTCAACGCGCTCTCCCGCTTCTTCTCCACTTACCACAAACTCTTCGGTCGCCATCCGCGGTCCATGCCACGCCTGGTGAGGGCAAGCCAACTCTTGGCCTGCAATACCTTGCGGAGAGAGCCCAGGGGCCTATTCTCTCGCGATGAAGAGGGACTACTACGAAGTTCTTGGCGTGGAGCGCGACGCCGATGAAAAGACCCTCAAGACCGCCTATCGCGCGTTGGCGCGGCTGCACCACCCCGACCGGAACCAAGATGACCCGGACGCCGAGGCCCGTTTCAAGGAAGCCTCCGAAGCCTATGGGGTGCTTTCGGACAGCGAAGGGCGAAAGCGCTACGACCGAATGGGGCACGCTGGTTTCGAGAGCCAGGGTCCAGGCGGGTTCGATCCGAGCAATATGGGCTCGGCGAAAGAGCTCTTCGAAGGCCTCTTTGGTGCCTTCACCGCGTCCCGTCGAAAGGCCCGCCAGATGGGAAAAGACCTCACCTATGAGCTGTTCATTTCGTTTGAAGAAGCCGCGCTTGGCACTGAGAAGACGATTCGACTTCGCAAGAAGACCAGCTGTGATGACTGCCAGGGCCAAGGCGCAGAGCCCGGGACCGAGGTCGACGCTTGTACGAACTGTGCCGGCAGTGGCGAAGTCCGTGCGCAGCGTTTCTTCTCCCAGCCCAAGACCTGCCCACACTGCTCGGGTCGTGGCGCGATCATTCAGACTCCTTGCGCACCTTGCGAAGGGAGCGGCCTCAAAACGAACCTCGTGGACGTTGACGTGAAGCTGCCCTCCGGCGTCGAAGATGGAGCGAAACGCTCCCTCCGCGGTGGCGGCGAAACAGGCTCCGGCGGAACCGGGGACCTGCACCTGACGATTCGCGTCGCGCCCCATCCGCTCTTTGAACGCGACGGTGCTGATGTGCTCTGCACAGTGCCAGTCACGTTTCCCGAGGCGTGCCTTGGAACAGACCTCGAAGTGCCTACGGTGAGCGGCAAGGTCACCATGAAGCTCCCTCCTGGGACGCAAAGCGGGAAAATACTCCGAATTCGGGGAAAAGGGATCACGGCTTACGGCGGCGTCGCAAAGGGTGATCAGCTCGTGAAAATCGTGGTGGAGGTGCCTGAGAAAGTCAGCGCCAAGCAGCGTGAGATCATCGAAGCGCTCGCCGGTGAAATGGGCGCAGAGACGCTCCCACAGCGACAGGGCTTTCTGAAAAATCTGCGTGAGCTCTTCGGGTGAAAGACCTCAGCAAGCTTCTCACGCGCTTGGACGATGCCGAGCTTGCCTCAGCTCAAGGAAGTGTTCGCTCGGTCATCGGGCTCGGTATTCGCGCGGCGATCCCTGGGGTTCGCGTTGGGGACATGGTCGAAATCGAGCGCCGTGGAAGCCCCCCTTTGGCCGCTGAGGTCGTGGGGTTTCAAGACAGCGACGCGATGCTCATGCCACTCGGCTCGACCGCCGGCGTCGGACCAGACGACCCGGTCCGCTCCACTGGAGAGAGTCTGACCATTCGCTGCTCCAACGCGCTGCTGGGCCGAGTCCTGGACGGTCTCGGTCAGCCCATCGACGGCGGTCCCGCGATTGAAGGTGAGCTCTGGGCCGTCAGTCGTCAGCCCCCTGGACCACTGGAGCGGCCTCGCATTCAAGCGCCACTGAGCGTTGGCATCCGAGCGCTGGACGGGCTTTGCACCGTTGGCGAAGGCCAGCGTGTGGGACTCTTCGCAGGAAGTGGTGTGGGCAAGAGCACGCTGATGGGACAGATCGCCCGCCAGGCCGATGCGGATGTCTTCGTCATCTGTCTCGTTGGCGAGCGTGGCCGCGAGGTCGTGGAGTTTCTCGAAGATGCCCTCGGCGAAGAGGGACGTAAACGTGGCGTCGTGGTTTGCGCGACGAGTGACGCACCTGCGCTGGTGCGACTCAAGAGCGCTCATGTGGCGACGAGCATCGCTGAGTGGTTTCGCGATCAAGGCAAACGTGTCCTGCTTATGATGGACTCGGTCACGCGCTTTGCCCGCGCTGGACGTGAAGTAGGCCTCGCAGCAGGCGAACCCCCAGCGCGACGTGGCTATCCGCCAAGCGTCTTCGCAGCCTTGCCACGTCTTTTGGAGCGGAGCGGCACATCGCCTCGCGGCTCCATCACCGCGTTTTACACGGTGCTCGTCGAGGGCGGCGACATGGAAGAGCCCATCGCCGACGAGGTGCGCGGAATCTTGGATGGTCACATCATTCTCGACCGACGCCTGGGAGAACGTGGCCGCTGGCCTGCCATCGATGTCTTGGCGTCGCTCTCTCGCGTGATGGATCATGTGGTCGACGAAGAACACGTGGCCGCATCACGGGTGATGCGACAGCACCTCGCCGTGTATGAAGCAAAGCGCGACCTCGTGTCCCTTGGCGCTTATAAGAAGGGGAGCGACCCCAAGCTCGACGCCGCGCTGCGCATCATCGAGCGCATCGAAGTCTTTCTTGGCCAGGACCGAACAGAGTCGTCTTCTCTCGAGGAGACTAGGGCCAAGCTCCTCGAGCTGGCTCGCTCATAGTGAGCGCCTACGCTATCGTAGGCGCTGGCTGTGCGGGCCTCTCGCTAGCCGTGCACCTCATCGAAGCTGGCTTTCGGGAGCCGCTTCATCTCTATGAACGGCGCCACCACTACGAGGACGACCGAACGTGGTGTGCGTTTCGCGTCGACGCGCACCGTTTCGCGGGATGTGTGAGCAAGCGTTGGCATCGCGTCGCTGTGGTCGCTGGTAAGAAGCAAGCGACGGCCGAACTCTATGAGCATCCCTACGAGCACATCGCGTCGAAGGACTTCTACCGGGAGGCTCTCAGCGTTCTTGAGGCCGCGGAGAACGTGGAATTGCATCTTGGCGTCGACGCCGAGGCGTTGCCAGGAGCCAAGGTTCGAACAGCGGAAGGTGTGAAGCCCTTCGCCCACGTCTTTGACTCGCGCTTCTCCACCGAGGCTCTTCCAGATGGGTTGTGGCAGTGCTTCTCCGGGGTCGTCGTCGAGACGGAGCAGCCACGTTTTGACGCCCGTTGCGCGACGCTCATGGACTTCGACGTGGGCGCCCCGGGTCCCGATGCGCTGCAGTTTCGCTACGTCCTTCCTTTCGATTCCCATCACGCGCTTATCGAGGACACCCATTTTGCGCGCCAGCGAATCCAAGCTGGCTCTTCACTTGGGTCTTGGCTCGAGGCGCTTGGCCCACACCAGGTGATGCGTCGAGAGTCGGGAGCCCTGCCCATGAGCGTCGGCGTCGGCGCTCACCACAGGGACGGCGTCACGCCCATCGGTCTCGCGGCAGGAAGCGCAAAACCTTCCTCGGGGTATGCTTTTGACTTTATTCAGCGCCACTGTCGGGCCCTCGTCGATGACCCTACAGCTCCAATGCCACGGGCTAAGTTGGCCGTGATTCTGGACCAGATCCTCCTCGACGAAATGACGAAGAACCCAAAGCTAGGCGCGAAGCTCTTTCGTCGGATGTTCCAACGAAATGAAGGCGACCGCATCGCGCGCTTCATGATGGAAGGGGCCTCCGCATCCGACATAAGCGCGCTCATGGCGACGGTGCCCTCCTTGCGCCTGGTTAGCGGCGGCATGCTATGGCCCTACCGTCGCCTCCGAGGCCATCTATGAAGCTGCCCTTCCCACGCCGCACTGAGAACTCTCTTTGGCTGATGGGCCAAAAACTGCCCCGGCTTGACCCCGAGCCCCGAAGTGAGCCGGACTGGATTCAAGCGAACCCTCGCTTTATCGAACGAGCTTCGGCGCACGCCCAGGAGAAAGAAGGCGGCGGTTGGGTCGTTCTGGATGCCTCGAGGCGTATCACGAACGAACCCCGACGCTTTGACGTGGGCGGTCAAGAGTGGGTGGCCTGGCGTACTGAAAGCGGTGTCCGAGTCGCCCCAAACACGTGCCCGCATATGGGCGCGCGGCTCTCCGATGGTCACTGCGTTGGCGACAAGTTGGTATGTCCTTGGCATGGCCTGGAGCTCCAAGAGTCGAGAGGCGAATGGCGAACCCAGCCAGTCCATGACGACGGCGTGCTGCTTTGGGCTCGCCTCCTCGAAGACGAGACGCCCACGGACTTACCAATCCAGGTGCCTCGTGTTCCTCATGTTCTCGAGGGAACGATCCGCCAAGAAGCGCGATGTGACCCAGAGGACATCGTCGCCAATCGCCTCGATCCTTGGCATGGCGCTCACTACCACCCGCACAGCTTTGCGCGCCTGGTGGTGACGGATGTCAGCGAAGACGTCATCGCTCTTCGCGTTGCGTACCGCGCGTTTGGCGCCCTGGCCGTCGAGGTCGATTGCACGTTTCACGCGCCAACCCGCCGAAGCATCGTTATGACGATCACGGGTGGAGAAGGCGTCGGGTCTGTTGTGGAGACCCACGCTTCGCCCATTCACCCTGGCCGCTGTGCGGTCATCGAAACCACGCTCGCGTGTAGTCAGCGGCCCCTGGCCCAGCACGCCACTCGTGTTGCGGCGCTGGTGCGGCCCTTCCTCGAGCGTCGCGCAGGTCGACTCTGGGTGGAGGACATCGCTTACGCCGAACGACGCCATGAGCTTCGCCGTGGTCGCGAGCCGCGCCGTGGGCTTCAACTGGTGAGTGAATAAGCAAAGCATGCGGCAGGAAAGTGACGACCTGGAAGGCGTTCTTCAAGGATTGCGCTACGATTCGACGGTGATTCGAGCCCTACCTTTCTTTCTTCTTCTGACCATTGGCTGTTTTGAGTCGCGCTTCGCTGGCGATAGCGGCGTTGTTCCCGATGTGGGACTTCGAGACAGTGGTCCTGGCTTTGACGTCCCGGCTCCACGTTTCGACACGGGTCCCGGCTTTGACAGCGGCCCAGGGTTCGACAGTGGCCCCCCTCCACGCCCTGACACCGGGCCAATATTTGATGGAGGCGCCGTCGATGTTGGAGGCCCGGATGTGTTCGACGGTGGACCCTCTTGTGACCCTTCAGAATGTCCAGGAGCTCCAGGCCCCACTTGCGTGGACGACACCACCCTGCGCGTCTTTGGCGAGCCCTTCTGCGACGAAGACTTCATGTGCGACTTGCCCATCGAAGACTTCGTGTGCCAGCGCGGCTGCGAAATGGGGCGCTGCACCGAGGTGTGTGGTGAGTGGATTACGGACATCGTTTCGGGGAGCGGAAACTCTGGTGGCTCCACCTCCCTCAGCATTGGTTCGGACGCGATCTACATCGCGTACTCCGAAGGCGTGGCCAATGAGCTTCGCGTCGCGAATCTGCGCGGTGGCACCTGGGGACTCGAGACTGTCGGTCGCCCGAAGGTAGCGGCGACTCCGGCGGAGATCGTCATCGACGACCGCGACGGACTTCACACGCTTTACAGTCCCCCAAGCTCCACGGGGCTTCGCTACTCGTTCCGCACCGCGGGAGGCGCGTGGCGTCGTGACGTGGTCACCACCCAGGGCGGCCGCTCCGTGGGCACCCTGGCCATCGACGACTCTCAGGCTCTTCACTTTGTTCACCGGCTGTCTGGTGACCTTGGCTACGTACGGCGTGTAGATGGGCGTTTCGAGCGCTTTGACATCCCAAACCGTGGCTACGCGGGACCAAACAGCCTCGCTGTGTTCACACGAGGCGCGACCACCACCGTCATGGTGGCGGTCGCCGAATCTGGCGTGTTTCCTATGCCCTCGTCCCTCGGGTTTGCCGAGCGTACCGGTGACGGCGCGTGGAACTTCGAGTCCTTCGAAGGCGCAGCGACCTCACCGGCGCTCGCCATCGATTCTCGTGGCACCCCCTATGTCATCGACTTCCGAGGCACCGAACTCCACCTTCGAGTTCGTCGCGGAGGCATCTGGGACGAAGAGTTCATCGAGGCTGACGTTCGTGGCCAGAACCCCGACTCGGTCTTTGACGAGCTCGGAAACCTCCACGTGAGTTTCCGAGACATCGACAACCGTCGGCTCATCTACGCACTTCGCGACACGAGCGGTACTTGGTCCTTCCAAGAAGCCGACGTCGACCTAGGCACTGGCGACAACAGCTCCATCGGCGTCGACCGCCGAGGCGTTCACATCAGTCATCAAAGCGACACAAGCATTCGCGAGCGCCAGCTTCGCTACACCCGCTTCCTTACCTGCATTTGAAGCCCCTAAGCTAGGCGCCCACGCCCATCTCGGCGACGGCGCATTTGATGGGCGCCCCGACCCGAAGGTTGGCGTTGAGGTCGCGCAAGGCTGTGCGAATGCCTTCTTCCACCACCGGGTGGTAGAATGGCATATCAAGAGCCTGGGCGACGGTCATACCTTGTTGTACGGCCCAAGCGATGAGGTGGGCCAAGTGCTCGGCACGTGGTCCGAAGAACTCTCCACCCAAAATCCGGCCGTGATCTTTGTCGGCGTAGAGTCGAACCCGCCCTGCGTTCATCGCGTGTACACGTGCACGGCCTTGGTCGCCGTAGTCGACCTCACCTGCCACGGCGCGACATGCTTCAAGGTCGCGATAACCGTCTCCGACGATGGCGATCTGTGGATCTGTGAAGGCGATGGCGAGCGGCGTTCTGCGGAGTGGCGCGCGGACATCCGGATAGCGTGCTGCGTTGCGGCCGGCGATACGTCCATCGTCCGACGCTTCATGAAGAAGCGGGTGGTGGTTGTTCACATCGCCAGCGACGAAAACAGGACCCTCTCCCAACTGAAGCGTCCGAGGATCAATGTCGTAGCGGCCCCGCTCCATCGGCTCGATACCCGCGGTTTCGAGACCTAGCTTGTCCATATTGGGCCTGCGGCCTGCCGCGAGGAGGACCCGATCAAACACCTCGCTTCGCTCCTTGCCGTTTGAGTCGACGAAGTCGATGCGCACGCCTTTGTCGATGGCTTGGATGCTCTTGAGCTCGTAGCTGGGGTGAATATCGAGCTCTTTGGAGAGCACCTTCTCCGCCTCTGCCAGGATGACGGGGTCGCTGATGGGGCCGATGGCGCCGCCAACGCCAATGAGCGTGGTTCGCACACCCAGGCGATGAAACGCTTGGCCGAGCTCGAGGCCGATGACGCCGAGGCCCACTACCAGAAGACTCTCAGGCAAGTCTTCCATCTCGAAGATGTCGTCCGTCGTGAGGCTGTGCGCCGCCACCGGTCGGAAAGGCGGGGGGGCGAAAGGGCTGCTTCCCGTGGCGATGACCAGTCGATCGAAGTGAACCTCGCCAAGCACCCCCTCTTCGCCGTCGACGCGGAGGGCATTCTTCGAGGTAAGCGTTCCGCGTCCGACGAGGAGCTCACCCTCTTCCTTGGCTTCGTCGATGACCTCGTTGACGAAGCCCACGAAGCGGTCGCGTTCGCTGCGAAGTCGCTGAAGCACAGCTTTGCCATCCACGCGTATCTCGCCGGGGAAGACGCCAAAGATCGGTGCATTCTCCGCGTGATGAACCGCTTCCGCCGCTGCGATGAGCAGCTTGCTTGGCATGCAGCCGACACGCGCGCAGGTGGTCCCAAAGGGCCCCGGGTCGATCATGACGACGCTCTTGCCCTCAGCCTTTGCGGCTCGGCGCGCGCCAAGCCCTGCTGTACCAGCACCTAGAATCGCTACATCCACCTTCGTCACATTTGCCATCTTCAACATTCCCTTTCGATCTGTCGCTTGAACTGGTTCACGGCCGTCCACAGACGACCTTCATCTCCGACGGCGCGCACACACATCATCGCGCCCTCGACCGTCGACAAAAACGTCGCGGCGAGACCCCGTGGCGACTCGCACGTTCGTATCCGCCCGGCTTCATGCGCCGCGGCGAAGAGCTTCTCGAGCCAGTCTTCGCTCTCCACAAAGAAGCCTCGGACTTCGCTCTGCATCTCTGGCGAGAGGGTCTCGAACTCGACGGCGAGGGTGCCGCAAAGACACATGCGCTTCGCATCGAGTGTGTCTGCGAAGAGCACCGAGAAGGCGTGGAGTGCGTCCTCGTACTCGCTGTGTTGCTCCGCAATATCGGTCAGCGCTTCGCTGAAGCCGGCACGGTAGCGAATGAGCATCGCTACCCCAAGGTCGCTCTTCGTTCGGTAGTGGTGGTGAATGCTGGCGGAGCGAATGCCCACGCGATCTGCCACGTCGCGAAAGCTGAAGGCGTTGTAGCCCCGGGTCTGAACGAGCTCTTGAGCCACATCCAGGATCGCGCTTTGTGTCGATGAATATTCAGCCACTGAACCCTACCTATTGATAGGTAGGCACGATGTTGTCCTTTGTTACAAAGAAAACGACCCCACGAAAAACGCCTCGGCGAAGTCGCCGAGGAGAGCCCGGGTCAAGCTCAGCTCGGAGTTGCGATTCTTTGGTGCTCTAGAGACGTCTCAGATTGTCGAAGCCTGATGACTAAGCTGGACGACTAACCCGCGATTTTAGGAAGTCTTGGTTCCGCCACACCGAAGGGCGTGGAGATGGGCGCACCCTTCTCAACGAGGATCGGACGAAGGGCATCAAAGACGACGCGGTAGCGGTAGAAGGGCACGCGTGGGTAGAGGTGGTGGACCAGGTGCAAGTGCTGGCCAAGGAGCGGGATCCCCAGGGGCGCGTCGATGGCGCGCGTGTCTTTGTAGCGCTCACGGCTGGTGTGAGGGCGGTGGGGCAGCCAGTCGAAGAGCAACCCAAGGAGCGCGGTGGCGAAAAATGCGGGAAACGCCCACGCGCAGAGCAGCGTCGAGCCAAAACCGGCAAATGCCAGCACGCTCACAAAAATGGCGAGAACGAGCACGGCGCTGACCACGGGAAGACGCTGCTCACGTGCGCCTCGCGTTTTGCTCGCGGCACCGACGAAGAAGTGCAGGTAGTAGTGGGGCAGCAGCGTGAAGCAGCGCAGCGTCAGCGTCAGCCCTCGAACGATCTTGGAGCGTCCCGAAGCGATCACCCACATGTCCGGGTCGTTGCTGAGGTGGTTGGTCTGACCGTGGTGGCGAAGGTGCAGGACCTTGAACGCGGGCATGGGAGCGCCGAGTTGAAGACCGCTGATCCAGCCGACGAGCGCCTCCAAGCGACGAGCGCCGGTTCGACCGGCGATGTTTCCGTGAGCCGCTTCGTGAAGGGGCGTGAAAGCGATGTACGCAAAGAGCGTCGCGAGGGCAACAGTCGGCAGGCCGCCGAGCCAGCCCTTGGCGTGAGCGACCGCGACCGCGATATGGCCCACGAGCGCGACTACGGAGAGGAGCACCGTGGGCAGCGCCAGCATGCCGGAGTTCTCTTTCCAAACTAGCTTCTCACTATGTGGCTTCTGGCTCATTCTCCTGCCTCCTTTAGGGTTCTTCCCCTATTCGCCGCGCGTTGAACCGGTTGAAGTGCATCCACTAGAAGCTGCAGCATGGCGCCGTCGTCGACGCTGTCTTCGCTTTCGATGGAGTCCACCCAAGCGAGCGCCGAGGACTCGGCAAAACTCACCCAGCCGCCAAGGGCGATGCGAAGGTACGTGGTGGGGGCGGCTTCGAGCTGCGCGAGAACAAATGCGCCAGCGGCGTTTCGCACACGTGAAAGCACAGCTTCGGCTTCAGCGTCGACGCCCAGCCCCCCGCGAACCAAGAGCCGGAGCTCGCTGGGATGGCGGCGCGCGAACTTGAGGAAGCGTCGCACGGAGCCCTCGAAGGCTTCGTCGAAGCTCACGCCCTCCTCAGGGCGCATCTCTTCGATGAGCCGCGACGCCACCGTTTCGAGTACGGCCACGTAGTAGCCACGTCGAGATCCAAAGTAGTGGTAGAGCAGCCCCTTGGAGCAGCCAGCGCCGGCGGCGATCTCCGCCATGGGCAGCGAGTCCACGGGCTGCTGGGCAAAGAGCACGGCGCCATGAGCCAGCAAGCTCTCTCGACGTTCAACTTCGCTCAAGCGGGCCATGAAGAGAGTCTGACTCCTTGTTGACGTTTCGTCAACAAGGCGCTGAAGTCAAACGAATCTGAGCGCCGCTTCAGGTGTTTGCGGCTCAGAGCTGAAGTGCGTGCAGCAGGCCGCGCTCAGGAACCGAGCGAATCGGCTGCGCGACTTTGCCATGAACGCGGTTGGCTGCGTCAAAGCCACTCATCGTGGCGCGTTCCATGAGCGCGCTCGGCCAAGGCACCTTCACAAAGTCGCCCGCCAGAAACACCCGTGGGTCCGAAGTCTGAACACCTGGCCGCTGGGCATCGCTGCCTGGCGCGAATGCCGGACAATCCTGGCGATGCAGATAGCGCTCTTCGACGACTTCAGCTTCGCGCGTTTCTGGGTAAAGCGTATGCAAGGCACGAATCAAATCGGCGCGAATCGCTGCCTCATCAAGGTTCGCGGGCACGCCGTAGGCATGAAGCTCCACCACGCTCCCGCCCTGCTTGTGAGCCCACGCTGCGCTCTCGTCTTCGAGCTTTTCGTAAATCGAGATGTTGTCGAGGAGTCCAAGGCCCACGGTGCCCGCAAAGGGCGGGCGCTTCTTGACGGGTTTGTTCAACCACATGCGCCACACCACGAAAGGAAGCGTGGTCTCGAGAGACTCTACCTGGGCTCGAAACCGTGCGTCGAAGCCTGTGCTTGCTTCCACCACAGTCTTCAGGGGTCCCACGGGCAACGCGAGGATGGCGGCATCCGCACGTTCGTCTCGGCCGCCGGATGTCATGCTGAGCTGGTCCCCGATTTCTAGTCGCTCAACTGACTCGCCGAGGCGTAGCTCAACACCCAGGCCGCGAAGATAGCCGAGTAATGGTTCGATGAACCCGGGTCCAAAGGGCTTGGTCATGGTGTCGAAGATCAACCCTTCCGGGTTGCCCATGAAGTAGAAATGAAACTGCATGAGCAGCTCCGCCGCGCTGAACTTGTCTTCGGGATTAAAGAAGCTGTGGGAGAAGACATCAAAGAGCATCTGCCGTGCGTCTTCGGGAAAACGCAGCGAATCCAGGTAGGTGCGGGCGCTGATGTGGTCCCACTTATCGTAGGTGTGTGCTCCATAACCGAGCATCGAAGACGCATTCTTAGCGTTCACACCGAGAAGGTCGCGGAGGCCCAAGGTCGGTGTTCGCCAGACCAGCTGTGCGATATTGAAGGGCGCCTTTGTTGAGAGCCCGCTGAAGCTCTCTACACGGCCGTTTGGTCCGAAAACCGGATAGTCGAGCTGTGGCTCGAGCATGGAGAGCTGCGGATCAACGCGCCGCATGAGCGAACGCAGGTTGTAGTACTGACGAAAGAACGCGTGAAAGCCGCGCTCCATGTGGAACGCGTCACCACTCGCGAGGCGGCTCTTCCAGGAACCGACCCGGCCACCTGCAAAGCTCTCACGCTCGATGACCACGACCTCGTGACCAGCTTCGGCAAGCACAGTGGCCGCCGAAAGACCGCCGAGGCCACCCCCGCCAACGATGACCTTCATGCCGGGCGTTCAGCGATGAAGCTATGGACGATGCCTGTTTGCCAACCGTCCATGCCTTCGGTTCGGATGTTGACGAAACCCGCGCGGCCCAGTCGTGACTCAAACGCGCGGACGCCGTCAAACTCGTTCACGCTGCGCTGCAGGTAGCTGTAGATGTTCGACTTGGGCGCAGTGATGAGCCCTCCGGGTCGTACAATAGCCAGAGAGACGGCGTTCCAAATGCCCTTGCGGAGTGCCGAATCGGCCACGCTGTACTCATGAAAGACAATGCGTCCGCCTGGCTTCAGGATCTGAATCAGGTTGCGAAGGCAGAGATCTGCGTTGGGCACATTTCGAATGCCGTACGCCATGAGAATACCGTCGTAGGGCCCGTCGCAGCCAAGGGCCGCAGGGTCCGTCGCGTCGCCGAGCACGTAGGAAGCGCCCAGTGATTTACGACGCGCCCTCGCAAGCATGCCTTCGCTCGCGTCGAGACCCGTGATCGCTGCATCGGAGTACGTGTCTCGTAGGGCCTCGGTGGAGAGACCTGTTCCGCAGCAGAGATCGAGCAGTCTTGCTCCCGCGGGTGCGCTCAGCCGTTCTGCGCTCCAGCGAAGGTGTTTCTTGTAGCCGGGGTTCAGCCCCGTAAGCCAGTCATAGCTTTTCGAAACGCCGTTGAAAGCCTGTGGAACTTGGGTCTTGGCGGCGGTCAGCGGCGTCTGTGATTTCACCCCGAGGGTTTAGGGCGATTTTGCTCTTGTGGCCAGTGCGAGAGCGCGATCTGATTGCCTTCCGGGTCACGAAAGTAGATGGAAAAATCGCTCAGCTTCTCGATGGTCACCTCCGCGGCGCCCAAACGTCTGAGCCATTCGCCTCGTTCACCAGCGTCGATAGCCAGGGCAAAGCAGTGATGCCCAAAGTCGGGGCGTTCGCATGAATCATGGAGCTCGATGGCAAGAAAAGCCTCATTCCCGAGGGCAAACCAAAGAGACCGAGGCCGTTTTTCCTCATCTAACCAGCGTCTCTTGATCACCAAGCCCAAAACGCTTCCGTAGAACGCTTCGGCCAGATCGAGGTCGCTCACGAGAATGGCGTGATGGTGAAAGGTGAGGCTCATTCGCAGCAGTCGCACTGCTCCGGAGCGAAGTGCCCCTCGGAGAGGGTCTCACCCCCGACGCTCACGAGGCGCCAACGGTCGCGTCCCCAGCCTAGAAGAACGAAGGCCTCATCGGCAGTGGCAAGGAGCGCAACGACGCCCTGTCCGAGCTGCCGAGTGACCGGAGCATCCAGCGACACCGTACCCAGTGGGGCTTCACCCTGGAAGAAACGAATGAGCGTTGGTGAACCTGGGCAAAGGGCATCTCCCGGCGGGCTCTCTATTGCAAAGCGGAGCGGATGGCCTGGGAAGCCGCCCCGAAGTGGCGCGTCCACAGCCAGCTCAGGCGCCACGTCGCTCTCTGGCGCGAACAGCGTGGCGACGGCATCGCCAGGAAGCACCACGCGAACACGCTCGAGGACGCACCCACGAAGACGACCGTTTTCGACTTCACCGACACAGCGAGTGCCTAGGCCGATGAGCGTCGCAGGCCCGTCCGGATAGCTCCCAAGAACCAAACCGTCATCCTCGACGAGGGCAGGGCCGTCGGTTGGCATCGGGCTGGGTTCGTCCACACTCACAACCGGAGACGACTGGAGCGGCGCCTGCACTCCACCGCACCCCACGAGCAGCGCGATGAGCAGCCCTCTCATGCTCGCTTGAGCACTCCGGCGGACGCATGAAAGTCGACGCGTTCATGCTCCAGGAGAATGAACTCGGGATGCGTCGTCGTCAGAAAGACCTGGCCGCCGAGACGCCCCAGAAGTTCAAAGAGCCTCCGGTTTCGTCCTCGATCCAGCTCGCTAGACACATCGTCCAAGAGCAAAATGGGTATGCGACTCATGCGCTCGCCGAGAACATCGAGCTCCGCGACTTTGAGGGCAAGAACGATGGCTCGATGCTGGCCCTGTGAAGCGTGGTGCTTGGCGGAGATGCTCTGAACCTGCAGCGACAGGTCATCACCATGGGGGCCGTCTGCCGTAAAACCGCGCGCACGATCCTTCGAATAAGACTCTTCGAGCGCCTTTAGGATGGCTTCTTGGGTCGGCTCCACACGTGGCTGGTAGCGAACCTCGAGGGGGAGCTCCATGCCAGCCACCTCAAGAAGCGCCTTCTCTGCGCGTGGCGCCAGATCGTTGATAAGCGCCGCCCGACCTTGCCCGACGATGGCTCCGGACTGACTAAGGATCGTGTTGAAAGCCGTGATGGAGCGCTTGTCGACGTCGTCGCCCTTAAGAAGACGATTTCGGCTGCGCAGCGCTTTTGTGTACGTCGCGAGCGCAGCGCTATACGTCGGGTCCATCTGCTCAAGGATGCGATCTAAGTACGCACGTCGAGGTTCTGGGCCTCCCATCGCTAGTCGTGAGTCGCCTGGATGAAAGAGCACGACTTGAATCGCATGGTGCCAAGAGGCGATGGTCCTCGGCCTCTTGCCGTCGATCTGAAGGGCACGTGCTTTGGCCCGCGCCAGCGCCACCTCAAAAGAGCGCGGCATGATCTCGCCGCTCACCTTTGCCTTGATCCGCGCGTGGGGGGTCTCCGTCTGGATCAAGTCATCGGTGCGGGCTCCACGAAAACTCTTGAGCGCACACAAGTAGTGAATCGCCTCCAGGAGGTTGCTCTTGCCAGCGCCGTTGTCTCCCCAGATCACATTGAACTGAGGACCCGGCTCGAGATCGAGGGGCTCGAGATTGCGGAACCCGCGGGCGTAGAGCCGGTCGATGCGAAGAGGGCGCACGCGCTCACCCTGGACGAACACAGCTGCCTTAGCAATCAGCGGCCCTTAGCGACCAGCGCTCAGCAATCGTCGTAAACGTAGCGACGGCTGTCCGGCGTCACGAGCTGCAAATCACGCAGCACGATGGCGTGGGTGTCTGCCAAAGCTGCACAGCTCCGCTCAAAGTCTTGGGTGCGGTACTCGATCATCAGAACAAATTCACCGTAGACATCGATGAAGTCGCCACACTCACGATAGCGTTCGCACTCTTCCACAACGACAAAATCTGTTCCCATTTCGGCGCGCCGGGACAAGATCTCCGCGGAGTTCTTCTGGGCGATGGCTACGCCAAGTCCATGAGCGCGCGTTGAAAGTAGGGCCATGAACGAGACGGCGTCGTCTTCGCTGATTCGTCCGTCCACGCGTGAATACGTGTCGAGGTTATCGATCTCGATAGCGTCAAAGCCGTCCCTCGCGCACTGCTCGATCCACCCCCCGACGACCACGGCGATGCGCCTGCGTCTGTCTTCGCTGGAAATATCGAGGATCGCCTCGTCCCACTCCGGGTCGATGATCGGCTCGCCGCGACTGTCTCGAAGCACGAGATCTTCCTCCCAGTCGTTCACTTCCCCAGGCTGCACTTGGTATCCGTTGACGTAGCAGATGTTGTAGAGGCCGGGCGCAGGGCGTCCAAGGCGGTCGCGGGAGATGACATTCACGCCGACTGGTGGTGCGTAGTCACCACCCAGTTGGTAGTCCAAGCGCCCGTTGACTGGGGGCATACGGAGAGGCGTCGACGCGTCCGCGGGGCTGATGTCCGGTGCGCCAGAATCACTGAGAGCGGCGTCACTGAGTGCGGCGTCCAAAATCGGAGCGTCCGCGGCAGCGTCTAACGTGGCGGCATCTAGGCCAACGTTGGTATCGTTGTCGGCACCACCACCTGGGGCATCCGGACGTCCGAGCGACGCGTCCATGTCGTCGCCATCGTCGTCCCCGCAGCCAAGTCCCAGCACAAATACCACCGCCAAGAATCGCCACGCCATAGGCCATGGTATCGCTTCGGCGCTCGACTCGCGTCCTTAGTGGCCCGGGCCGAGAACACCAATGTCCCCGGCCCGGCCTGGAAGGAGGATACGAAGGGGTACTCCGCAAGAGGCGTGCCGGATCGCCGAGCCTCGAACTTCGCGAAATACGCACAGAAAACCGTCGGCAATTTCGCCGTTTTGTCAGACGAGACCTGCCTGGAAGGACAGATTAGCGAAGACGGGCTTTGAGCCGCGCCAAGATCTCTCGCCGCAGGCCGGACACAAGCTGTGCATCACCCATGAGTTGGGTATGGGCTCGGGCACCTCGCACCAACGTCACAAGCCATTGGGCAAGACGCCTCGACCGGTCTGGCGACTCGGATTGCTCTTCCACGCGAGCAAAACACCGCCGAACAAACTCTTCTTCCTCCGCCAAAAGTGCCCGTGCGCGTTCGAGCTCCGAAGAGGACTCCCGCGCCAAATCGCAGACCAACGATTCCAGCCCGCCGCCGTGCCGACTGAGTGTCGCGGGTGAAGCGAGCGCCGACTTCACGTAGACATAGAGTGCTTCCCTGGGGTCCATTTCGTCCAAGCGTCCTTGCTCACTGGCTTGGGACTCCGCCAAAGACGCGACGACGGCGGAGGCGAAGTCTTCTTTGGTCTTGAAGTAGTAGTAGACGTTGCCGATCGGGACTTCCGCTCGCGCAGCGATGATCTTGATCGTGGTGGCCCGGATGCCCCCTTCGCGAAAACACTCCGCAGCCGCATGCACAAGGCGGTCTCGCTTTGTGCTCTTCTTACGCGCCCGTTTGCTGTCCGCTTTCTGGATGGTCTTCGGTTGAGGCACGGCGAGAGAGTCAGCCAACTAAGGTGAACAGTGCAAGCCTTTAGGCGCCTTGAATCCAGCTTTGCGCCAGTCCAGTGTGCGATCATGCTTTTTGACAACAAGATCGTCTGGGTTACCGGTGGTGGAAGCGGCATTGGCGAGGCAATGGCCATGGAATTCGCCAAACAGGGTGCAAAAGTCGTGGTCTCCGGCCGCCGAAAAGAGCGTCTCGATTCCGTGGTCGCCGCAATCGGCGCCGAGCGCTCTCTCGCGCTGCCCCTCGATGTCACCGACGAAGGAGCGGTCCACGCCGCGGCCCAGAAGATCCAGTCCCATTTCGGAGCGCTCGACGTGGCCGTCGCCAACGCTGGCTATGGCGTGGCTGGTCGCATCGAAAAGCTGACCGCCGAGGACTGGCGCCGCCAGTTCGACGTCAACGTGGTGGGACTGACCACAACGGTTCGTGCTGCGCTGCCTCTGCTCCGTGAGCGTGGTGGACGCGTTGCGCTCCTTGGCAGCGTAATGAGTCAGTTGACGATGCCAGGAAACGGAGCCTACGCCTCCAGCAAGTATGCCGTCCGCGCGATTGGCCAAACGCTCTCGATGGAGCTCGCTGGAAGTGGTGTTAGCTGCACCACGCTTCACCCTGGGTTCGTCGAGAGTGAGATCGGACAGGTCGACAACGGCGGGGTGTTCGATGAACAGCGCAAGGATCCACGTCCTCAGCGCTTCATGTGGACCTCCGCGCGCGCGGCGAAGGTTTGCGTTCAAGCCATCTCGTCACGCAAGCGCGAGTTCGTGTTCACGGGTCATGGACGTGTTGCGGCGTTCATTGGGCGGCACTTTCCAGGCTTAAACCACCTTGTAGGCGCTCGCGGCGGTTCCAAAAAGCTGCCCAAAGGGTAGCCGGCGTCTCCTCACCGACCTGCTACGCTCCCCCTGTGCGAATGGGCTCGACCAAGGCTTGGCTCCTAGCCAGTATGCTCGTCGCGAGCGCTGCCCATGCGCAGCCCAACGGACCTGACGCGCCGAACGGCGTGGCTGAGCAATCTGAGGATGCAGCCGAACCAGCGCCGGCGGAACCAGCGCCGGCGGAACCAGCGCCGGCGGAACCAGCGCCAGAGCCGGCTGAGCAAGTCGAGCCGCGTACTGAAGACCAGTCCGTGCCCGCTGCAGACTCTCATGCTGCTCACGCCTCGCACCATGATGATATCCCTGCGGAGCCCGATCCGCTCACTGGGGGAGGAGAGAACCTCTATCCCGAAGAAGTCTCCGAAGACCCGGAGATGGAAGAGCGCGTGCGTTACTTCCTCGAAGCCATCGAGGTCCGAGGCCCAGACCGCCGTACCCGCAGTCGAGTGATCCGGAGCTACATTCCCCTTGAAGCGGGGGACGTCGTCAATCCCGAAGACCCAATGATGGAGGCCATCGAGTGGCGACTTCGAGGTACGGGCTGGTTCTCGCAGGTCAGGGTACACCTGGAGCGAGGACAGCGCCGTGGCTGGGTCGTTTTGGTGGTGGATGTTGTCGAACGCAATACCATCGTCGTGGAACAGCTCACCTTCGGCATCTCAGAAGGCCTCAACGGCTCCCTCGACCTTGATGTTGATCGGCATTTCTATGTTGGCGCCACCATCGCCGAAACCAATTTACTCGGTACAGGCGCCAGACTCGCGCTCAGCGGGCTCGGCTCACAGCGCGCCCGTGGACTTCTCCTCGAATACGAAGATCCGCGTCTGTTTCCAGGCCGAACGGCTCTGAGAGCCTCGTTCTTCTACAACAACGCACGGGAGTACTTTGGAAACGCGCCCCTTGTGGACATAACCTGTCCCGAAGATGTCCCGGAGTGCGAGCCCAACAACGCCGTCGTGTTCTATAAGCGCGGTGGTCTCTCCATCGGCACGGGCCGTGACCTCGGTTCGTCGACACGCCTGACCCTCGACTGGCGCGGCGAGCTCATCGATGTGGGGTCCCTCCCCGACGCCGCGAGTGAAAACCGCGGCGGAATCGTCCAGCCCATCGACTTCGCGATTAAGCCCGGAAGTAGCTTCGTGTCGACCCTTCGCATGGGCCTCAACTACGACCATCGTGACGACCCGGCCATGACGACCCGCGGAACTCATTTTCGCCTGAACGCAGATCTCGGCACCGGCGCCATCGGCAGTGACTACGACTTCCTCCGTTTGCAGGCATCCTTCCGCCAGTGGGTGCCTCTCGGACAAGGCCACAGCCTTCGCTTTGGTGCCGTCGTCGGTGCGATCTTCGGAGAGGCGCCGTTCTTCTACAAGTTTCACGTCTCCGACTTCTCCGACTTCATACCAGGTCGCTACTTGGAGATGCAGCTCGATCGCCGTCCCTCCGTGGATGTCTTCAACACGTCCATTGCCGTCATGCGGCAACAACAGCTCGCTGCGCGCATCGACGTCCAGTACGAGGCCCCGCTTTACGCTCGTGGCCAAGGTGTTCTGCGAACGCTTCGCGCGTACCTCAACGTGGGGCTTTTCGCCCTCGGTGATCGACGTGACCTACGTACGGGTCTTCCTGGCTACCAAGGGTTCTCTCGCTTTCCCGTCGATCTCACCCTCGACCTAGGTCTTCGCTTCGACCTGAGTTTTGGCGTGTTCCAAATCGGCTTCTCCAATATTCTGGGTTTCATCAACCTGTGAACCGTCGCTTTCGCACGTTCCTCGTAGTGCTGGGCTTGGCGCTCCTGACGACGGTCGCTCTCGCCCAGCTTGGAACACGACGCGTCGGCGTTCGTTGGGAAAACGGCGTGCCGCACGTGAGCGTGGGATTGCGCGACCTAGTCTCGCGTGAGGTGCGACGAGAGCTTCAGAGCGGTCTCCGTAAGCGCATCGTCATCACCGCTCAGGTCTATCGCGTTGGTAATTCCCGCGCCCTCGCCACCCGAACGTTCTCATGCGCTGTCACCTACGACCTGTGGCAAGAGTCCTACGTTGTCCGCATCGGATCTGGTTCGGAGATCTTCCAAGAGCTCAGCCAAGTCGTCGACCGTTGCCTGTCCATCCGCGGGCTTCCCGTGGGCCGAGCTGAACAGTTCGCGAACGTTCATGGCCGCGACATCTTCTTCGCCGTTCGCGCCGAGTTTGACCCCATCGATCCGCGTCGATGCCGGGAAATGCTCCGTTCCAGCGGCGGTGGTGGTGACCCCATCGGTCCCATCGTCGTCAATATCGTCAGACGTGACATCTGTCAGGCGGACCGCGTCGTGGAGTTTCGATCACCGGTGGTGACGTGCCCATGAAGCGAAAACCCCAGCCCAAGCGGCCGGTCGGCCGGCGTCGCTTCGGTCGATTCGAGACGAAGATCCTAGGGGCCATGTGTCTCGTGGCCCTTGGCCCTCTTATCGGTGGGCTGGTGTTTGGTCGCTCGGTTCTCCAGGACGCCTACTCGCTTGGCGTCAATGAACGCTTCGCGACTCATCTCCATCGCGCCGTCGACATCCACCGCACCTACCTTGTCGCCCTTCGCGAAGGTGGTGAACTCGCCGCAGACGCCGTCGCCGGCTCTCACACGCTTCGAGGACTCCTCGAAAGTGCTCCGCGCGAGGCCATTGAGGCACATCTTCAGTCTCGGCTTCAGCGCTATGACGGGATCGCCCGCTTCAGGGTTCTTGAAGGCGAAGATGTACGTGCAGAGGCGGAAGACCTCTCACGCCTTGGAGATAGCTTTCGCGAGCTGGTGCAGCGCCGAGACGTCGAGGTGGGTGGCCGAGAGTTTGTGATCGAGACCGTGGCGACGGCTCCCGAGAGTGTCTTCGAAGCGTTCCAGCAGGCAGGAGCCGATGCCGAACTCTACGACCGACTCGAGGCTCAAGGCGCGTACGTGTCCGATGTCTACTTGTGGGTGTACATCGCGTTCTTGGCCCTCGTCATCGTGTTCGCTCTCGCCCTCGCGGTGTTTGTCGCGCGCCGAATTACCAAGCGCGTCACAGTACTTGCCGCCGCAACGCGCCGCCTCGGTAGCGGCGATATGAACGTCACGGTCCCCAGGGAGTCGCAGGACGAAGTCGGGGAGTTGGTGGAAGCCTTCAACACCATGGTTGAAGACCTGCGCCGATCTCGCGAACGAATTGACTATCTCAAGCGCATCGGTGCATGGCAGGAGTTCGCCCGCCGTCTCGCTCACGAGATCAAAAACCCACTGACGCCGATTCGCCTTGCCGCGCAAGAGATCCA
>JBLHKB010000008.1:0-43161 GCA_047619315.1 Polyangiales bacterium
CGATGGACAGAACCTTGCGCGTGGGCCTCTTCACACGACGGACTCCGTGCGCGAAGCGTTTCCGGGTTCGAACGTCGAGGACTATAAGCAGGCGTTCCTTGAGCACATCAATAGCCTCGGTCTACGCATCGTCGCGGCCTACGGGAACGCGAGCAGCGATGTCTGTGCCTACGCGAACGCGGGTGTGCCAGCGGCGCAGACTTGGATCGCTGGAGACAACGGCGGGACAGCGTGCGAAGGCTCGGAGGCCACGCATGCGGTGACGAGCTACACGGAGCACCTTGGGGAGCTTCGCGCGCCAGCGACGCCCTGACGCCGCTCTGCTTCGATGATGCGTTGAACCGCGTGTGTAGCTCTGGGTTCCATTCGAGGTCTTCGCTTGGCCTTGGAATAGACCCCTCTATCCAAGACGTTTGTGTTGACGTGCGTTGGACAACACGGGAAGCCGCGGCTGGCGAGAGGAGCCAAGATCGAGTCGAAGTGTTCGAGGTCGACGGCGCCACGCTCATTGTGCTCGCTGACGGCGCCGGCGGAATAGGCGGCGGTGAGCTGGCGGCATCCATGGTGGTGGACGCGTTTCGTGGTGCGTCTGCGTTCGATGTGGCGGCGAACTTGGAGTCGCTGGACGCGCGGGTCGCGGCTGACCGACGGGCTGGAGAGACGACGGCGGTGGTCGTCGCAATGATGGGCGAGACGCTGTGGGGCGGTAGCGCGGGAGATTCGGAGGCTTGGCTATTTCACGCTCGGGATCACCAAGTTGAACAAGAGCTCACGCGACGGCAGGGGCGTAAGCGCATCGGGTCCGGGTGCGCCAGGGTGCAGTCGTTTTCGACGTCAGGGGGCGATGAGCCTAACGAGCGGCTCCTCATCGCAAGTGACGGTCTCTTCAAATATGCGCCGTATGCGATGATCCGGGATACAGCGCGCATCAAGGGTCTCGATGCCGCCGCTGACGCTCTGTTGGAATGCGCACGCTTAGCGACGGGCCGCTTTTGTGATGACGTGAGCCTCTTTCTCGGGGAGTGGCCGTAGCTCGGTTGGCGCCTGTGGTAGTTTGCTTGAATGCACTCGCCCAGTTTCACTGTCATCGCGATCGCGCTTTGCATGGCATGTGGAGACGACCCTGTGACTCTGCGAGAGGACGTTGGTGCTGCGTCGCAGGACGCGAGCCGTGCGTACGCCGACGTCACTGAAGCGGATGCTGGCTCCGACGCGAATGTGTTGGCGGATGTTCCTGGGACAGGGCTGGACGTGGGCGTTGAACCAGACGCTTTCGCACCAGAGCCAGACGCGGGACCGATGGGTCCGGTAGATGAGATCGATTTCAGCACCTTGATCTGGCTCTATCCCGATATTTCGGGATGGGAGATCACAAGCGAGCTTAACGTGAGCTTCTCCGGTTCGAGTATCTGCCTTGAGTACGACAAGAAGGACGAGTGGCCCATTGTTCAGGCTTTTGGGACCACGGACGTCGTCGCGAATGCTTGGGTCTTCGCCCAAAGCAGCGGCCAGTGGTACGCGGCGACCTTCGAGTGGATGCGCCCAGGGCAGACGTGCAAAGCGCAGGCCGCCGTAGAAGGTGGGCACATCAAACGCAATCCATTCGAGGCCGAGGGCTGGACACCAGAGTCTGGGGAAGAGCTCTACTTTATGGTGAGTGGCCTCATTCGAAACCCCAGCTACAGCAACGTGATGGAGCGAACCAACATCGTTCGCGCGACCTGGCCCTGAGCGCGCGTCAGTGGAAGTCGCGACTGCGGCTCCTGTGGTGCACCTCGAAGTCGGGCTCGTAGAGGTTTCGCGCGATGAGATGAATGGTGCCGTGGCTTCCTGAGCTGTCGTCGGTATCGCCGACATCCATACTGCGCTGGACCTCGCCGTAGACACCAAGAAGCACGGCGGTCTTTGCGAGGGCACGGTGAGCTTCAAAGGTCTGAGCCCACACCACGAGGTTCACGAAGCCGGTCTCGTCTTCGAGGGTAAAGAAAGTCACGCCGCTTGCGGTTTGCGGACGCTGTCGACAGATGACCTGTCCGACGTAGTGCGTGCGCGTGCCGTGTCTCATCTCTGCGAGCTGCTTTGCGCTCGGCACACGCTTTTGATGCAGCGCTCTTCGAAATCGAAGCATGGGATGACCACGCGCGCTGTGGCCGCTGGCGCGGTAGTCCCAGAGAATCGCATCATCACGGTCGAGGGCGCTAAAGCTCAGCTGACTTTGGGCGGCCATCTTGGGTAGAGAGTCGTCACGGTTCCGAACTAGCGAACGCAGCTCCCAAAGAGCATCGCGGCGTCGTTTGCCAAACGCGTCAAAGGCGCCACCTTCAGCCAGGGCGACGAGGGGACGTTCGCCGAGGCGGGTGCGTCGAACAAAGTCGCCCAGGTCAGCGAAGCTGCGTGTGATGTGCATCTCATGTTCGTCTTGGCGCAGCGTCACCGTGCGCGCTTCATCGATGGCGAGGCGTTCGCGCTGCCCGAGGCTGCGTACGAGGCGAAAGCCCATACGAATCGCGAGCTCGTCCCCTACACGAACGAGGGTGTGGTCCCACTCGCTCTCTTGAACGCACACCGGCAGCACCTGCACCTTCCGGCGCTTGACGTCTTCCACGAGAGTCGCCGCTGAATAGAATCCCATGGGCAAGCTGTTGAGGAGGGAACACGTAAAAACTGCTGGGTGATGGCAGCGCATCCATGCGGTGACGTAGGACAAGAGCGCAAACGAAGCGGCGTGGCTTTCTGGGAACCCATACTCGCCAAATCCCCGAATCTGATCGAAGACGCGCACAGCAAAGTCCGGGTCGATGCCGCCGGCGATCATCTGAGGGATCATGCGGTCGCGGTGCTCTTCGATCTTGCCGGCGCTTCGCCACGCGGCCATATCGCGTCGCAGCTGATCGGCTTCGCCCGGCGTGTAGTTCGCCGCGGCGACGGCGAGCTTCATGACCTGCTCCTGAAAGATCGGGACGCCGAGGGTCTTGCTGAGAATCGGAACCAGGTTTTCGTGAGGATACTCCACAGGCTCTTCGCCATGACGTCGCCGAAGGTAAGGGTGAACCATGTCGCCCTGAATTGGACCGGGACGAACGATGGCGACCTGAATGACCAAGTCATAAAACGTGCGCGGACGAAGCCGCGGGAGCATCGCCATCTGCGCTCGACTTTCGATCTGAAAGACGCCCACGGTGTCACCCGCGGTGCAGAGATCGTAGGTGGCTTTGTCTTCGCTCGGGACCGTATGAATCTGAAGGTCGATGTCCTCGTGCTCACGTAAAAGATCGAAGCCTTTGCGAATACAGGTCAGAGCGCCGAGGCCCAAGAGGTCCACTTTGAAGAGGCCGAGGTTTTCGACATCGTATTTGTCCCACTGAATGACGGTGCGGCCTTCCATGGTTGCTGGCTCGATGGGCACGAGGTGATCGACGGGCTTGTGACCGAGGAGAAAGCCGCCGGGGTGAATGGACTGATGTCGCGGCGAATCCCGCATATCGTTGGCCACGCGAAGGAGATGCAGCATGGCCGGAGACTTGGCGTTGAGGCCGGCGTTCTGGATGGACTCGGCAGCGATCTCTCCGTCCCAATAGGTTAAAAGACGCGCGATGGCGTCGATGTCCGTGCGCGCTACGCCGAGGGCTTTGCCCACTTCGCGAATGGCGGAGCGGGCTCGATATCGCACCACGTTGGACACCATAGCGGCGTGTCGCCGGCCGTATTTTTCGTAAACATGTTGAATGACCTCTTCACGGCGTTCGTGCTCGATGTCGAGATCGATGTCCGGTGGCTCTGCGCGCTCGCGACTCAGGAAACGTTCGAAGAGCAAGTCCATGCGAACGGGGTCCACGGCGGTGATGCCGAGGCAAAAACACACGGCGCTATTGGCGGCGCTACCGCGACCTTGGCAGAGGATCTCTTCGCGTCGGCAGAAGCCAACGATTTCATGCATCGTGAGGAAGTACCCGCCGTACTCGAGGTCTTCGATGATGCACAGCTCCTTATCGAGCTGAGCGCGAACATCGTCCGGAATCGGCTCGGGCGCATAGCGGCCCGCGGCGCCCTCATCGGTGAGCTGTCGAAGCCATGAAAACTCGGTTTCGCCGTTGGGCAAAGACTCGGCGGGGTAGCGGTAGCGGAGGTCGTCGAGGGAGAAGGTGCACTGGCTTGCCAAGTGCTCCGAAGCGTCGACGAGATCGAGACGATCACGAAAAAGATGGCGCATCGATTCGTCGCTGCGCACGTAGTGTTCGGCGTTCGCACACAAGCGCCGGCCTGCATTTGAAAGGATGACGCCGTGCCGAATGCAGGTGACGACATCTTGCAGAGGGCGCCGTGACTCTTCGTGATAGAGCACTTCGGCCGCGGCGACGGCCTCGATGCCAAGGGCGCTGGCGAAGTCCAGGAGATGCTTTTCGCGTCGGCGTTCGGGCGCGTGAAGGTGGCGTGAGATCATAGCTCGCAGGTCCGCGCCAAAAGCTTCATGAAGCGCGGCTAGAACACGTGGCTTGTCGCTCAGGGCGAAGATGTCTCCGGCGTAGTCTGCGAGTTCGTATGGGTAGAGCCAGGCCTGGCCTTTTTCGCCGCGCGTATGCGCGAGGCTGAGGGCTTGGCACATGCGGGAGTAGCCTGCTTCATTGCGGGGCAGAAGAACCACACGCGCATAGGCGTCCTCGTCGATGGGTGGCTTTATGCTCGGGAGATCGTCTTCATCTTCTTCTTCGTGGTGGACGCTATTTGCGGGCTGGCTTGTTTGAGGAACAACATCGAGGGGTTCCGGCAGGAGAGGCCCGTCAAAACGCACCTCTATTTCGCTTCCCACGATGAGGCGTATGTTTCGTTTCTTGGCCTGCACGTGCGCACGGACAATGCCGTAGACGCCGTTGCGGTCGGTGAGCGCGATGGCCTGGAGGCCAAGGTCAGCCGCGCGGTCCACCAGTTCATCAGGGCTTGAAGCGCCTTCGAGGAAGCTATGGTGGCTCTTGACCCAGAGCGGTACATACATGGTGAAAATGCGCAGCTGCGCCCTTTTGAAAACGTCTTATTCGACGCGTCCATGGAGATGCCAGCGGTGGCGTTTACGATCGAAGAAGACCCAGAGCATCTCGCCGCTTTCGGTCTCGGCGTAGTAGTAGTCGCGGTCGATGCTGGGAGCGTTGCTGGTCTCTTTGCCCCACCAACCGCCGTTGCTGCGGTGAGGACCGTGGAGCCGCACGATCGGCTCAGGCCACGCAAAGCCGCCGTTGCCGTTGGCGCTGCTCGCGCTCAATGGTTCTGGTTTTGGAAGAAGACGGCGCTGTGCGTGCAGAGGCTGCGCGTGCAGGAGCTGCGTTCGGGAAGGCTCGGACTTGGTTTGCCGCGCTTCCTCTGCGTTTGAACGAAAAGCGTCGTGCGCCTTGGAAAAGGGAGCCCAGACATATTGCGCTTCGGGAAGATGCGCATCGCGAAGAACGGCGCGGCACACGGAGCGCTCCCCAAACGAAGCGGCGACGCGGGCCAGCGCATCGGCGGCGGCTTTCGGGTCGCGCTTGGGGCGCTCGTTCGGGGAGAGAAGCTGTTCGCCTCGGGCAAAGACTACCTCGGCCTCCAAGGCGATGGACTCGACGGGCGCAAGGATCTCAAGACCTGAAAGGCGAAGTCGCACCAGCTCGAGAAGTGAGCGCGCGTTGATGGTGGGCGTGGCCGGCTCTAAGCGAACGCTCACAAAGCGCTCTTCGTCACTGAGACGCCGCTGCCCATAGCGTTCGAGGCCAAGCTCAATATGAAGCGCCGCCATGCGCTCGCCTTTGCCTTCGACCTCGCTGAGCAAAGGGTCGAGAGCGCTCTTGAGCATAAAGAGCAGCCGCTCGCGATCCTGGCTTGGAGGCATCACTTCGATCGCGATACGTCGTGGCGCTTCAAAACCGATCGGCTGAAGGGGGAGCTGTCGCTGATTGGCAAAGCGCGCATGGGTTTCCGCGGCCTCTTTGCCAAAACGAGTGCGGAGCTCGCCTGGAGGCACAGCCAAGAACTCAGCGAGAGTTTCGATACCCAACATGGAAAGTGGGTCGCAGAGCTTCTCCGAGAGACCCAGCGTTCGAAGGTTGGTCACGCCAGCGAGGTCGCTCTCTGTCTCAGGGCTCTCCAAGAGCAATGGACTGGCGATATTGGGTTGGTGCGCGATGGCCAAACACGAGAAGCGCTCAAAGCCCACCACGACGGACGAGCGAAGCCCGCGGCCTTTGAGGTAGCGCTCGACGGTGCGCGCCCAGATATGTGTACCTCCATAGAGAAGGTCCAGGCCCGAAGGGTCGATGAAGAATGCCGCGATAAAAGATGCTGTTTTAAAAGACGCTGCGCTTCCCTCACGTGCGCGTTCTACACGTGGTGAAAACGTTTGCAGCGAACGTGCGATATCGACGCTGAGGGCTTCGACCTCTTCGTCGCTGATGACAGCTGTGCGCAAGTCGAGAACCATATTACGCGCCGCCCCTTGGCGAATGCCTGGGCGAAGTCCGCGTGCATAGCCTTTGCGCGAAAGCATAAGGATGGGCGCTTCGGGCGTCTCATCGGCGACGATGGCAACGGGATCATTTCGCCATTCGGGTCGCTTCCGCCACAGCAGCTGCAGCGGAAGCTTTGGCAAGACGATGGCGCAAGCGGTGCGCTTGGCATCGCTCTCTTTTGGGGTCGCCGCTTTTCGTGCAGGGGCGCTCATTCGCTCGTCAACCGTGCCTTGGAGGATGAGCCGTTCACGGCGGCGCGCGAACTTTGCAAAGTCCCCTCATTCCGAAAAGCTTCGAAGAGATCTCCTTGAGCAGGGTTCGACGTGGGTTTGTTCGAGGACGTGTTTTGAGCTGGTTGGCTTTTCCCCTGTACGTTTTTCCCGAGCACATGTTGTTCGAGCACATGTTGTTCGAGCACATGTTGTTCGAGCACATGTTGTTCGAGCAACAACGGAATGACGTCTGCGCCTTCTGAAGTAACTCGCGGAATGTTCTCGACTTGCGACGGATCAATACCGTCGGGCATCTGCAGCCCAAAACGCATCTCTGCATTTGAAGTCGGTTGTCTGGCCTTGTTCTTTTGCACGCGGAAGGAGAGACGTTCTCCTTGGCTCCCATGAATTTCGCGAGCCACATGAATCTTCAGGCCGATCAAAGGCCCCAGGCTCACCTTGGAGTGGTGGCAGCGCCGGAACACAACGCGCGTGTTGTAGCGGCGCGCCATGGCGTGAAGACGGGAAAGCGCACGGGCAGGGAGATCGTGGGCAGGCGGCGCTTCGATGACCACGAGAGCGAAGGCGCCGCTTCGCAATACAAGTTCGGCCGCGCGAAGACGTGTGGTCTGCTTGGCATCGTCTTTGATCCGCAAGAAGGCGAGCGAATGCAGGTGGATGCCTCCAGCCGCCAAGTCCGGCGGATGTACACTCGAGGTGGCGCCTGTGATCCACGCAACAGGCTCCCCTTGGCTCTGTGCTTCGGCGACGAGACGGACGATGGCCGATGTAGCGCCATGCCCCTCGACCTCGCTCAAGCGGCCCTCAGGGATAAGCGACGAGAGCGTCCTGAGTTTTTGGAGTGCACCTTCAATGGGCCGCTTGAGAACCCGTTTAAGAACAAGCTCACGGCCGTTTCCGTCGACTGCTGTATTCTGCTCTGCGGTGAGGGGGATCATGATTGGCACCTTCTTCTTTGTGTCGATCTTCCAGGCGACTGTCAATGCGTTCAGTGAACACGCGTATAGTCTTTGGTAACTGGGGGGTGTGACACATCCTCAAAGAAAGATGCTTTCCTTGTAGTTATGGAGGATCTTTGCGTTGTAAGGAGGCGGCTCATTCATGGTGCTTCGGCTAAGGTCCAGCGGGGTGCGGACTTGTCTCCTATCGATGGCGTTCGTTTTTGTGGCCTCATCAGCGAGCGCCCAGCGGCTGCAGTGGTCCGAGGAATGGGATCGCCCGGGAGTCAGCGATGCCATCTCCACAGGTGCGCTCCTCACGGGTGCCCTGGCCATCTCTCTCGGCGCCGATTCACTGACAAGTCCATGGAGCGAACCAGGGCCCCTCGATGGCGCCCTCGCTGAAGGTCTCAGTTTGCGAAGCGCTCGGGCGCGCAGGCGAGCTTCGACAGCGAGCTATGTTTTTGGCGGCCTGGCGCTCTCCATGCCCATCAGTGACGTGGTTGTTGCGTTCGCCGACAACACCGCCGTCGCTGCAGACTTGGGGCAGATTACAACGCTGTCCTTCGCGAGCGTCACGCTCGTCACGAGCTTTCTTAAATACATCGTGCTGCGAACAAGACCGGGGCCCAACGAATGCCAAACGCCGGACTGCACGGCTTCACGCTACCGGAGCTTTCCAAGCGGCCACACCTCCCTCGCGTTCACCGCGGCAAGCCTCAGCTGCACCTACCATCTGCGTGTTGGCATCTACGGTTCAAGGGCGGCGGACATTGCCGCCTGCGGCACATCCCTCGCCTTCGCGTTGACCACCGCGGTTCTCCGAATGATCGCGCGCAAGCATTACCTAAGCGATGTTCTCGTGGGCGGCGCGCTGGGCGTTCTAGCCGGCTGGGTCTTGCCTTCGTTGCTCTACTTGGGTTTTGGCGACTGACCAGCGGATCGAAAACTCGATGTGCTCGTCCTGCAAGATCTTCGCTTTCGCGGCATGCCCTCCAAGGCCCAAGACGAACCCCTCGAAGGCCGAAGCGATCGCACGAAGATAGCTTGGTGTCGTCGCCGCAGCGGGAGCGTCGCTCAAGACGATTGTGGCTTCGCCGATGCCCGCGTTGGTGCATTCCACGCGACCTGAGTTCCTATAGAATAGGTCCCAGCTATAGGAGCAGCGCTTGAGCCCATGCTCAGGGCCCATGCCAAGATACGTGACCGCGTCGACCACCGGCTTGAGCAGTGTTCCCTTCATCGAACGCAGCAATGACGCATGGATCCAGCTTTGTGCGGCCGCAAGCCCACATCTTTTCTCTACCTCTTCGACGAGCGCACGGTTGAGCTCAAGGGGCAGCCAGCTGATACGAAGCGCCGCTTCGACAGGTTCGATGAGCGAACGACACTCACGACGAATGATCTCTGCCTTTGGAAGAGAATCCAGGCACGTCACGTTGGACTGCATGTGGCTCGCTCGCATTTGCGCTTGGTTGTTCATAACTTCGCTACGCGAACTTTAGAACAGCACCCATCGAACAAGCAACCCAGGTCAAGCCGCCGTCGACTGCACGCTTTCGTCGGAATCTCCTGCGGTCAGGAGCGAGAGCGCCGCCTGCTTGCCTTCGCGCGTCCCCATGAGTGTCAGTGCATCGCGTGCGCTGAGCTTCTCGTTTCCGTGAGGTACCACCGCGTCGGGGTCGTCCGGGTGATGAATGGCGACCACCGTCGCCCCAGTCCTGGCCCGTATGTTGAGTTCGGCGAGCGTCTTGCCAACGGCGTAGCTCGCATCCACCAGAGATAGGTGAATGAGGTCGTTGAGCCCAGGGATCAGCGCCGGTTTTTCGTCGGGCTCATCGTCCGCCACCCGCTTTGCCAGCATATCCAAGATACGCCCAGCGCCCGTGCGCACTTCTTTGTGTACCTCGCCGGCGCGGCGCCACATCAGCACGAGCGCGACGATAAGGACGATCCCTAGACCTGCCCCTGGATAGGGCGATCCGAGCCAGCCAAGAACCACGACCGCCGGCAGACCGAGGGCAACGATGACGCCTACCTGCAAGAGAGCTCGGCTCGCCGCCTCTGCCACTCGTCCCGACGGCGTGTCAGCTCTTGCATCCCTCGGCTCTGCAATCCTGTGCGAGAGCGCGGTGATGTTCTTCATGAGCAGGTAGCCAAAGGGGATCGCCAAGACGACGGCGATGAAGCCGAAGAGCGCGCTCGCGATTTGGTGATCGAGCTCGACGCCCTGCTCGGTCAACACGCGATAGAAAACCGAGTCGAAATGCACGGCGACGCCAAGAATTGCCGTCACGGCGACCATGTCGATGACTACCGAACGCAACGTGCGTCGAAGAGAGCGCTCCTCAACGGGTGAGGAGCGTTCGCGCACTCTCTCGATCCAGCACGTGTAGAGCGACAACGTCTCACGAAGCCGCGCGGGCAGCGCGCGGTCGATGGCGGTGACGATCTTCGGAGTTCGTTTCAAGAGCAGTGGGGTGGTGAAGGTCGTGAGAACCGCCACCGTCACCATCACCGGCGACAGCGCTGCAGGAACCACGTCCGCCTCGACGCCGATGGCCGCGATGATGAAGGCAAACTCGCCAATCTGACCGAGCGCGATTCCGGCGGCGATGGAGCGACGGGTGCCGTTGCCGGCGAGCACTCCTCCGATGCTGACGCTCAAGAGCTGAACCACGATCACCACGCCCGTGACGAGCAACGCGATGGGGCCAAACTCGAAGGCCACCACGGGGTCGACGGTCATGCCGATGGCGACGAAGAACACCGCGGCAAAGAGGTCCTTGATGGGCGCGACGAGGTGCTCGATCTCTTCGCCTTCGCCGGATTCCGACACCAACATGCCAGCCACGAAGGCGCCTAGCGCCACCGAGTATCCAAGCACCGCCGCGAGCTGCGCGAAGCCGAAGCAAAGCCCCACGCTCACCACGACCATGACCTCCGGGCCGCCGGTGAGGGAAACCCGGCGTATGAGGCTTGGGACGACCAAGAGTCCGAATCCGATCATGCAGCCAAGGACAAGTGCGAGCTGCCCAAGCATCATGCTCAGCTCCACCGCCGACATGCCCCCGCCCGCAGCGATCGCCGTCATCGCCGCGATGAGCGCGATGGCCATGACGTCTTGAAGAACGAGCATCGACAAGACCAGGTCGCGAACCGCGGGCTCCGTCGCCTCCGGGGTCAGGATCTTGCTGACGGTCATCGTGCTCGAGATCGAGATGCAAGCCCCCAAGAAGAGCGAGGCCGGCGTGCTCCATCCGAGCAGCAGCCCGATTCCATAGCCTGCGCCGAGGAGCGCAGCGCATTCGATCAACACCGCGACCCCCGCTTGCGGCACCACCTTGGCGAGGCGCCGAATCCGGAACTCGAGGCCGACGCCGAACATCACGAGGATGACCCCAAGCTCCGCCAGCTCCTGCATGCGATGCACGTCGGCGAAGAGCGGGACTGGCAAGTACGGGCCCACGATGAGGCCCGCGAAGAGGTAACCGAGCACGGGTGGCTGCTTCAGCTTCCGTGAGATCATTCCAGTAATGGCCGCTACGACGAGGACGATAGCCAAGTCGGCGACGATGCTTGAATGCATGGTCTCCTACTTCTAGCGCGCTCTCAAACGAGCGCTCGGGAAAACGAACAGGCAGACGAGCGCGTACGTTGGTCTATACCTGGGAGGTCCATCGCATCGAAAACTCGATGCTCCTGCCCTCCGTGAAGTCCGCTTTTACCTCCACGCCACCGAGCTCCATCACGATCCCTTCAAAGGCGGCGGCAAGCGCACGAAGATAGCTCGGAGTCAGCGCGATCTTGGGCGCACCGCTCAACACGAGCGTCGCTTCACCGACCTCGGAATAGGTGCACTCGATACGGCCCGCGTTTTTGTAGAGCAGGTCCCAGCCATACGAGCAACGTCGAAGCCCATGCTGGGGTCCAAGCCCAAGTCGCGTGAGCCCATCCACAACCGGCTTGAGGAGAGTCCCGTGCATCGAGCGGCGAATCGAAGCGTGCACCCACTTCCGTGCCTCATCGTGGCCACAGGTAGTCTCCACCTCTTCGATGAGCGCCGTGTTGAGCTCAAGTGGCAGCCAGCTGATGCGAAGGGCAGCTTCGACGGGGTCGATGAGCGAAGGGAAGCTTCGACGAATGGTCTGAGCCTCTGCGAGGACCTTCAAGCAAGCCACGTTGGATTGCATGTGGCTTGCTCGCATCTGCGGGATCGTTGGCATGACTCTACGTTCTATCGTCCGTGGTGACGGACGCTGTCAAATAAGCATCTGACGATGAAGTCGGTTTCCCTGCCCCAGCTCTTGAATGAGCTGGAACATTTCCTCAGTGAAACGCTGGCCGTCCTTGGATGTCCGTCGCTGGAAGTCACGGTCCTCGTCGAGTCGCCGGAGCACGTCCTTCTTGGCTCCGTCGGTGCTCTTCATGTAGCCGGCGTAAAGGTCGATCATCGTTCCGACTCGGTCCCGAACCCCAGGTTGGACCTCCGCCACTTTCTGCAGGCGTTGGGTGGGCGTCAGGTCGAACATCTCTCGTTCGTGCTGCCGAGTGACTGAGTCCTCATCGCGCGGCGCGATCGCGAGCAAGTAGGCAAGCGACGAGAAGCAACTCAAGCATCGGGGGAAGCGAAGCTTGAGACTACGGTATCGGCGGTGTGCGAGAAGGACGCTGTCTAGCTCTGCACCGGACAGGCCATTCTCTTCCAGCTCAGCGCTCTTCTTGCGAAGTCGGTCTTCATGATTGAGCAGCACAGTTCGCCAGTAGCGGATGATGTCGTTCACCAGAAAGAAGGGCAGGAAATCGTCTTTGTGCCCACCCGCGGAGCTCCGATACGCGTCACTCACCACGTTGAAGAACTGATCGTAGGCGACCTGGCCCATCAGGGGGCGGCTCTCCAGGAGGAAGAGCATGCGCAGCGTGAAGGCGTTCGAATGATCGTCCTCGGTACTTCCGAGCTTGTCGACGACGGCGCTCGCTTCCCTCATCGCAAGGAACTCCCCGTCGCGATCAAGACCGGGCAGACCGGAGCGGTCGAGGGCGTGGGAAGTGGCCGTCAGAATCAGCGCGTCGTGGCGAGGATCAAGAGGGGTCCTCACGCGAACCACGTACCCGTCGATGTCGGAGCCCTGCGTCATCTCGCCGCGACCGCCCGAGCCGGTCAAGATGAACGTCGTGTGCTCACCAAACACCTCAACATTTCGATCACCGAGGTTCTCAGCAAGCGCCGCGCCCAGCTTTCGTAGGATGTCATCGGTTCGTTCTGCGCTCCGCAACAACGCCGGCCCACCTTCAAAAGCGTTCACGTGCCGTCCCACTCCATCAGCTTTGCGAATACGTCGGCCTGAGAGATCGCGTCATCCAGCGCGTTGTGCGTGTGTGGGAACGTGCTCACGAGCGAACCCGGCAGGTGCTTGTGGCCGGACCTCGCGATGGGCCTTCTGCCCCTCACGGCGATGGCGGTCTTCACGTCAAAAGCGCGCGAGTGTTTGAAAGGCGACGAGCCGGCGAAGCGAATGAAATACCAGTGGAGAAACGACCAATCAAAGCTGAGCGGATACGCGACGAGAACAGGCACGCCCTCATCTCCACCGCAGCGATCCATGATCCATTCGCTCGCCTTCTTCATCGCCTCGGCGGGGGTGAGCCCTTCACGGGCGAGGCGGTCACGATCGAGGCCATTGACGGCGAGCGCTTCTGGCTCGAACTCGTCGGATATGGGCTGTAGTTCTAGGTAGAGCGAGTCTTCACTTGGCTTGGGTCGAACAAAGCGCCCGCCACGCATCGACCCGGCTGGGACGATGGCGAAGCTCAACAAGGAATAGGGGCCTGGGATCGGACCATCGGTCTCGATATCCACTGAAAAGTAAGTGTCGCTGGCCTGCATCGCGCGCCACCGTAGCACGCGGCGGCTCAAGGATAGGCGACGCGAATTGACTACTCAAGGTCCTCTACTCAGTGTCCCGGAGGGAAGCGCTCCGCGACCTCAACAAGGACCGCCGAGGTTTCGTTAACGGTCCGCCGCCTCAATAATATTGTCCCACCAAAAGCTCGGCCCAACGCTACGCGCAGCTATTGGGACCGAGCTGAGCCGCGGCTTTGCCAGAACGGTTGCCACCTCACCGAGCGATGCGAGGGGCACATGCTCGATGCCCTCCAGGCCCCCCGCGCTCTCGTGTCGTCCCTAGGTCAATTCAGACTTCAAGGCGGACTAAAGTCACACGCGTCGACGATCGAACGAAACTCGCACGTAGCGATGTCAGCACACGCCGCCGCTTGCGCTTTGCAATTTCCATAGTTCGTAAAGCCTCGATACACACGGAGTCTTGGTCCTGCACAAACTCGACGGTAGAGTCCACCAGGTCTCTGCAATCCGGGGACGGAGGGGCCGCGCCGCTGAAGCCGAGCTCTGGCGCGCACTCTTGCTGTCGTTCGCACCCGCGCTGCACCGCCTTGCACATCTGCGCCAACTCACCACAGCCAGAGGCGAAGACGCAAAGAAGAAGTACTGACAACAACTTGGCCACGCGTGAGCGTAGCACCGGGGCTTTGCTGTCGAGCACCCGAAGTATCGTGAGATCGAACGGGCAATTAGTCAGGCGTGTCGACTACACACCCGACGCTGTCATCGCAACGAGCCATGGCACCAGCGGCGACTTCGCAAGACGTTGATTCCATGTGGTACACGGTAAAATCGTCCTCACTCGACACGCTGATCGCAGCGAGCTGAGCACATGCGTCGTCTCCGCTCGGGATGTACACCAGCGTGCATTCCTCATCCGTCGCGCAAGTCCGCTCGATGACGTGAGTGTCGCAGAGTCTCTCGACACAGACCGGGACCTGCTGATCAAAGGAAACGACACGTTCAAGGTCGCACGCACACTCCTCGTCGACACAGGCCAGCGCCATCTCTGCTCCGATGAAACCGGGGTAGGAGGCGATCGTGGGCTCCGCGTCGCAGTGTCCACAGCAACCAACGAAATCCAGGACACAGTCGCGCGCCTCTCGGCAGAGGCACGAACCTTCCACGGCGGGGGCGGGACACCCGTAGGCGCTACAGGCACTGGGGAGTTCGAACCCCTGCGCACGAACCGACGTACAGATTCCTGGCCCCCGTTCACCGGTCGGTGAACGCGCGCCCCGTTCCTGCGCCAAGTCGACGCCACTCGCAAAGTCGCGTGCACGCGAACTGCGGATTGGCTAGCCTCGGGCAACAACCGAACGCGTCACTCCTCTTTCCTAAGAGGCTCTTGGACGCGAATCACTCAGAAAGACCACCACCATGTGGGCTACCCCGTATATCAAAAAGCTCCAAGAGGGCGAAGTCGTCCAGTTCCGTCCGAAGGGTCACTCGATGACTGGGAAGGTGAACCACAACCAGCTGGTGACCGTCGCTCCCATCGACGACGACAAAGCTCTAACGAAGGGTTCGATCGTTCTCTGTAAAGTTCGAGGGAATCAATACCTTCACCTCATCAAGGCCGTTCGAGGCGAGCAATACCAAATTGGAAATAACAAGGGACACATCAACGGATGGGTTTCCCGAAGCGCCATCTACGGCAAGGTCACCGAGGTCGAGTGAACCGAAGCACAAAGAGTCGACTCTTTGTTGCGGCCTCTCGGCCTCGACTGGGTCAGCCTTCCGTATGGATGCGAAGATGGCCGCTCTATTCTCGTCTGTGTTCGCGGTGGCTTGCGCAGGTCTCGGCGCCAGAGGTGGAGGCGGGCGCGACACCACCAATCAACAACGGGCCTGCGAGCGAACCGACGGACGTGTTTGCCTCGTCTTCGCATGAACTCAGCCCAGAGGCTTTGCGAAGGCTCGCTTTTGAAGCCGATCAGTCACCGCCTTTTGCGGCCGAGGCCCGCGTCCACTTGAGAGCGCATGCTGCCTCGGCTGAGGACCTGGAAGCGGCCGCCTCGCGCGCAGCCCTCGTCGCTCGAACGCTGGTGGAGAGAGGGTTTCCCGAAGCGCAGCTCGTGCTGGCTGAGTCACGCGTCGTGGTGGGAGCGGATCCTCTCGTGGTCACCCTAGCCGCAGAGTGCACCGACTGAAAAGAACGCTCGGCAGGCGGTGTGGACTGGCCTTGGTGCGTCTGCCACGCTGGGGCATGTGGCAGAGGTCTTTGGCGGTGTTGTTGCTCTTGCTGCTCTTGTTGCCCACCGTCGTTTGTGCCCAGCCCACCGCAGTAGAGCCGGCTTTCGCGGCGACCCTCGACGAGGCGCTGCGAGAGGCGTCCACGGGCGTTCCTGGAGTCGCCGTGGCGGTTGTTTACCAAGAACACGTGTGGCTAGGCGCCGAAGGACTGGCGGACATCGGCGAGAACATCCCGATGACCACGGACACGCCTTTCTACATCGGCAGCATGTCCAAGACGATGACCGCCGTCGTCGCCTTGAAGTTGAGCGAACGCGGCGTCGTCGATCTTCGTGCCGCGATAACGCATTACTTGCCGACGTGGCACATGCCCGACGCGGACATGACCTTGCACCACTTGCTGACGCATTCCTCGGGCCTCTCGCGAGGAGGCGGCTTCGACTACTGGTTCACCGCGCGATTTCCCTCGGCCCAGGAACTGCGACGCGGAGTCGCGAACGCGACCCTTGTCCATCCACTCGGCGAGCGCTGGAGCTACAGCAATATTGGTTACGCCCTCGTCGGCCAGGTGCTGCGAGCTGCCAGCGGCGTCCGCTTCGCCGACTTGGTCGAGCGTGAACTGCTGACTCCGCTGCACATGGATCAGAGCGGTTTTGGGCGCCCTGCCGGGCTGGCGATGGGATACGCGCCGGATGGCGGCGAGCGTATCCGGCGCGGCAGTCGCTCTTTCGCCGGGCACGGTCGGCGCGTCGGGTCTCGGCGCGAACGCATCTACCACGGCGCCAACGCGATGCGCCCCGCCTTTGGGATTCACTCCACGGCGAGGGACATGGCTCGCTATCTCCACGCTCTGCTCGCGGACGATTCGGCGGACGATGCCGCGGACGCGGCGGTTCTATCGAACGCCGTGCGGCGCGACCTCTTCACGCTTCAAGTTCCCTTCGAACGTGATCCGCAGAGCGGATGGACGCACGGTTTGAGGAGGAAGCAAGACGATCAGGGAGAGTACTTCCGTCACAGCGGTTGGTATGCAGCGCACCGGAGCGAGCTCTGGCTGCGGCCCTCATGGGGGCTGGGCATTGTTGTGCTGACGAACACCGATGATGGAAACCCAAACGCCATCGCTCGGGCGCTAGCGGCTGTGGTTCCAGCACCTGCAGCAAACGAGCGTTAGTCGTTTGCCTTCCGGCGCACGCAGCCTCAGCCCGCCCTGCCTCAGCCCGCCCAGCCACCCTTGGACGCGATCGAAGAGCGCTTGGTTCAGCGACGCAGAAATGCGGACTGGCCGGAGTTCAAGCGGCGAAGTCGAGTTCGAGCTGTCGCAAGGGCCGCGGTGATCGGGCACCGAATGGGTGCAGCCTTTCCAGCGAAGTCCAGAACCCGAATGGAGTCGGTCGCATCCTCAGCGCCTCGGACGAGGAAGAGGTTGTCCGGCTTGATGTCGCGATGAATGATCTTCTTCTCGTGCGCCGCCCTGAGTGCCTCGGTCGCCGCGAGCAGCGCGTCCCGGACCTCCGCCAGCGGCATCGCTCCTTGGGCTTCGACGCGCTCACGGACGCTCTCACCAGGGAAGAACTCCATGACAGCGTAAGGCCGCCCGTCGGGCAAAGTTCCGAAGTCGAAAATCTGCGGAATGTAGGGGCTACCGATGGTGCCAGTGGCCTTCGCTTCACGTTCGAAACGGCGCACAGTCGATGCCTGCTGGGCGATCTCTCCATGAAGGATCTTGATCGCGACATGATTGCCGATCCGCGGGTGGACGCCCCGGTAGACGGTGCCCATCCCGCCCTCGCCGAGCTGGTGCTCGATTCGGTAGCTCCCGACCATCGTGCCCAGCAGCGGGTCGGCGATCGCCACGTCCGTCTCTGCGTCGCCGGCGCATTTGCCGAGCGTGAGGATGACCTGGGCCCAAGTGGGCCGGTCCATCGGTTCGAGGGAGAGACACGAACTGACCATCCGCTCGACGTTCGCGTTGATCCCCTCACGGCGCCCAGAGAGGGGAACGCGCAGTTCGGCGCGCTCCATCGCCACGCGGACTCGACCGCCGCCACGCACTCGGCAACAGCTTGAGTTCGATTTTACGGCCGCTTGAGCGCCTGTCCAATGTACCAGTGCGTTTGCTCGAGCGTGATGGCGCTGCTTGAAGCGCACATCAAACACGGATTCTTCACTTTGGGTTCGGGCGGAAGTTCTTACGGAGGAATCTGAGGTGTGGGGCGAGAGTTCCACGACAAGCTTCATCGCCGTCCAGACAGGAGATCTGGCCGAATTGGCCGTTGGGATGTCATATCCGCTAGAAGGGACAGATTAAATAGCGGCAGTCTCTACAGGTTGTTCAGGCAGGTGTTGCCGTCGCCGTCTGCGTCGTCGGAGTTGCTGAGGTCGGGGCAGGTTGTATTGGACCAAATGATGCCGGTCAGGTTCGCGTTGGCAAGGTTGGCACCGCTCAGGTTAGCCCCGGTCAGGTTGTCATCGTTCAAGAAGGAAAACGCCATATTGGATCCGGACAGGTTTGCATCTGTCAGATCCGCGTTACTCAGGTCCCTTCAATTGAGTTGAAGGTCCGGACCGGCAATAAAGAGAGAGCCTGGCCCCGAACCGGCACACAAGAAATCTGCGCTCGGAACCTGCGCTGGACAGCTCTGCAGGCGGACGGGATTGGCGCCGGTGAGAGTGGCACCTGTCATGTCTGCGCCACTAAGCCTCACACCACCATCCATGAAGGCGTTGGTGAGGTTCAAACCTGTCAAGTTCGCGTTGGTAAGATTCGTACCACCCAGGTTTGCGCCACTTAGATTGGCACCGCTCAGATTTATACCCGTGGCGATTGCCAGGGTGCAGACGGCTCCATTTAGGTTGGCGTTGCTCAAGTTGGCACCGCTTAGATCGGTAAATCTCATAGATGCACCGCTCAGATCCGCCCCGCTCAAATTCACACCGCTCAGATTCAGACTGTCCAGGTTCACGCCGCTCAGGTTCGTAATGTTGTCGCAGGTGCCGTCCCCATCCCCATCGTTTGTTGAATCGATAGGACACACATCGCAGGCATCCGCTATCCCATCGGCATCGAAGTCGAGCAGGTCCGAGCCGGCGAGACACAGGTCGGTACCATCCTCGCAAAGCCCGTCATCATCGGCATCACCGGCTGTGTCATCGCCTGTGCACAGATCATCACTGTCGCACGAGCCGTCGTTGTCGCTGTCATTGAGCGCATCAACCGGGCACAAGTCACAGCCATCAGGCGTGTTGTCCTCGTCAAAGTCGGCATCGTCGTTAAACCCTGCGCAGATATCGGCAGAGTCACAAACACCATCCCCATCCGCATCGTCGAGAATGTCATCCGGGCAGCTGTCGCATCCGTTCGGCACGTTGTCGCCGTCAGTGTCGCGAGCGTCATCGAAGCCAGCGCAGATATCGACCGAGTCGCAGGAACCATCTGAGTCGCTGTCGTCCAACACATCGGCTGGGCAAGTATCACAGGCATCGGCGACCCCATCACCATCGAAGTCGTCCGTGTCATCGCCAGCCGCGCAGACATCGCCCGAGTCACACGAGCCGTCCCCGTCGCTGTCATCGTCGGCATCATCCGGGCAGACATCGCAACCGTCCGCGACTCCATCGCCATCCGTGTCTACGGTGTCGTCGTCACCAACGCAGGCATCGTCCGAGTCGCAGACGCCATCACCATCGCTATCGTCGGCGCTATCGGCTGGGCAAACATCGCAGCTATCGGCAACCCCGTCGCCGTCAAAGTCCGCGTCATCGTCACCAGCTACGCACACGTCTTCGGTGTCACAGACGCCATCGGAGTCGGCATCGTCGCAGACTGATTCGCTGTCTTCCCCACAGGCCATAACCAGGAAACCGAAGAGGAGGAGAGTGAGAACGCGAGCGTTGACGAATTTCATGAACTCAACCAGTAGGTCAGTCCACGGGAAACAGTACAAGCGATACTGAGGCTATTGCCTGCTGGTCGCGTTTGCGTACATGTCTGCTCAAGCAGCCGTCGTGTGGGTCGATAAGGATTTGCAGGCATATCTATGAGCGAAGACCCTGCGTACGATGGCCCAGTCAATTCGGGAGCGGACCCATGAAGTCGCTGTTCTCCATTGCTCGACGCGCGATTTGGCCACGTGTGAGTAGTGATGCCAGGCTCACCAAGGAGTGCTCATCTTCGACGAGCTGCTCAACTTGCCGCTCGGCGCGCAGCAGCTGCTCCTCGATTTCGTTCAGTTCGGCACCTACCGACCCTTGGGCTATTCAGGCGTCGGCGTCCTCAACTTCTCTGCCCGTGTCATCGCCGCGACGAACGGCGATGTGAAGGCTGCCGTTCAACAGGGTGATCTGCGCGAAGACCTACTGCATCGCTTCGCTGGGTTTCGCCTGGCGCTGCCTCCCCTGCGTGAGCGGCGTGGTGACCCGGCTGCCGAAATGCTTCTCGGGCGTCAGCGCACTCGGACAAGGCACCTACGACAAGGTCTACCGAGCCTTTGACGAAGTGCGTCAGGAGGTCGTAGCCGTAAAAACGCTGCACCATCTCTCTCCGGATTCATGGGTGCGATTCAAGCGCGAGTTCGGACACCTTCAGGACCTCTATCACCCTCATCTTGAGCACGTTCATGAGCTCCTCGAAGACGAAGGCTGGCACCCGGTCATGGAGTACGTCGACGGCGCAAATCTGGCTCAAGAGCCCGTGCGCGAATCCAACGTCGCCGCCGTGTTTGCTCAGATCGTCGAAGGTCTCAGCGCACTTCACGAAGCAAGCCATGTTCATCGCGACCTAAAACCGGCGAATGTACTTTCTCGACAAGCGCGGGAACGTTCGCCTCGTGGACTTCGGCTTCGTCGCGGCCCCAGGCGCGGACCCCGGCGCGGCGTGGATTGGCTCGCCTACGCAAGCCCAGAGCAGCTCTCCGGCCCAGCATTCGATGCCTATACGCTAGGGGTGATGCTCTCTCTACGAAGCTGGTTTGCCCATCACGAACAGAGAGAACCCAAGCCACCTCGCGCGCTGCGCGGACCTACTGCTTTTCGCCGGCATCGGACTCAACGCGATCAGCGGGCTTCGAGGCTCGGAGCTATTTTTATGCGCTCGAAAGCAAAGACCCGCCCCCAATTCGTTGAAGCCGTCTCATCGACGCCATGTACAGCTCCGGAGCGAGCGACCGGGGCGCAGCGAAAGCGCTTCGCGTATTCCGCGAAGTCGAGGAAGAGTCCTCGCCCGCCGGCGAGGTTCGAGCGATGCTCAGCATTGGCCGCAACATCGTCGCGTTTCACCAAATAGACTTCGACGGATGTTATCGGCGAGCGCTCGCAGTGGAAGCCCAGCGAGATCAAGAAGGGCTCCCACTGCTTCACCGCGAGATCACTACGATCTCGTTTCACAGCACCATGTCCCTCACGCTGGCGGGCCGCTATCGCGAAGCGCACGCGGCGGGCCGACGCGACAAACGACCACTTATCTCTCGTCATATGCGTTCGGGTTTTATCTCCCACGCCTCGCCACCGTGGGTGAAGACGAAGCGCACCGGCGCCTGAGTAAGTCCCCCCGGAATCCCACGACGAGTTTACGCTCCTCGAGTACTGCGGCGTCGTTGGTATGGTCGCTCTCGGTCTTCATCGCGGCGACCCCTTTCGCGGCGGATCAAGACCGAGCGCACTACGCAAACCACCCGACGAGAGCGTCCGAGAGAAAGACCCAGATCGAGATGGGAACGAGCAAGCCGACGGCGGACCCTGTCATGTGCTGGCGGAAACGAACCGGACTTAGCGCGAGGGCGTAGTTGAGGGGTGGTGAGAGCGCGAAGACCGCTCGAAGGCCAATGACCGTCAGGAGAGGCTTCTTCTCAACCTTCGCCATCGCCTTCTTTGCCCAGGACCATTTGAGGCGCGTTAGGGCGTCGCCGCCAAGTCCACGGACGACCAGAAAGACCGCTGAGACCGCCAAAATGGCGGCCAGATAGCTCGCGGCGAAGCCTAAGACGGGGCCGTAGGCGACACGCGCCGCCAAAACGAAGGGCATGCCCGGAAGTTGAAGGGTCTGGCCGACGACAAAAGCGACGAGGAAGAGCGCGAAACCAAAGATGCCGGCGTCACTCATGGCTGCTTGAATAGTCGCCTCGTCGAGGCCTGAGGCGGCATGAGCAGCGAACCCTCCACCGATCACGAGCGCTGCGATGGCGGTCCAGCGGAGAGGTGAGCGTTTCTTCTTCGGCGCCACGTCTCCGTCGATGGGGGCGTCGTTGACGGAGCCATTGACCGCGTTGGTCGAGGAAAGTTCGTTTGTCATTTCGGAGCCTGTGTTGAGGGGGTCTCGGGAAGCAGAGTCTTGACGGCGACCTCTGCGACGTAATCCGCGAGCGCGTCGAGGGTGGCGCCCTGCGAACGTTCAGGGCCGACGATGGCGAGGTCTTCTGGGCGCATCACGGCGATACGCGTCATGAGGAACATCAGGCCTTGAACCGGAACACGAAGCTCTTCAGCGCTTCGGCCGATGAGCAGCGAGAGCGCCTCGCTTGTCGTCGCGACATATTGTTCCTGAGCCCGCATCGCTCGCTCTTTGGCTTCGCTCTCGTAGAGCATGGCGCGGAGAAGGAATCGGCTCGCCTTGAGACGGCCACGGGCAAAGGAGAGCGCGCGGCGAGCGATGGCGTCGATGCGTTCTTCGAGGGTCCCGTCCGTCTCCACGGCGGCGAAGCCAATGGCGGGGCCAAGTCCGGTGAGCTCTTCGTAGCCCTGCTCAAGGGCCGCCTCGAAGAGTCCGAGCTTCCCGCCGAAGTAGTGGTGAATCGTGGCGATGGTGACCTTCGCCTCGGCGGCGATGCTCTTGAGCGGAGTGCCCCGAAGGCCTTCGTTCCCGAAGCACTCGATGGCCGCGAGGAGGATTCGCTCCTTAGTGAGTTGAGGATCTGCGTTGACTGGCCGTGCCACATAGAATTAATAGTTCGTTTAATTAATTTGTCAACCAGACCACTTCAACACCCTTTCTTGGGACATTTTGGGAGTTTAGGTGGTGCCGGGCCTGGCTAGAGCACGAAGCCGGAGATCGAATCCGTCGTGCGCCCACCGTTCCAGCCGAACTCGGTGTCCGGAAGGCCCAAGGCCTGAAGCGTCGTCATGTGTGCATCGACGATGTTGCCGCCTGCGTTTCGAGTGTGAACCCCACGCGCGAGTCGCCCACAGCCGCCGCCCGCGAAGACCACGGGCATCTCTTTGACGCTGTGCTTGTAGCCCTCGCCATACTCGGAGCAGCCGTACACCACGCCGCGGTCGAGGAGCGTGCCGCCCATGCCGTCGTCGGCGTTGAAGTTGTCGAGGAAGGCCGCGAAGCACTCCATCTGATGAAGCGTCACATCGCGCATGCGTGACCAGTGACCGTCATGGACCGTCTTGTGAAGTCCGTCTGGGACGCCGAGCTGGTCGTAGACGTGCGTCGATGCGGGGGACGTGAGCATGAAGCTGAACGAGCGCGTGATGTCGCAGCGAACGGCGAGGGCAAGGAGCTCGCCCATGATCTCCGTTTTCGCCAGAGCGCTTCCGCGGCCGAGGCCGACCAGGTTACCAGGACGCCCGGGCTCTTCGCAAAGAGCACCACCTTGTCCAAGGCGTCCTTGGATCGTGTAGAGGTGCTCGAGGTGTGCATCGATACGTAGTTTATCGCTCGCGCCTACCTTGGCGCGTAGGTCCCGAGCGTCGCCGAGAACGGCGTCGAGGAGTCGTCCACGTCGGCCCGCTTCGACGGCGCTCGCGGGTACGTCGAAGAGCGCCGTGTGCAACGTGTTCGGGTCGAGGTAAGGCTGGTTGAGCGCGTCCGGTCCGTTGTAGCTGATCGCGTTCCAGTGGCCGTAGTCGTGGAAGCGAGCTGTCGACGCACCCGCCACGATGGAGCGAAAGCGGGGCTCCTCGGAGTAGAAGCTTGGGTGCTGGGCGACGTACTGATCGATGCTTGGGCGCAGCGCCGTCAACGTATGGGAAGGGTGGTCGAATCCCTCTGAACGAATACGGTCGCCGGTGAGCGAGTTCATGAAGCCGCGCATGTGGCCATCGCCCTGGCCGCCTGGTGTGGCCGGCGTGTCCGTATGGGGCTGGAGGCCCGTCGCGACGCTGACTTGGTGCCGCATCAGAGGCGCAAGGAGAGGGGTCGCGGCGAAGCCAGCGCCCGTGCTTGCGGGAGTCCAAACGTCTGGGTTCCCGGCCTGTTCTCCACCATGTACGGAGTGCCAGGGCAAGCCGTTGGCCCAAAAGAAGACGCCAAAGAAGGGTCCACGATCGCTGCCATCCGCGTGCGCGCCATTGGGCGTGAGCATCGCGTCGAGGGTGGGCAACGCGAGGGCGACGGCGGTTCCGCCAACAGCGCCGCGAAGGAACGTGCGTCGTGAAAGGTGGCGTCGCGAGCTAGGTGATTGCGTTTTCTTGGAACGGCTCATGGGCTCACCTCGGATGCGTCAACAGTGGAAACAGTTCGGAACGCTTCGCTCGTGGCAAAGAGGACGAGGAGGTCACGGAAGCGATAGCCCGTCGCTGCAAATTCGGTCTCAAGGTCGTAGAGCGCCTCGGCTTCGATCTCCTCATCCAGGCGCCCCATCGTGTGGCGATAGAGCTGCTTGATGATGCAGCGAGGAACACGTGGGTCGTCGCGGAGGAGCATCGCGAGGTCCGTTGCGCCGTCGAGGTCAACGTCGTCGAGGCCGCCGCTGGCGTCGATCTCTCCGTTGGGTTCGCGGTCACGCCAAGCGCCAACGCTGTCGTAGTGCTCGAAGAGAAAGCCCGGAGGGTCGAGGAACGCGTGGCAGCTCGAACAAGCGGGGTTGTTGCGGTGTTCGACGAGGCGCTCCCGAAGGGTCTGAGGTCCCGTCTCCATGGCCGGCGGGATGTCCGTGTCGACGTCGTCCGGCGGCGGCTGCACTTCTTGGCAGAGCACACGCTCACGCACGAACTTGCCGCGGAGCGTCGGTGAGGTCTCTGTGGGGTGAGCGTTCATCGCAAGGAACGCGCCGCTCGTGAGCAGCCCGGCGCGCTCTGGTGGGAGCTCGACGGGCACGTAGAGAATCGGCGAGACGCCTTCAGGGCTGATGCCATAGAGGTTGGCGAGCTCCGCGTTCACGAAGGAGTTTCGCGAGAAGAAGAGCTCTCGCACATCGCCGTCGCGACCGAAGACCACGTCTGCGACGCGGAGTTCGATCTCCGTCCGCATCGACTCACCAAGGGTGTCCGTGTACTGCGGGTAGAGTTCCGAATCGAGATCCAGCTGTCCAAGGCGGCTCAGGTCAAAGTACTGAGCGAAGAAGTCTTGAACCGCTGACCGTGAGCGTTCGTCTTCGAGGAGGCGCATCGCGTGTTCGTACACGCCTGCTTCGTCGTCGAGCTCGCCAGCCTCAGCAGCGTCGAGGAGCGCGTCGTCGGGGCCAGTATTCCAAAAGAGGAACGAGAGCTTGCTAGCGATCTCGTATCCGTCGAGTCGACTCTCACCGGCACCACTTGGCGTGCCGATTTCGGGGCGATAGAGAAAGTTTGGTGACTGGAGCATTCCGGCGAGCACGTAGCGAAGTCCGCGGACGTTGTCGCCTTCGCCGAGCTCCGTGGCCATCGCCGTCCAACGCGTCGTTGTTGCAACATCGAGGGGCCGGCGAAAGAGCTGACGACCGATTCGGCGAATGAACGCCTCGCGGCAAGCAGCCTCGTCGACGTTGCAGCCGACAAGCGCCTCACGTCGCGCCGTGTTGCTGAAGATGGACGCGGCGATGGCGTGGCCGGCTTCGTCGTATTGAGACACGCCGCGTTCACTGACGGTGGTGGACGCGTTGCCAATATTGAAGAAGAGGTAGGGGTTCGTATCCGCTTCGAGCTCCACCGGAGGCGTTGGGCCCAAGATGTCTTCAAGCGTGTTTTGGTACTGGACCGCCGTCAGACGTGGCAGCGAAGCTTCCGCTGCTTCGAAGGGATCGGGTGGGCGCGCGGGCCGATCCGGAATCTCCGGCGGCACCGTAATCGGCGGCTCGTTTTCTGAGATTTGGCCATCACAGGCCAGACTAAGGGTGAGGAGGCTGACGACTAGGTAGCGAAGCACACGCAGACTGTAGCAAGAATCGTGTCTCTTTGAGACGTCCCGCAGTACTTCGACTCTAGGCTTTGTGCCTTCTCGAGCCCATTCCAGCTGAGGCCAAGAGACCCGTTCGCGCCAAGATGGCGCGAAGAGGGCTTTAGGGCTTGCTCAAGAGCGGCTCAGAGTGACCAGACGTACCCGCTGATGTACTCGAATGTGTAGCCAAGTTTGTTGGCGGCGTTGTCCCGTTCCGGGGCGCTGGTCGTGTAGAAGTGGTTGCCGCCGTTCGTGAGGCGATAGAGCGGAACCGCGCCGCAGGTCTCCGCTATGGCGATGTGCCCAAGAACGCTCTCGAGGGTTCCGCCACCTTCGCACGCCGCGCTTGTGGTGTAGAAGCGTAGCCCATTGGGTTTGAGGCAGCGGTGGAAGGGCGTCGCTCCCGGCGCGGCAGCGCGGGCGAGGGCGTAGTAATTCTGTCGCTCAAGGTTGTAGCCGGCGCTCATCGACTCGGCGAGATCGACGGTGTAGAAGTGGCCGCCGTTTCCGCTGGAGCGGTGCACGCCCACGCGACAGCCCGCGTTGTCGCAGGTGCCGTCGCAGTCGTCGTCGACGAGGTTGCAGGTCTCCGCGGGCATCATGCAGCTCTCCGTCGCGCCGCTACACGCGACGGTGCCCGCGCTGCCGCACATCGTCATGCAAGGTCCGCCGGGGGTGCACGCTTCGCCCATCATCTCGCAGCCATCGATCGGGTCGCCGTTGGGGTCGCTGAAACCCGCTTCGCATGTGCCCACGGTGCAGGCGCCCGAAGCGCAAGCGGCTTCCGCGTTCGGCAGCACGCATGTTCGTCCACATCCGCCACAGTTGTCCGGGTCATTCTGCGTGTCGGCGCAGAGCACGCCGCAGGCGACTTCAGGTGTGGCGCACGAAACGTCGGGGTCGGGGCGCGCGGGGATGTCCGTCAGTGAGCCCCCGTCAAACTCGGCTCCTGCGTCCTCGTCTTCTCCGCCATTGGCGCACGCTCCGCAGAGGACAAGGAGCAACATGCATCTCATGACCGTACGGTAGCATCGCTCTGATATGCATGGCCATTTGTCGAGTTCGCCTCCTTCTTGGTACACCGACTATCTTTTGGGGCTTGAGCGACTTCCCAGGTGTGGCCGATTCGGCGAGCCGCAATCCCTCGCGCTGCAGCTCGAACTCGACTCGCTGCCGGAGCTGGGCTCAGGGATTCTCCAGTGTTTCGTTTGTGCGAGCCAGGACTGCGAAGTCAGCGAAATCACCTGCGAGACCGGATCATCCGCGCAGCGTCGGCGTTCCACGACGACCCACGGGCGTTTCCAGTTCAGCCCATTATCGGGTGGGGCGAGCCTTACGCTGAACTCCCCGACGCGTTCTTGTGGGAGAGCGTCGGCGTCACCGTGGATTCGGATACACAAGACCTCGTTCGCGAAGCTGAAGGCGATCCCGACCACGGCGACAAACTCGGCGGCTGGCCGGGTCAGAGCTCCGCGTTGCCCGAGTGCCCTTCGTGCGCGCGCCCAAGCTCACTTCTCTTTCAGGTCGCTTCCTTCGACAGTGTGCCTAAGAGCTTTGGGTTGGAGGGAGTCCTGAATATCTTCTCGTGGGACGCCCGCAGTTCACGACCCTCCGCATCGAGTCGGGCTAGCCCTTCCGCTCGCGCTTCATCAGCTCCAGCGCGTCCAGCGTCTTCGGCCAGTCGCCCTTGAGCAGCCGTGAAAGCCCGCGGTCCGCGAGCAGCTTCCCGCCGTTCTGGCACTGCGCGCAGTAGTTCGTCTCATTGTCGGCGTAACGAATGCGCTGCACCGGCTCGCCGCACACGGGGCATGCCTCGCCGTACTTGCCGTGGACCGCCATCTCGGGCCTGAACGCCGTTACCTTCTTTGGCCAACCATCGCCGACCTCTTCAATGAGACGGTTTCGCGACTCATTGAGCACCTTCTGCGTCGCCGCGTGAAGCGCGTCGATGTCCTCAGGTTTGAGGCGGGACGTCCAGCGCGTCGGCGGGAGCTTCGCCACAAAGAGGATCTCGTCGGAGTACGCGTTGCCAATGCCGCTAAAGATCCGCGGGTCCGTCAGCGCGCGTTTCACCGTGTGGTTCTTCTCGCAGAGGACGCGCTCAAACTCCTCCCGCGACATGCCGAGAGGCTCCGCGCCGCCGGCGTCATGCTCTTCCATCGCGGCGCGGCCCTGCACGACATGAAGCCTCGCCCGCTTCTTCTTGCTCGCTTCGGTCAAGAGCAGAGTCCCGCTCTCATAGGGGCCGTCTTCAAAGTCGAAGGCCGCCAGACCCATGCGTCCTGGCACGGCGGCGCCGAGTTCTTTCCACTGAAAGCGCCCTGCGACCATGAGGTGGACCACGGCGAAGAGCTCGTCTTCAAACGCGAAGACCACGCGCTTGCCCAGGCGCTCCAGGCCCAACACGCGCTTTCCGTGGAGAGCACTCAGCGGCGGCTCGACGCTCCGAAGGAGGAACGCGCTCTTTAGTCGAACGTTGGTGAGCGTGGCCCCTTCCACTCGGTTCCGCAGCACGTGCAGGTAGAGCTCGATGTCGGGCAGCTCTGGCATGGCGTGATGATACCAGGTTCGCTTCGAAGCCCTCAAAGATGCAGACAGCGGGGACGCGAGCCGTTGTCGCTCGCGTCGTCGGCTACATTTTACCGCAGGCCCGGAACGACGCCCCACACCAAGACCACTACGTCGTACTGTCTGGGTTATGCGACACGCCCTCTTAGCATCCACCATCATTTGCCTCTGTGCATACGGCTGTGGGGACGACGAATGCGCTCTCGCCCACGCCGAGGCTCAAGCGCCGTGGGAGTAGTACGTCGAAACCCTCGACGAAGCGCATCAGTCGCGCGCCAGCGAGATTGAGGTGGCCATTCAAGCAGGCCTCGCCGCCGCCCAGGAGTGCCGTGAGCGAGAGAGCACACCGCGGACGCCACGGCCTGAGACTGGCGTGGGAAGTCACTCATCGCCGGCGGTTTCAGGGTCGCTAGGGCGAGAGGCAATCCGGGGAGTGATCACCTCGCACACCGCCGATGTGCGTGCTTGCTACGAAAACGAGCTGCGTCGCGACCCAAGCCTTGGCGGCCGCGTCACCGTCTCCTTCATCGTGAGCCCGACAGGGAGCGTGGAGTCGCCACAGATCGCCACAAGCACGATGGGCAACGAGGCCGTGGAGTCGTGCATCACCGCGGTGGTCGGGGAGTGGTCGTTCCCCGCACCCGAGGGTGGCTCCGTTGTCGTAAACTACCCGTTCACTTTTAGCGCCGACGAACAGACCTGTTCAACCGATGCGCAGGTACGGGAAGAGGTCACCCGTCGGCGGCCGGAGCTACCTGACCTCGCACAAGCCCGCCGTGTCTTGGAGGTGATTCAAGGACCGGCTACAACACTGGAAGACGCCTGGCGTAGTTTTCGAGACGACAACTCCCGGACGATCCCCGATGGCCCACCTTTCCGCGAAGTTGAGCAGTACATGGACGCTGCGGTGGCCGGTTGTTCGGCCGAGTAGATACGCCGTGCTTCCGCAAGCGTGGGCGCTCTACGGTCGCCCTCGCCGGAGGGTATCGGTGACCGGATCGTACTCGAAGAGCACATAGTCACTCAGGTTCTCCGGGGTCAGGCGCATCGGCTTGCGTAGCACTTGGCCAACGCCGCACATAAACTCGAAGAGCGCTTTCGCGCGCTCCTCCGAGTGAACTTCACGCGGATCAAGGTCGAGCTCAATTTGCTCGTCGCAGAAGAAGTGGGCGTTGAGTGTGATTCCTCCGAGGCGGATGGAGAGAAGGGCGCCGGCGTCTTTTTCGAAGAGCACGTTGACGTGGGCCGGCAGCGCGCACACTTCCGGGCCCCGCTGGAAGGTGTGGGGGTGCACACTTTTTCGGACAAAGTCGACAAGCCGTTGCCAGTCGTCCGTGGTCGTTTCGAAAACGTAGAGGTCGCGCCAGCTCCCGTCCCAATCGAACGCGGTCTTGATCTCTTCCCATTCCATCTGCTGCCAAGTGCTCACGCGTCCAGCGCCTGGTCGAGGTCAGCGATGAGCTCGTCCACGTCCTCGATGCCGATGGAGAGCCGGAGCAAGTTCGCCGCGACGACGGAGTGCGCGCCTTCCACGGTAGCGCGGTGTGCGATGAGGCTCTCGACGCCGCCAAGGGATGTCGCTGGAACGAAGACCTTCGTCCCCATCGCCACGCGGATGGTTTTCTCCGCGTCGCCGCGCACGTGCATGGACATCATGCCGCCGAAGCCATTCGTCATCTGCCGGCTGGCGATGTCATGTCCCGGATGACTTGGCAGCCCTGGGTAGAGCACGTTCTCGAGACGCGTGTCTCCATCAAAGTGCGTCGCGATGGCCAGAGCAGAGCGCGACGCCTGATCGAAACGGAGCGCCAGCGTGCGCAAACCGCGAAGGAGCAGCCAGCACTCGAAGGCGCCGAGCATCCCGCCGAGGAGACTGCGAACGCGCGTGATATCCGCCCAGCGTTCATCCGCGTCGGCACAGACCAGTACGCCCGCGCATACATCACTGTGGCCGTTGAGGTACTTCGTGGCGGAGTGGAAGACGTAGTCGGCGCCGAGCGCGAGGGGCAGCGTCGTCACCGGCGGCGTCACCGTCGCGTCCACGGCGAGGCGCGCGCCTGCAGCATGCGCGGCCTTCGCTGCGGCGGCGATATCGATGATGTCCCAGTGCGGGTTCGTCGCCGGTTCGATCCACACCAGGTCTGTCTCGCCGGGCCGAAGCGCATCACTCAGGCCGTTTGGATCCTTCGCATCAAAGAGCGTCAGGCCGATGCCGCGCCTCGTCGAGATGCGGCGGAGCCAGTCTTGGGCTCCGTGATACATCACAGTCGGCGCGACGATGTGCCGTCCCGCGTCGACGCTCTCAAAGAGCGTCGTGATCGCGGCCATGCCGGAACCAAACATGAGCGCGTCTGCGCCGCCGTCGAGCTCGGCGAAGATCTTTCCAGCTAGCGCATCGCCAGGACTCGAGGCGCGGCTGTAGATGTGCTCGCCGATGGGCTTGTAGTTCTTGCCGCGGGCAAAAGTCGTCGATGACTGGATCGGCGGGACGACTGCGCCGTCGTTTTCGTCCAGGTAGTGACCGAGCTGGGCGAGCACGGTGCGAACAGAGCGTGACCGGGCGTTTGTAGAACTCATCAGGAGAAGATGTACCCGTGCTGCCCAAACCCAGCAAGCCTTCGATGAAGCGATAGGCCGCTTCTCAGAGAGTGTCTCCTGAAGGTACGCATGCTGGTGGCGGAAGAGCTCCGCGATGTCTTTGAGTCCGGCTTTACGCCATTCATCATGATAGGATCCTCGGCATGAGAACCTTCACCGGTTGGACGCTCTTCGGCGCTCTTACGCTTGTCTTTGGCGGCTGCGGTGACGATGACGTCATAGACATCGACGCTGGTGTGGGCGACTCGTCCATCGGCCAAGATGCCTCCATTGATGTTGGGCGCGGAGATGTCGCGATACTGGACGCCGCTCCCGCCGACGCCGTGGTGATCGACAGCGCTGCGCCGGACGTAGCGTGTGACGCGCCTGACCTATGTGACGGCGCAGACAACGACTGCGACGGGGTCGTCGATGAAGACGCCCTAGCGATGCCGTGCGGCTCTGAAGAAGGGCTCTGCATGGCCGGTATCCAACGTTGCATCGATGGGGCTTACGCCGAGTGCGAAGGCCAGATACTTCCGGCCGTTGAGCTCTGCGACGGTCTCGACAACGACTGCAATGGAAGCGTCGACGACGAGATCGCGACGCAAGCATGCGGCGACAACACTGGAGCCTGCCGAGCGGGCTCTCGAAGCTGCGTCGGTGGGTCCATGAGCGCTTGTATGGGTCAGGTTGGACCGACTGCAGAAACCTGCGACGGTGTCGATAACGACTGCAATGGAAGCGTCGACAACGGCGTCGCCGCGCGCTCTTGCGGCACCAATGTCGGCGCCTGCCGCACCGGCACACGTCGTTGTGTCGGCGGAGCATTCGCCGCGTGCAGCGGCCACATCAGTCCACGTACAGAGGTGGACGACCTCATCGACAACGATTGCGATGGAACCGCCGATGAGGGCTTCCCGTGCATGTCGGGTCTAGCCCGACAGAACTTCAACGTGCTGAACACGATGCGTCGCGGGATGGGCCTCGCGGCTATGAGCTGCAACCGCAGACTTCGCTACGCCGCGCAGAAGCACGCCCAATGGCTTTGCGACAGCGGAGCCACCGTACCCGGACATATCGGTCAAGGTGGCAGCACAGAGCAGCAGAGAATGAGGGCCGAAGGCGTCACGTTCAGCGGCTACGCAGAGAACGTCGCCGTCGGCTTCAGCACAGCGCAAGCGGTCCACGACGCTTGGATGGCGAGCGCTGCGCATCGCCCCCCCATGGTCACTCCCCGGCTGACCCGCATCGGCATTGGCTACGTGAACTGCAGTGGCCGGCACTGGTGGGTCCAGAACTTCGCGAATTAGAGCCCGCCGGACAACCGCACGGGCTTTCCCCGATCGTCCAAAGGGAAGCTGCTAGAGTCGCCGCGTGGAGCCAAAGACACAGGCCATCATCCTCGGCGTCAGCTGGTTCCTTGTCGGCGGCATCTTGTATGCGGGTATGGCCGGGGTAGCGATCCTCGGAGGCGTGGGTGGCGTCACGTCGGCGCCTCCCGCGTTCGAGGCGATGGTTGGCTTCATCGTCTGCGGCTTACCCTTTCCGATGCTCTTCGGCTGGATACCCGCGGCCTATCGTTTGGCCGCCGGCAAGAAGGGGCCATGGGTGAGCGCAGGCATCATGGGCGCCATCGCGATCATTCTCCCGATCGTGTCGTTCCTCATTCTGGTCAACGTTCGCTAGCGTCACACCGGAGCACAAAGAAAGCGATCGCGGGCCCCACGGCCAGAGCGCTCAGCGCCATCACTGGGTCGTCCAAGAGCTGCGCGAGATAGACACTCGCGATGGTGAGCGCGAAGCCGACGCTGGTCACAAGAGAGAGCCCTGTTCCAACTAGGTGAGCTGGCGTGGAACGCGCCGTGATGGCGGAGAACTGCGGGCTATCGCCGACGACGGCGACGCCCCAAGTTAGGATGAACACAATGAAGAGCGGCGTCGGCCAGTCGATGGCCCATGGCAGCAAGAGGCAGCACGTGCCGCTCACCGCAAGCATGAACATCGCGACTCGGCGACTTCCAAAACGGCGCGCCGCAAACCCTCCACCGATGCACCCGATGGCGCCGGCGGCGATCACCACAAAAGATGTCTCCGAGACGGGAAGCTCGGCGTGACGCGCGTTGCGAACGAGAATGAGCGCCGGAGTGAAGGCCCAAAAAGTGTAGAGTTCCCACATGTGTCCGAAGTAGCCAAGAGCCGCGCTGCGAAACGAGCGTAGCCGCAAGAGCTCCACGACGGCGCCCGCTCGGAAGGTGGAAACGCGCGTGTGCGGACCTTCCGGAACGAGGATGAGCACCGCGAAGCCGCCTGCGAGGGCGAGGAGGGAGACACCAACGAGGGTTTCGCGCCAAGGCAAGAAGCCACTCGCCAAGTGTGGAAGGGCGGTTCCAAGAACGAGCGCGCCGACCAGCCAACCAAGCGCACCGCCGAGTCCTTCTTTGTACCAGCTCGCCGCCGCCTTCATGCCCATCGGGTAGATGGCCGCTAGGCTGACTCCCACCAGGAAACGCAGCGCCACTACATCCTGTAGCGATGTGGCTCCGATCACCGCGACGTTGGCGCTTGCTCCAACAAGAGCGCCCATAAAGAACACGCGTGAGGTCGAGAACCGATCACCGAAGCCGCTCATTGTGAGGACAGCCGAACCCACGATAAAGCCAAGCTGCACCGCCGAAGTGATGAGGCTGACATCTCCTTCAATGCCGAGGTCCGCCTGAAGAGACTCCAAGATCGCGTTCCCCGCGAACCAAAGAGACGTGCACGCCAACTGCGCCAGCACAATGATCGGAAGAATACGAAGCGGACGCCCTGCGCTCATCGTGCTCACTCTAGAGCGCCGCTCGTGAATCCCAAAGTGTCTCTCTCGTCGTCGAGGTATTCTCCATGACCTAGCGCTCTCGACTATGCTTCGGCCCATGGTGAAGACAGCGGTGCTAACGGGCGCGACGAGCGGCGTCGGCTGGGGCGTAGCGCGTGGACTCCTCGCCCAGGGCTGGCGTGTCGTCGCCCTCGGCCGCGACGTTGAGCGCTTGCGATCCATGCACGAAGGCATCGACGCCATCGGATGCGATGTGAGCAGTCTTGAAAGCGTGAGAAAAGCGGCGGGTCAGATTCTTGAGCTCTATCCTCATATCGACACGCTCATTGGGTGCGCAGGCGTCGCTCCCTGGCGCCGCCGCGAGACCCCCGACGGCGTAGAGCTGACCTGGGCGACGAATATTCTGGGACACGCGCTCTTGACCGAGCTCTTGATTCCGCGGCTCAAAGAAAGCGCTCCGAGCCGCATCCTGATGATCTCAGGGAACGCGCATCGCCGAGCAAAGCTCTCCTGGGACGACCTGCAACTACGCGACAACTACAGCGTGATGAAAGCCGGGCCGCAGGCGGCGCTCGCCAAGGTGCTGTGGACCTTCGCCATGGCGCGAGAGCTCGAGGGGACAGGCGTCACGGTCAACACGTTCTGTCCGGCGTTTGTGAAAAGCGGCCTCCTGCGCGACTTCCCGGGTTGGGCAATGCCGCTCGTTCGGTTGGCGCTCCGCTTTGCCCAGACGCCAGATGAAGGCGCGCGGACCCCTCTATGGCTGGCTACGGATGAGAGCCTCGTCGATATGAGCGGGCGCTTCTGCCGCCACCGCAAAGCTCAGCCCGACGCGCCTGGAGCCAAGGTTCAGGTGGACCAAGAGCGCCTCTTGGGTGTCGTTCGTCAGGCTATCCAAGAGCCGGGGCCTTGAGGTTATTTCCTTCGAGTCAGCTTGCTTCGCGCGCGAGCCGATCCCTCAACAAGTCGCCCGCGAGATTGAAGCCCAGGACCGTCAGCGCGATGGCTGAGCCCGCGACGAGGGCCACGTGGGGAAAGCGCAGGAGCACACCAGTACCTTGGTCGAGAAGGGCGCCCCATGACGATTGGCCGCCAGGTCCAAGTCCGAGGAACGAGAGCGTCGCTTCGGCCAAGATCACGCCCCCAACGCCCGTCGTCGCTTGAATCAGAATCGGTCCCACCAGGTTGGGCATCACGTGACGAAAAAGAACACGCACGGGCCCGGCACCGAGGGCTCGCGCAGCCTGTACATACTCCGCGTTACGCAGCAGCAGCGCCTCCGCTCTGGCCAGGCGGGCGTAGAGGACCCAGCCAGGGATCGCCAGCGCGACGACCAAGTGGATCACTCCGGGCCGCGAGACCAACGCGAGGATGGCGATGTTGAGCAAGATGCCGGGGAACGATTGGACCAAGTCCATGACCCCGCTGAGCACATGGTCGAGTCGCCCGCCCACATAGCCGGCTAAGGCGCCGAGCATCATGCCCACCGCGGCGCTCACAAGCACCACCCAGAACGCGATGATTCCCGCCAGCCGTGCGCCGTGGAAGAGCACCGAGAGCAAGTCCACACCGTTGTCGCCGGTCCCGAACCAGTGCTCTGCGCTTGGCCCTTCGAACTGACGTAAGAGGTCGATGGCTTCTGGGTCTTGCGGTGCCAAGAGCGGCCCAAAGATCGCCAGCAAGAAGAACAACACGACGAGCGCAGGACCCAGACGAAGCCTCATGAGAGCGTCACCCGCGGATCGATCCACGCGTACATCAAGTCGACGAGGAAGTTCACGCTCACGTAGGTCAACGCGACGGAGAGCACGACGCCCTGAACCACCGGGATGTCTCTTGCAAAGAACGCGTCGAGAAAGAGCGCGCCCATGCCGGGCCGCTCAAAGATCTTCTCCACCACAACGGTGCCCGCGAGAAGTGCCCCCAGCTGAGCCGCCGCCACTGTCACGATAGGAAAGAGCGCGTTTCGAAGCGCATGTCGGCGGAGGACGCGAGCTCTGCTGAGCCCGCGTGCCCGCGCCGCCTGCACGAAGGGCTTGGAGAGAGCGTCCAGGGTGGCGGCTCTGGTTTGCCGAGTCAGTGACGCTGCCAGCGCCGTGCCCAGCGTCACCGTTGGCAAGATGAGCGTCGCCCAGCCCATATCACCTGGCAAAGGAAGCCAGCGAAGCCAGACCGCGAACACCAGGATTAGAATTGGGCCAAGCCAAATATTGGGGATCGCCAAACCTGCGACGGCCAGCGCTGAAGCGGCTCTGTCCCACCGTGACCCATGCCGTGACGCCGCGAACACGCCCAACGGAAGCGCCAAAGTGAGCGCCAGGAGTAGGGCGGCCAGAGCTAACGTGACCGTGGGCGCGACGACTTCGCGAAGCATGTCCGAGACCCGTCGTTCATGTCGATAGGACTGACCCAGCGATCCATTCAGAACGTCGCCGACGAAGAGCGCGTACTGATCGATGAGGGACTCATCCAGATGCAGACGTTCACGCATTCGCGCCCGGTCGCCCTCACGCGCGTTGTCTCCGAGGATGGTGTCGACGGGATCGCCAGGGATCGCGCGCACCATCAAGAAGACGAGCGTGACAACACCCACCACCGTCAGCAGCGCCCTTGCAGCGCGAGTGACGAGGTAGCGGTTCATGCGCGACGTTTCATGCGCAGCGCGCTACTCGAGTGGAGGAGCAGTCACGCCAACACAGAACGTTGGGTCGGTGCCATCGAGAGCGCGCGCCAGTCGTCCGCCGTCGGAGTCGAGCATGCGCTCATCCGTTTCGTCCATGCACGCGTAGTCGCCGCGGCAGTCTCCGTCGCCGCCGCATGTCGCCATGCAGAAGGTCACCGCGGTACGGTCTGGGGAGAAACGCCATTCGACACAGACCGATTCGTCGGGGCATGTCCCCGCTTCACATCCGGCCACGGTGCAGTAGCCGCCAGGGTAAGCGAGGTCGCAGATGCGGTCGCCGTTGACCGAGCAGTCTGCGCTTGTGCCACAGTCGTCGCCGATCGCTGGCGCACATCCAACGCAAAACAAACTAACAACGAAGAACAAACGCATCATGGAGGCGGACCCTAGTGCATGAATCTCACGTGTGCACACGCCCACACCCAGTGATCCTGAAATCACCTGTTTCGTCGCTGAAACCGTCCCCGCACCAGACCGCTTCAGCCCCTAATTAGCCGCTCTGCGGATGTTGGGATACACCCATCCCATGAGCCCCTGGGCAATGTGGAACTTCGCGCTGGGCATCCTTTTGGTGCTCGGCCAAGCAAGTTCAGGGCGCGCCCAGCTCCCGGCGGAGCTCATCCGACAAGTCGAGCTTGGGCAAGACGGCCCAGCGCTGGCTCAGCTTGCCGCCTATGACGATGCCGAAGCCAACTACCTCCGCGCCCGGCTCCTGGAGCGACAAGGCTCCCTTCAAGAGGCCGCCGCCGCGTTCTCCGCGGACATGCCTTCGCTCGTCGCCGAGGACGCACTTCGCCGCCGAGCCCGGCTCTTGGGCCGCATCGGCGAGTGCGCCGTCGCGCTTCCCCTTTTGGCCGCGCAGCAAGACCCCATCTCCCGCGCTGCGAGGGCGGAGTGCCTCGCGCGTGAGGCGGAGAGTGATGAAGAGAAAGAGGCCGCACGCGCTGCGCTGCGCCAGAGCATCGAGCGAGACCCAGCACGCGTCGACACCTACTCGCTCCGGCAAACGCTCGCAGGGATCACGCCGGATGAAGCGACCCAGCTGCGGCGGGCCGCTACGTTTGCTCACCCACTGCACCCGGATGTGACCCTCGATCCAGCGGCGGACTGGACCCTCGACGAGCGGCTTCAGCTCGCGGAGAGACTGCGCGGCGCTTCCCGCCCCACCGAAGCTCTGGCGATCCTGGGAAGCGAACCGCGAACCCGACGCGTGGAGTGGCTTCATGTTCGTGGCATGTGCCTCTACGCAACGCGTGAGAACTACGCCGAAGCCGCCACAGAACTTGGTCGGGCCTGGCGACTCGGTGGACCGACCGCCATCGATGATCGTTTTCACGCGGCCCGCGCGCTCTCGCGAGCCGATCAAGACCGAGCCGCCATTCGCGCCTACGATGCGCTTGTCCGTGCCCACCGACGTCATCGCCGAGCCCGCGAGGCGGCCTATCTCGCGGCTTGGCTTGAACTCCGAATCAACGCCGCCCGTGGCCGAGCCCGAATGACTCGTTTCTTGGGCAGCCCCCTCGCGCGAGGGCGCTACCGCCGCGACGCTGCCTGGCACCTCGGACTTGAGGCGTTTGAGCGTCGTTCCTTCACGAGCGCACGGCGTCATTTTTCGGCGTACCTCGATGCGAGTGAGGCTGCCGACGACGCGGCCAAGGCATTCTATTGGCGCGCGCGCGCGTATGACGAAGGCGGCCAGGCTTCTCAGGCTCGCCAGGACTACGAACGATCGGTACGCCGTGACCCGCTCTCCTGGTACGCCATCCTCGCTTGTCAGCGTTTGGGCGAAGCTGGTCACGCATGTCCCGAGCTCAGCGCGCCTCCCCGTGATGAGGCTGACCTTGAAACGCAGATCCCCGCGCGCGTGCAGCTCTTCGTACGACTCGGCTTGCGCGAAGACGCGTTCTCAAGTCTTCGCTCGGCTGAGCGAGGACTCCGTGACCAGGCACCTCGTGGCCGAGTCAACGAAGCGATATCCCGCTTATACTCAGCCGTCGGGGGCACAACACGGGCTTTTCGTCTTGCGAGTCTCGAACACAGCCGGCTTGGCATGCGGCCGAGCGGCGATGCGCGTTGGGCTTGGGACGCAGCATACCCGCGTCCATACTTTGAACGCGTTCAAGATGAGGCCGAGCAGCGCGGCGTGGCTTGGGAGCACGTCTACGCGACGATGCTCCAGGAGAGCCATTTTGACGAGAGCGCCTTTAGTCAGGCCGGTGCGATCGGCCTCCTGCAGCTTATGCCGGAGTCCGCCCGGAGCCACGCCGCCCGTGAAGGCTGGAGCTTCACCCCGGAGCGTCTTTACGAGCCAGAATGGAATATACGCTTCGGAATCGTCGAAATTGCTGCCCATATTCGACGCTTCAGAAGCATACCTCTCGCCATCGCAGCCTATAATGCAGGCGCCGCTCGGGTAGAGCGTTGGCTCGACGAAGAAGAAACACGCGACCTCGATCTTTTCGTCGAACATATTCCTTTCAACGAGACTCGCCGCTATGTTCGACGCGTTGTGGGGCACATGGCGCGGTACCGATACCTGCACGATCAGACCCTCTTCACCCTTCCAACGGAATTAGAGCCCCATTCTAACTAAAATCTTCCGCTCTTTCTGTTATACTCCCGGTAGCCATACTTCCTGGCGCACCTATGAGCAGTGAATGGGATGCAGAGGCCACAGTTGTTGGCCACGTCGATGTTATCAAATCCGTGGTCGATCTCCGTCGCGAGAGGGCTTACGTGATCGTCATCGCTGGGCCCAACGTGGGGAAGATGTTCCCCCTCGACAACGTCCATGAAGTGGGCCGAGGCGGCGATTCACAGATCGTTCTCACGGACACAGAGATCTCGCGAGTCCACGCGCGCTTCAGCGTTAGTGGCGATGAGGTTGTGGTCGAAGACCTAGGTTCAACGAACGGGACCTTCGTCAACGGCACCCCCATCAAACACCAGGTGCTTCAAGACGGTGACAAGATCCAGGTGGGCACGACGACCATCCTGAAGTTCACCTATCACGACCAACTCGATGCGCAGTTTCAGAAGCGCATGCTCAAGGCGGCTCTCCACGACGGACTCACCGGCGCGTACAATAAGAAGTTCTTCACGGAGCGCCTCGAGTCTGAAATGGCGTTTGCCCAACGTCACGAGAGCCCCCTTGCGCTCGTGATGTTCGACCTCGATAAGTTCAAGAACCTCAACGACAACTACGGTCACCTGGCCGGTGACTACGTGCTCAAGACGCTCGCCGGAGGCATTCAGGAATCTGTGCGCCGCGAAGATGTCTTTGCACGCTACGGCGGCGAAGAGTTCGTCGTTTTGAGCCGCGGAATCGATCTTGCTGCAGCGGAACAGTTCGCAGAGCGTCTACGCCACTGGGTGGAGATCTACCCCTTCGAATACGAAGGCAAACGTCTGCCCGTGACTACGAGCCTTGGCGTTGCTTCCTATCCGGAGACCAAGGTCGAAGACGGCACGGACCTTATCCGTCGCGCCGATCGAGCGCTCTACAAGGCCAAAGACCTCGGCCGTAACCGCGTTATTGTCGCCCGCTGATCATCGCCCGCTGACGTCGCCCGCTGGTCGTCGCCTGCTGATCATCGCGGTTTAGAGGTACGTGGAAGCGCTCACGAACGCTGGGTCCGGCGCCCAGAACCACATGAGCGCGCCGTTCGCCATCTTCTGCCGAACCTCATCTGTGATGCGGTCGTCGATGCTGGGGCAGCCCCAGGTTGGCTGCGTGTAGCCCCACTCGTCGACGAACTCCTGACGGCTTCCGTTCCATGGGTGCATGACGATGTCTCGTTCCCGAACGTTGTCGTTGATGCCGGGTTCAAGCCCATCGAGGCGGTGCGAGGGACCGTAGTCACCGACGTAAAGCTCCCCCGTTCGCAGCAGACCAAGGCTCGACTGATGACTCTCTGGAACGTTCGAAAACGTCACCGCGAGCCCCGGGTCCGTGGGGTCCGACGAGCCCATGCCGTGGGAGACGAAGAGGGTCCACAGATGCTCGCCCGTCGTCAGATCGAAGATCCATTCACGGGGCTGCACCGAGTGCAGGCTGAAGTCGATGATGGCGTACTCCAAGCGATCCGTGTCCCCTCGCTCCCAAGCGCGGCTGAAGACGCGCATCGCGCGCTCCGCAACACTGAGCTCGATGCCAGCGGTGACAAAGTCGTCTACGCTCGTCAGGCCTGCGGTGAGTGTGTACGCGCCTGACAAGGGCTCGGTCTCTACCCACGAGTCAACGACCGCCCAGTAGCGACCTGCCTCAACATATCCGCCGGCGCGCCAGTGGCCGCGGTCGACGCAACCTTCGGACGCATCGAGGAGATGCACGTCGACATCGACGCCCTCGCCAAGATCGCTCAACGAGAGCGCCAGAAAGCCAGCGTCGGGAACATCCACGCGATACCAGCGCTCCGGTCCCGATTCATCGACGTCCGGCGCGCAGTCGTAGCGGGCGATGTCGCTCCGACTCGAGGTCGCCGTCGAGTCACTGTGGACGAAAGGAAAACTGGTGACGCATGTCGTGTCCGCTGGACATGTGTCTGGACCCGTATCCGCTGCGCTCGCATCCGAAACCATGACGTCGGCCCCGGCATCGCGAGCCGCCGCATCGCGAGCCGCCGCATCGCGAGCCGCCGCGTCCGAGCCAGCATCCACGCCTCCGCTCACGTCCAAGGAAGGGCCGGAGTCGCTCTCCCCGCGAACATCGTCGCCACATCCAAGAGCGAGAAAGAGCACAAAAACGGAGACCTTCGACATGGGCGCAAGGATGGCAACACCGCCCACTTGTCGCAAGCCGCTAGCCGCCTGCAAAGCTCTCGAAGAACGCTCGCACCCACCGCATCGCTGGCTTTCCCCGTGGCGAATAAGACCGATCACGTTCGCCCCCGTCTCCATACCAAGCCCAAAAGAAGAGGCCCTCGAGCCACTCCGCGTCTGTGAGCGCGCTCGTTGCGCTTCGATACCCCAGAGCTTGTGCGTCCACGTCTACAGGGGTCCCAGCCACGTGATCCCAAGGACGCGTCAACCCCCCTTGGCGGCTCGGAAACCCGAGCTCAAAGATCACTAGCGGTCGCTGAACCTCTTGGGCAAAAGTCTCCAGGCGCCCTGCGTGCGCTCGCCAAGCGGCGTCTGGATCACCCAAGACAGGAAAATACGCGCTCACGCCGGCGACATCGACGAACTCAAATGGAGCCTGCAGGTCGAGGGCGTCGTGATTGGCGACGAAGGCGAGTCGGTCGACGCCGCGGTGGCGTAGGCCTTCGGCCAAATGCTCCCAGCGCTCCGCCCATTCGTCGCCACTCATCGAGCTAAGCTCGCTTCCCATCACAAAGATCTTGATGCGGCCCATCGCCGCATAGTGACGTACGAAGGCGCCATACTCCGTCCACCAAGCGTCCGGGTCCGAAGGCCGGAGCGTACCGCGCCAGTCGCCGGGCTCCGCATGGCGAATGCGCAGGTAAGGCATCATTGAAACGCCGAGACCCAGTCGTTCCGCAGCGCGAATGGTCGCAAGAATGTCCGCGTCGCGCGGCGTGTCCGCATCCGGCTGCATCAAGACCGATGTGACATCGCTTAGGATCCAGGATGGCGTCAGTAGAATGTCTCGCGCACCGCTCGCGCGCACCTCCTGAAGGTCTGGCGGATAGACCCAGCCGCGCTCCGTAGCTTCTTGGGGATAGAGGCCGACTGCAAAGCCGACCACCCTGGTAGACGTCTCCGCGTCATGGCTTGGGGCCTGCGGAGTCAGCAAGAAACCAACGCCCACGAGGGCGAGCACCACAGGACGAATCACTCAGCGCCCTGTCTGAGTTGATGCTTCGAGTCGGCGATGTCGCTGCCACGCCTCTTCAACGCCGGCGGCGATCGCAGCCGCTGGGTCCGCTCCAGGCTCAATACAAAGCCGAAGCGCCGACACGTCACAGATCGACGCGAACCAAGGCACGTCTTCCTCGAAGCCAACCAGCACCGGCACAGCCGTGGCGTTCTCGGCGGCCAGCGCCACACCTTCGATCACCGAGCGAGCGTCTGGCTCTTCAAGTGCACTCTCGGAGAAACCGATGACCAGCACATCGGGCCAGCGTGAAACCGCCTCCAGCACGCGTGCCTCGGTCTCATGCAAGGTCTCGCCCGTCTGCACGGCTAGATCGTAGCGAGTGCCTTCCGGCGCGTCCGTCTCTTCAAGGACCGTCAGCGCACCGCTGCCAACGACTTCCACGCGACGTCCGCCGCCGACGATGAGCCGGTAGAGCCCCATCAGGACCAAAGGCGCAACGAGCGCGTAAACCATCCAATGAACTCGCTTCAGAACACCCACAGGTCCCGTATGCGACAAAGCGCACCATGTTTCACCTGCTGGAACGCCTGGACGAGGGCTGGAGGGTTTCGTTTTGTGCCTATCCCTGACAAGCTGCTCTTTATGGCGGACGACAGCACTATCGAAAATCGAGTATTTCTTTTCAAAGACATCGCCGCTGCGTGGGTCACGGCCAACCCGAACGCCCTCACGAGCGATCGCCCGGCGGCCCTCGCCGCACTCGCTGACCTCGCCTTCGTCTGCTGCACGCTCGCGGACGAAGAAGAGAGTGACGCCGCGGCCGTCGCCGCGAAGATTCGCTCCGGCAAGTAGACCTCCCGACCGTTTCGCAGCTCTCGCGCGCACATGACGAAGACGCCATTTACTCCCTATCAGC
>JBLHKB010000009.1:0-41861 GCA_047619315.1 Polyangiales bacterium
TGGTCGCTTCCCGCCCCGTTCGGATCGTGACCTCGATCGCGCTCACCTGCTCCGAAGGGAGCGTGCCACAACTCGACGTGAAGTACTGATCGGTGCAGCACCCACTAAAGAGCAGTAACCCCATGAGAATGAGAGGACGGCGAACGAGCGAGCAGACGTGGACCATCTCGCGAGTCTAGCAATCTTGCGGGCGTGTCACACGACACCAAGTATGGACCTTGGTGGGGTTGAACGAATTGAGACCTAAACCGCTGGCTCCGATGAGCGGGCTGTTTGGGAGGGCCGGTCTTCTCGCTATGGTCGAACCGCGGTGAGCGTAGCGACCGTCACAAACGCTTGGCAGAGAATCCGGCCATGGATCGATGCGCCTGCGCCAAAGCCGACTGCTGCTCCTCCAAGGATCGTGCCCTCAAAGTGAGCTCCTGCGCCGACGACGACAGCGCCGCCCACTTGCCAGTGGATATTCTCCGGGAGGGCTCCATCGCGAAGCTCCATCCGGATGCCCGCGGTGAGCTCGAAGCCAGCGTCTAGCTGGAAAATCCAGACGTCCGTTGGCCCTCCTGAGATGGTTATGGGTGTGACCATACTGACAGCGCTCGTCCAGTGGTACACGCCCGGTGCGAACGTCATGCCGCTGATGACGCCGGCACCCAGGTTTTCGTTTTCGGCGCCCACCGGTCGTCCAGCGGCGTCGTCGTATGCGCTCTCCATATCGGCGACTGCGCTGGTCAGGTCTGCCGGTGTGGAGCCCGCGTAGTCCGCAGCGAGTACCTGCCCAGACACCTGTGTTGATGTCGCAAAAACGCCGGACTCATCCAGGACCTGAGCGAGCCCCGTAATCGTGGCCGCGCCTGCGGGACTAACACCAACGTCACCCATGTAGGACGACGTGGCGGCGGACGTCATACCGGTCTTCGCGAGCAGCACGAAGTTCCTGGCGTTGCCCAAGTTGAGGGCGCCGTCGAGCCTGCCGCTGGTAAAGCTCCACGAGTAGCCTTCTGCCAGCGGGACGCCCAAAGCGCTTTGAGCGCCCGTGGTGATCGTCGCCATGTACGTCGTTTCGACGTCGAGGGTGTCGCTCGGCTGGAAGTACGCGGCGTAGTCCAGGAAACCGTAGACGATGGAGCCGGCGACCGGAACTCCTCCCGTTTCCACTGTGAAGGTCAGCTCGTTCAAGGTCGCGGGATCCATGTCCTCGCTGAACGTTGCGACCACCGCAGTGTCGAGCACGACGTTGGTCGCGTCGCTAGGCGGACTGTTCGAGATGATGCTCAAGGCCGGCATCGCCGCATCGCGTTCTGGCGCGCCGTCCGGTCCGCCGCCATCGACGGATTCGCTATCCACAGGAGCGCCGCTATCGACGAGAGCGACGCTATCGACGAGAGCGACGCTATCGACGAGTCCGCCGCCATCGACGAGTCCGCCGCCATCGGCGAGTCCGCCGTCGACGGAGTTCGAGTCGACGGAGCAAGCAGGGGCGAACGATAGAATGGCGAGCGCGAGCAACGTCGATGTAGCGATGTTCATCAATGTATGTTCTAGCCCTGACCTACACGTATGACCAAAACTTTCAACATCACTGAAACATGGCGTCTGTAGGAAGAGCTAAAATGGAGATGGCGCTTCGGTTTTCGTAAACTGGCGATCTCACTACGGCGTGGCAGTGAGCGCAGCCGCTGTCACGAATGTCTGGCACAGAATGCGGCCATTGATCGATGCGCCTGCGCCCAAGCCGACTGCTACCTTAGCGAGGATCGTGCCCTCGAAGTGCGCTCCTGCGCCGATGACGACAGGACCGCCCACCTGCCAGTAGATGTTCTCCGGGAGGGCTCCCCCGCTAAGCTCCATCACCACGCCTGCGGTCATATTTAGGCCAGCGTCTAGCTGAAAGATCCAGACATCCGTCGGCCCTCCTGAGATGGTTATGGGTGTGACAATACCAACAGCGCTGGTCCAGTGGTACACGCCCGGCGCGAACGTCATGCCACTAATGCCGCCAGCGCCCAGATTCTCGTCATCGGCCAATCGTGCTGCTGCGTCGTCGTATGCGGTCTCCATGTCGCTCACTGCCGTCGCGAGCACTCCGGGTGTGGAGCCCGCGTAGTCCGCCGCCAGTACTTGCCCCGTTACCTGTGTCGACGTCGCAAAAGTGCCGGACTCGTCCAGGACTTGAGCGAGCCCCGTGATCGTCGCCGCGCCGGTAGGACTGACGCCGACATCACCATCGTAAACCGACGGAGCCGCCGACGTCATGCCGGTCTTCGAGAGCAGCACGAAGTTCCCCGCGCTTCCAAGATCGAGGCTGCGGTCAAGCGTCCCGCTGGTAAAGCTCCACGAATAGTCTTCGGCGAGCGTGGCACCCATCGCGCTCTGTGCGCCCATCGTGATCGTCGCCGTGTAGGTAGTTTCGACATCGAGGAGTTCACTCGGCTGGAAGAACGCAGCGAAGTCCATGTAGACGATAGAGCCTGCGACCAGAACACCCCCCGTTTCCACAAAGAAGGTCGCCGCGTTCAAGGTGGCTGGATCCATTTCGTCGCTGAACGTTGCGACCAACGCACTGTCCTGTACGACATCGGTCGAGTCGTGAAGTGGGCTGTTCGAAACGATGCTCAACGTCGGCATCGGTGCGTCGTCTTCTATAGCGCCATCGACGAGCTCGCCGCCATCGACGAGTTCGCCGCTATCGCCAACGTTCCCGGCGTCGCCAACGTTCCCGGCGTCGCCAACGTTCCCGGCGTCGCCAACGTTCCCGGCGTCGCCAACGTTCCCGGCGTCGTCAGAGTTGCCGCTGTCGGCAAGAGCAGTGGTATCGGCAACGTTGCCGCTGTCAGCAAGAGAGCTGCCATCGAGAAGAGCGCCGCCATCGACGGAATCGCCACTGTCGATGGAATTGTGGTTAACCGAGCACGCGAGAGCGAATGGCAGGAATGCGAGGGCAAGAAACGTCGATGGAAAGATCTTCATACATGTGTCCTTTTCACCAAATTACACAAATGACACAAATGTACAACTTAGGCGGAATACTATTTATACGAAATGGAACAAGGCGGAAGCGCAGCCGCTTCAATTGCGTTGCCGGACACGACACCCTCACCCTGCCCTGGCAAGCTATCGCTGCGCTTCAGGAGCCTCGCGCAGCTCCGGCCTGGGGCCAAAGGCCGCCTGAATGGCGTATACCTGCCTCTCGGCAAAATGTCGCTTGAGAGAGGACAAGGGGTGCACTGGTCAGCCCAAACCGTGGAGTTCTCACAAGAGGCTCGTTGTCGCAGAGGGTGTGCTCAACACGTACAACGGCCTGGACGTCCAGAGGGCGTAGCGCACCGTGTACGACGTACGTACCCGGGCCAGCCTCCAAAAGTGTGAGAAGCTTCAAGCGCAGCGCCCAACAGCGAATGTCCGGCGGTCCACGAGGGACCGTTTCGATCAGTTCACGTTGACCGGCACGTCCATCGTCGCGCCGCCCTGAAAGATGAGTCCGCTTACTTCGATCCTTGCGCCACCAGCCGTGAGGACGCCGCTGTAGCGACCCGGCGCGACTTCCGCGTGCTCCGTCGACGACTGCAACGTGATCTCTGTGTCGGAGCCTTGTCGGGTCAACACCATGCGCCAGGTGTTCAACGCTCGGCCTCCCCGTCGAACGTTCAGTCGGACGCGCGCCACCTCGTAGGAGAAGACGACCTCCGCGGTCTGCCCAGGCGCAACGCGAGCGCGCTCTTCCCGGCCCGTGTGTCCCGGCAACAAGGCGGGGTCGAGCATCGCCACCACGCTGTAGTCGCCACTTGGCACATCGAACGTGTCTCCTGAGTTCCCTTCTGCGACGGTATCGCCGTTCGGCGACATCACAGTGACCGTCCCGGCGCGCTCTTCGTTCTGCATCCGGATCACGGCGTGAATGCGGCCGGGCCCCGTCGGCTCCGGCACTTCGATCATTTCTTCCTCGTCTTCGTAATCGTCCTCCGCCGAATCGACGACGACTGTGTCGTTGCCGGAAGTCGGTTCAGACGTTGGGTTGCTCGCGGGCGCTTCACCACCGCAGGCCAAGGAGAAACCAATGAGTAGGATGTGTATGCGCATGGGTCGGCTCTTTCCGAGAGGCACACTTCGGCCCCTGTCAGTACGATGCCACCCTTCACCGGCGAGGTCACCTTGTGGCGTTCGTCGAGTTCCGGCGTTTCGACCCTATGCTCGTCCTGGCGTCCGGGAGTCGGCTTTCTCGATGACCCGCTCAAAGCTCGCGCTTTATTGTCGGCAGCCACGAATACGCGGTTCAGAAGCCTCGAAGCGGCGATTTGCCCTGGGGCAGTGGCCACAAGGCGGCGAAGCTGAGCGCGAGGTCGGCAAGTGACTAAGAAAAACCGATGCGCTTGAGCGCCGCGTCGAACTTGTCGCCGAGAGCACGAATATCAAAGTCGAGCACCTTGCCCGCGACCTTCACCTCGCGCGTCGCGCGGCCGCTGGCTCCAAACGCGATAGCGTCGCCGAGCGTCGCTTCCGTCGCGCCTCGGAGTGACGGGTCGTGAGCGTCGAGCACTACGCGGTCTTCTTCATGACAGCCCGCCCAGCCAATGGACGTGTAGCCGTGCTCCGTCGAAGCACGCAGCAGCTCCGCGCCACCCAAGGCGACCTGCCGCGCTTCGCGAAGGGTCCTCGCGTCGAGTTCGGCGGCCCGCATCTCTTCAAAAGGATCCGAGAGCGCGTGGCTGTCGACGCCGAAGCAGAGGCGCGCGCCGGCGCGTATAATCTTATCCGTAGGCGCGAGACCGTCGCCAAGGTCGCGCTCCGTGGTGCGGCAGAGCGCCACAAACCCTGGGGCCAGCTGCGCGCATTCGTCATCCGTTAGATGTGTGGCGTGAACGCCGACGAAGCGTGAGTCGATGGCGCCGAGCCCATGGAGGTACTCCACAGGGCGCTGCCCGTGCTCCGCGATGCACTCGCGTACTTCGCGGCGCTGCTCGGACACGTGCACGTGAAAGGGCAGCGCGTGCTCAGCGGCGTAGCGGTGGCAAGTGAGGAGCGACTCGCGCGTGACGGCCCGGACGCTGTGCGGTGCGATACCGAAACGCACCAAGGGATCATCTTTGTAGTGCGCCTGGAGCGTTCCAAGATCGTGGATGCTCTGCTCCGGCGTGTCGGCGAAGCGCCGCTGAACACCTTCGATGTCTCGACCGAAGCCCGGCCGCTCATAGACGACGCGAAGCAAGGTGATGCGAATCCCAACGCGACGCGCGGCGTCAATGACGGCCTTCGCCATGATGGTCCGGTCGTCGTAGGCGCCGCCGTCCGGCGCGTGCTGAACGTAGTGAAACTCGCCGACGGCACTCACCCCGTTTTTCGCAAGCTCCGCGTAGGCGAACTCGGCGATGGCGCCCATGGCGTCCGGGTCGACGCTTCCGGCGAGCTCGTACATGGCGCGACGCCAGCTCCAAAATGACGCTTCGTTTCCAAGTGCCTGGCCGTGGCCACGCAGCGCGCGCTGGAACGCGTGAGAGTGCACGGAAGCGATGCCGGGCAAGACGATACCGTCGCCGTCTCTTTGACCCTGACTCATGAGCCTTCAGCGGCCCGGCGCGCGTCCACGAGGCTTCGCATTTCATCTTCTTTTTCCTGGCGGTCGCTACGACGCACGGTGGCGCCTTCGATCCCCGTCGCCGCGGCCTCCGCGTCCTCTTCGTCGTGATAGCAGCGCGGGTCTTCGCCCTCAACGATGACGCAGTAGGGTGTGACGACGTAGCGGTTCGCCAAGACGTACGCCGCCAAGGCTTCTTCGGGCTCGCCGCGGCGGCGGTGGTCGCCGCCGACGAAGCGGTAGTAGTCGTAGCGCACGGACGTTTCCGTCAGCGAGACGAAAGCGAAGATGCCCGCGAGGACCAAGGCCACGCCCAGGAGAGCCGGAGCCGCGGAGCGTTCAGCGCCTTTCCACGTGGCCCAGAATGCGCCCAAACCGAAAACCGCCAGAAGCACGCCTGCGCCGACACCTCCGGGAAGGTCAACGCCCGCGAGGAGCAAGGCGCACACCACGCTGCCCGCCAGAGCGAAGGCGCCCGCCTGCTTCATCGGTGCGGACTTCTTCGCGAGATGCTTGAGCCATCGGCCGGGAGCGCCGAGGACCTCAACGCTCGCGTCGATCACCGGTCGGGGTGCAAACACGACGACGACGATGAGCAGCATGTAGTAGCTGAACCAGCCAATCTCCAGACCCATCGCTTCCGTGCCGAGATGAAAGCTCAGAGGCGCGAGTCCGAACAAAACAACGACCTCCCTCGAGCCACGTTTGACTGGGAGGCGATCTTGCTGCGACGCCAAAAGGAAACCGAGCGCGCTGACGAGCTGAACCGCGATGGCGCCTTTCGCCATGAGGGACCAAAAATCATCAGGCTCCATCGGCGGCAAGAAGGCCCATCCTTCGGCCGCCTTCTCCTGGAGCCCAAGGAACGCATCGGAGCGCCCCAGACGTCGAAGCGCGTGGCCATCGCGCCAGTCGGGGCTGAGCTTGTTGACGGCGGTGTAGAAGTACACGACGGCGCTGGTGACACACACGCTCACATAAGCCCACGCGCTGATCAGGCTGGGTTTCGCAGACGGCTCAGTCTCGTCTTTCGGGCCAGGCGTCAACATCATCGTCGACACGATCCCGTAGAGCAGGAGTCCACCTTGTAGGCCTGGGCGAAGCTCATCACTGGACACCAGAGCGCCGAGCGGTGTCCATACGCCGGTGCTGTCACCGATGAGCTCGACGACGCCCCAGGCGAAGCTGAGCCCGCCCAGACGAACGGCCCAGTGGACCGTGGGTTTTGCGGCGGGGGGACGGCGCCTCAGCGGGAAGAACATGAAGCTGAAGAGCACCAGTGAGACCAGATAGTGGTGCTGGTAGCTGTCCAACATGCTGGCGGCCCAGCCCAGCGTGTAGGTCGTAAAGAGCGCGATGAGTCCGGGACGCCAAGGCGCCAGCGCCATGGCGAAGGCGAGGACGCCCGTGAAGAGGAGCGAGCCGACGTAATAGGCCGCGGTCGGCATCGGGAGCAGCGCGTCGAGGATGCCGAAGTGGGCGACGTTGAAATCGCCGACTCCGTAACGGCCACCGTGCGGCACTAGATCGATCCAGCAGTCGAAGGCGAGTAGGAGGAGCGTCAACCGCAGCATCGCGTCGAGGCGCGAGGGCGCGACGCCGCCAAACAGAGGCGCGAATGGATCGCGCGGCGTTTGCGTCTGCTTCCGTGTCTTTCTCTGGCTGGGGGACACCGGATTCGACGCCGTGCTGCTCTTCGGCGCCTTCAGCGGTCGTTTCTTTCGCTTCTTGCTCACGGCGACGCTCGCCTCAGCCGCCCTGGCATGGTGACTTCCTGAGTCCCGCAGGTGCGCTCATAGACTTGCGGCTCGTAGGATTCGCCGGCGACGCCTCGGCACTGGTTGACGACGCGGACCGACTGCACGCTCTCTTCATCGCAGCGGCGTTGAAGAAACGCGTCGACGACGTCCCGGCGATTGCGGCCCAGGTGACGAATCCACGCGTTGTGAATCACGCGGGCCAGAGCGATCGTCTCGAAGCCCGACCCGGAGTCTTCGCTCGCGGTGGTCTGGCACTGGTGCAGGCGTACCGCCGAGAACATGCGCCATGCGAAGCGCTCGTCGTAGGCGTCGTCGCGCAGGTAGTAAGTCATCGGCACGACGACCTGAAAAGCCAAGAACGCGAAAAAGACGCGTAACGCCAGGGTTCGGGCGCGGCCTTCGGGCTGGCCATCCAGTTCTGCTCGCTCGCTGCCCACGCGCGCATCAGAGCATTGTCGCCCCACGCAGACAAGCCGCAGGTCATACTCTAGCCATGCAGCTTGGGCTCAACCTTCCGTGGATCGAATGCGGCCACGACTTTGGCTACCGTCCGCCGGCTTGGGGGCGTGGAGAACGCCCCGCGCGCGACTACGAGGCCATCGCCGATGAGCTCGCGCGCCTTCGCGATGAGATGGGCACAAACATCATTCGCATGTGGGTGCTCGCCGGCGGCGTGAACTACCCCGCTGGCGTCGACGTTCTGGAGCAATACCGGCTCGTGCCTTGGCCCCTCGAAGAGGGCCTGCGCATTGGGCTTCCGCGGGGACTACGGCGGCAGGCGCTCAAGGCGAGCGGAGTCAGCAGCTACGAACGCATCGAGCTCGGCGAAGCGCCTCTGCCGCCCTTGTCCGGAGCCTTCCTCGAAGACTTCGCGGCGCTCCTCAAGGCGTTCAAGAGACGAGACCTGCGCCTTATGCCGGTGCTCGTCAGCTTCGAGTTCTTTCACCCCGTGAGCATGCAGATCGGTGGCGTTGCGAGCCGCGGGCGGAATGCCTTCGTCTTCGGCGACGATGGAAGAGACCCGGGACAAATCGAGCGCTTCCTCGACGCCACGCTCTCGCCACTTCTCGAAGTCAGCGAGGGCTACCGTGACACCATCGAGGCGTGGGAGGTCATGAACGAACCGGACTGGTCCACGGAAGGCGGGCCCCTGCACGCACGCCTCGATGGCGACGGCTTTCACGTCATGCCGAAGACCGTCCCGGCGGACATGATGAGCGAGTTTCTCGAGCGCTCGCTGCGGCGCATCACGGACGCTGGCTTTGTGTCGTCGGTGGGCTTTAAGAAAGCGGATCCGACCTGGGTTTCCCCATCCTTGCGAGACTTCATGGTGGATCGTGCCGCCGCAGGCGAGTACCTGCATCAGGTTCACCACTATCCTTCCCTCTACGAACCTGGACGCCTCAAACCCCACGCGTCGCTTCCGGTTCAGCCGTGCATCGTCGGCGAGATGGCGACGATCCAAGGCAAGCCGTTAGGTCTTCACATCGCGTGGTGGCGCGAGCGCCTCCGCGACATTCGCCGCGCTGGGAAGGCGAACGAGTATCTCCAGCGACGACTCGAGATCATCGAAGAGCTCGGGTACCCGATGGCGCTGCTCTGGAGTGTCCAGTCCAAAGACATCGCCACGGACATGAGCCCCCGCGTGATCGCTCAAGTGAAGCGATACGGCGATCGCCAGTGTGTTTCCTAGAATGAGCGCGTCGTGATCAAGGCGACCAAGGCGACAGCGACTTTTGTCGCCGAGCCGTCAAGGCGCAGCGAATGCCGAAGGCAGAGCGTGGCTGGACCCACGAACCTCTTAGGATTCTTCGTCCAGCGCGTCGTGATCAAGGCGACCAAGGCGACGGCGACTTTTGTCGCCGAGCCGCCGGGCAACGCAGACCACGGCGTGCTGGGCGGAGAATCGCTTAGAGATCGATGCTGTAGACCATGGTCCCACGCGGGAAGCGGCGGTAAAGCGTGACGATGCGCTCGTGGGGAACGACGGACTCGGCGCTGTTGGAAGCGTACGTTCCGCCGCCGGAGTACGTTCCGACGTAGCGGTCCGCCAAGGCGATGGCGGCGGCGCGGTCGCCGGTGGACTTGATGCGCATGACGTCCGTCATGAGGTCGCGGGCGATCTGAACGAAGTTGCCGAGGTCGACGTTGAAGGCGCCCTGCCCTTCGCCGCTTGCCGGAGTCGCGTCTGCGACCCACGTCAGCACACCATGGTCGATGAGGTAGCCGACCTGAATGGCGGCGAGCTGACTGTACGGGCTTCGGCGACCGGAAGCGGACCACATGCCGCGGGAGATATGACCGAAGGCCCACACGATAGAGTCCATGTAGGTCCCTTGGGCTTGCTCAGCGGTGATGATTCCGCGCTCGCGAAGCATCTCGACAAAGAAGAGCGCGCCGGTCTGTGCCTTGAGCTCTTCCATCATGCTTGCGACCTCGCCACCGAAGGCGACGGCGGCGGTCATGCCGTTTGATTCGTAGCCGCGGTTGGGTCCGAGGTTGTGTGTGGCCTCGTGGAGGATCGTCGACATGAGACCGGCCTGGGCGTCATCATCGAGCATCGCCATGGACGTCTCGTTGAGAAGCGAAGAGGCGACAAGACGACGACGCGCGACGCTGTCGGGGTCCGTGTAGAGGGTGCTCATGGCGACGGTGCGGCCGTCGGTATCACCCCAGTTGGGAAGGCTCTGACCGATGGTCGCGCCAAAGGGATCGCGGTCATCACCAGCGTTCGCCACGATGGCGATGAACTCAGGCATCTTGAACTGGACGTCACGCGCTTCGTAGGTCTCGACGAGAGCGGCAAGGGCAGCCTCCATGTCGGCCTTGATCGGGTCGAGTCGGTCCTGCCATTCCAGGGACGAAGAGTCGATGAGGGCGAAGGTCATGTGGAAGCCGGCCTTGCGACTGCACGGATCCCAGTAGACTTCGTCCGGCGCGACGCGGACATACCAAAGTGAGTTGCGCGCGTTCATGGCTTCCCAAGCCAGGTCGGCGGGGCCCCAGATGTTGGTACCAAAGGACTCCGCGGCGGTGCGCAAGTAGGTGACCAGAGCCGCTTCACTCTCGTCGCCTTCAATGGCGCTGGCTGCAGCGAGAAGCTCTGCGGCGATGGCGGACATCTCCGCGGCGTACTCAACGGTGTAAGGCACCGCGGCGAGGGAGCCTTCTTCTTCGCCGGCGCGCACGACGGTAAATGGCTCCATCAACGCGGGGTCGGCGCCTTCGGCCTGAAGAGGTTCGCAGAAGGCGTCATCGCTCTGCATCGCAGCCGGGTAGATGTCGACGGGCTGAGCCGGCGCGCCGGGGATGGCGGAACAAGCTTCGTTCGACGCGGTCTCGGCACCAAGGCAGCGAGGACCCCAGTTGCGGCGGAAGAGGCTCTGGCTTGCAGCGTCCGGCGCTACCTGGCTGGCGAGGGCGGCTGCGCCGACCTGCTTTGCGTAGAGCGCATCGATGAGCGAGCCCACGGACAGCATGTGCTGAGCGAAGGTACGGTGCTCTTCAGACAGCGTTGTCAGGTCGTTGTAGACGACCGTCGGCGCGGTATTCTCAAGCTCGCTTTGAACCGCGGCGACACGCGCGTCCGAAGGTACGTCGGCGCCAGCTGCGGCGACGATGCGCGCGTAGGCCTCGCCAAAGGCCGTCGTGAACTCGCCGTTCTCTGTCCAGACAGCCGTCGTGCTGTAGAAGTCGAGGTCTCGAATTTCGTTGGGGTCGACGCTGCCGTCCTCGTTGGAATCAACAAACCAGTGCACCGGAACACCTTCGCGCAAGGCGACCTGGTTGAAGCGCAAGCGTGGGAGCTGATCGAAAGAGTACGTAGACGGCGTCTCGGTCTGAGTCGTCGAGCCGCCGCAAGCGAGGAGGAGTAGGCAAAAAGCCGCACGGATCTGCATGGCGGGGAAGCTACCAGGTAACGCCGAATCGTCGAGGGCGAGCACTCACCCCATGTCGTCGAGAGGCGCTAAAGCTCGCTTTGAAGCGAGGCGATCTCGGGAGTTCGCCTGAAAATTCGGCCGATGGACTGCTCAGAGCCGTCGAAACGCTCATAAAAGAGTTCGACGCCGGCTGGACTCACCACGGTGTCGGGCGCACGAGGGCCAAAGAGCTCATCGGCGCCACCGGATTCGAGGGCGGTGTCGTCGGCGATATTCCAGAAAAGAAAGTCCGCGCTCGTCATGTGGGCAAGCCGCCACCGTGTTCCGCGCCGGTAGGGCACATAGAGCTGGTAGAGCCGATTTCGGATAAAAAGCTCCGGGTCGCCGAGCTCATCACCAAGCGAGTCGGTTGGAAGCAAGTCGTGAAGTTGAGCGACGAGGGCGCCGTCGTCCTCCGTGATGGAAAACGCCGCAAGCGCCGAGCGCCGACCATCGTCCCACTCGACACGAACGACGAGGGCATCTTCAGCGGCCTCTCCACGCGAGGCAAAAGTCGGTGCGTGGACCGTTCCGCTTGGCACCCTAATGTCTGTGATGACTGTGCCTTCGTCGAAGCGAAGGATCTCATCATCGGTGGCCGTTGCCCGAAGAATTTCCCCTGCCACTTCATAGAAGAGGGCCACTTCCCCACGTACGTTGGCCAACTCAGGGCCGGCGACAACGGTGCCCTCGGGGCGACTGAGCGCATCGTCGGCATTCTCCCCGTCGACCCAGAGGCTCGGCGTCTCGTCGTCTCCACGGAGTGTTGTGATCAGACGCCCGTCTCGGAGGTAGGCGATACGCAGGCGGCCATCAGGACCGCGAACGCTCGTCGGCGACGTCACACCCACCAACCTCTCGGTGAGGCCCGAACCGACCTCGACGGAGGTTCGCTCGCTCCACTGACGGGTCATCTCGCATTGGCGACCAGTAAGGGTCAGGGAGCGCAGCTGGGCGGTCTCTTCTCCACCGCCGGGGTTCACATTGTGCCCATGAAGAACGATGTAGGCTTCGCTCGGGAGAATCGCGATGTCGAAGGTCTCATCAACGCTCTCGCTCCGCACGTGGACGTCTCCATCGGCGTTGATCGCGAGGCTCCACAGCCCACCGGACTCCGCCGACCAGTCCTCGATGCTGCGCTCCCCAACGATGAGGTAGATGCGTCCACCGGACCACAAGAGGCCGGCGATGGTACGCACGTGCGCGCTCGAGCTGTCGGGGGCGTTTCGCGCGATGGACACGCCCACCGTTTGGAAGCAGTCCGCGCCGGCGCACATCGTCGTTGGAGGGACAAAGTCCGCTTCCAAACGAATGGCCTCGCCGCGAAGATCAATTCGCTGGTCCAGGACGACGCCGCTGTCGAACTCCGCATCTCCTCCGGGGGAGAATCCGTTGACCAAGGTTGGCAAGGGGCTGCCAAAGAGCGCGCCGTCCACACAGTTGGAGGTGCAGGTGTCGAAACGAAGATCGAGCAGAGGGATCGCTTCGGTGCAGCATTCAGCTCGGCCCACGCAGCACGCACGACTCGTCTCCCTGCAATCACTCGCCTCGCAGCCAAGTGGGGCGCCGCGCTCATCCGCGTCGCTTTCGACGCAGCGCGCGCCGCCCGCATTGGGAGGGCTCGTGGGATCGCCGGGGGACGCGAACAGGGGCCCGTTGCCATCGTCGTTGCCAGCGTCGGACGCCGGGCTGGCGTCAAAGCCAGGGCCCCCGTCGGCGCTGCCCGAATCATCCGTCGCACTTGGGTCGCCGTCCGAGTCGTCACCACAAGCGGTGAGCATGAGCACGAGAAGAAAGGGAAGTCGACGAAGGATCATCGTGTACGCCCCGCCGGCGATGTTCGCTCCACCACCGCGAGGCGACGCACGATATGGTCGTCGGCGCTCACGTACATCCGGAGCGAATCACCGTCCGACACGAGGGCAGGGCTCGCGACGGAGAACCGGTCCACGCTCTCGCGTTCACCACTTCCAACAAGGGCGTCGCCGAGGTCGCGCCAATGGACCATCTGGTCGCTCACCATCGCGCGAACACGCTGACGGGTTCCGTTTTGAACGGAGTAGTGAAGCCAGTACACGTTGTGGTGTGTGACGAGGGAAGGCTCGCGCGCCCCGCGCGTCAACGGCGGCAGAGAGCTAAGCGCGGTCCAGCCCGTTTCAGCGAGGTATGCCGCGCCCAGCGCGCCATCCACCTCTGCGACCAAGATGAGATTCCCGGCGGCCTCGATGACCACGGGGTTTTCGACCGAACTCCAGCCCAACTCACTGGGGTCCAACACACGCTCTGGGGCGCTGACATCCGAGAGGGCAAGGTCGACGGCTCCTCGAACCAAGTTCTCTTCTTGATCGATGGCGTAGACGTAGATGACGCCCTCGATCTCAGCCACGCTGTAGTCACGCGCGTCCCAGTCACTTTGAAAAAGCCAGTTGAGCACGGTGCCATCACTCGCGAGGTGAAAGCGGACATCGTCCGCGTCCCCGGTGATGGCATCACTGATCGCGAGATAGTCCACGCCACCAAGGCGCGCGACGCTTACTCGGCCGCCCGGCAAATCGAGGGACCGCGTAGGGCTCCAGGCGTCTACGCGGTCTGTGGCATAGCGCTCGACGCTCACGCTCTCGATTCGCGCTCCGACTCGGTCTACGCCGGGGTTGGTGCTGTGGCCGTAGAGGACGATGTGCGCGCCCACGACGGGGACGAAGTTTTTGTAAACCGGCGTCCCCCCATGATCGAGCGATACTTGTCCGTCGGGGCGAACGCTGAGATTCCAGGCGATGCCTGGCTCACCCGCCGGATACGTCGCGACGACGCGGTCATGGATAATGAGCTGTACTTCGTTGACGGTGGAGAGCGCGCGCAGCCCGACAAGGGGTCGAACGAAGGTGTTGTCCGTCGGCGTCTCCTGCGCCGTAAGAGCCACCGCCGCGGTTTCAACACAGCCTGCGCATTCGCCGAGGCGAAACTCGACCTGGATGTCGATGCGTTGATCGCGAAGGTTCAACTCTTCGCCGCCGTAAAGACCCGTGTCGTAGAAAGAGTCGCCCTGGAGCGCGAGTGAACCACTGTCGACAACAGGGTCTGACGGCCCACCAAAGATGGTAAAGTTCTCGCCGCAGATAGCGTCGGCGCAGGCTTCGAAGTCTTCGTTGACGACCATCGTGGAGGACCCAACGCACGCAGCGTCGTTGGCACAGCAGCTTGGAAGAGCCTGGCACTCTGGGTCACTGCAATCGACGCCATCTTCGGTGGCGTTGTCCGCCGCGTCATTGTCGATTCCATCAAAGCAGCTGGTGGCACCATTGAAAGCGTCGGCGGCCTCACTGCCGCGGGCCTCGCCGAGCCACAGCTCCTCCACTTCGGGAGTAGTAGGTTCAGGTGGGAAAGTATCTTCTGCCGGTGCCGCGTCGGCGAACGAGCCGTCCGCGACAGCCCCCGTCTCAACTCCCGCATCACCACCGTTCGCGCCTTCGTCGCTCTCGGTGCTGCAGGCAAGCAGGATCGGCAACGCCGCGAAGACGACACTGAAGCCGAGGAGTCCAAAAATTTTGAGGGTTGGTTGAGGCATGAGGAAGAGGTCTCAGTCAGAGTGATTCACGATCCATACCAACGTTGTAGACGCACAAAACCCTAGTTTTCAGGATCCGTCTCGCGGGGCACAACGATGATCGTGCGCCATTTCGTGCCAGCGGCTTCAGAGTTCGCCCCACGTCTGCTCCACGGGAACGAAATCGTAGAGGCGGCCCTCGGCTCGTTCGGTGCGCCGCCCGAAGAGAAAGAGCAGGTCCTGTGAGTTCCCGTCCCGCTCAACGCTCACGCCTTGGAGGCTCTGGGTGGGGTCGCGGAAGAGAACGTTCTCCGTCGCGATGGGATTCGCCCCGTACGGGACCAGGCTGAACCCTGTTTTAAGATCGTCGATCTCGTCGACCTCGGCGCCTGCGTCGCTGAGCTTGATGGCCCCGGTTGCGAGTAGCAGCGTCCGGACATTGCCCAAGGCCTCGCCGACAAACCAAGCACGCACAAGGTATTCGCTCGCATCGGGCTGTCGAGAGTCCAGAAGCACATCGAAGTCGACGATGGCGTTTCGGGCGAGGTCTCCGAATGAGTTGGCCGGAAGCACCACGAAGGGAGTCCCTACGGGCGTCACACGTGAACCGAGAACAAGTCCTCTCACCTCCGTTTGGTTGGTGTTGACCGTGCACTGATAGAAAAGAAGATAGTTGTCGTCGGGTGTGGCGACGAGGCTGGGGTTGGCGAGTCCTAGGCAACCATCGTCGATGCGGAGGGCCGAACAATCGCCGGGACTTCTGCAGTAGTGAACATCGTTGTCGACCACCGCCATGAAGACCAACCCGGAGCCATCACTCACGACCGTCGGCTGTTGACCTGTATCCAGTACGAAGTGAGTCTCTGGGGTGGACCACTCCACGTTCCACGTCGCAGACTCTGAATGAGCTGTGGTCCACGGGAAGTCCGGCAGAGTAGAGAACTCCAGCTGCCGAGGTCCGGTGCTTCCAAACACGTGCCAGACCGGCTCTCCGTCCGTCCCGACGCGCACGAGCTCCGGGTGCGTTACGTCCGCGACCATCCAGAGATCCTCCCGCCAGCCCAAGTTCATCCCCGGCAAATCAGCGGCGCTCGCGACCAACGCGCGGCGGCTTTGGGTGTCCCGAAACTGCGTGGGGTTTGTGCAAGCCAAGGTACTCTCGACGGCTGCTGCGTTCCTGACGGAGAGGTACTGGCCGTGTCCTTCGATGCCAAAATAGAGCCCGCTGATTCCGTCTTCGCATTCGGAAATCAGATCGCTCTGGGGGATGGTAGGCATCATATTGAACTCGTTGTTGTCCACCATGACTGAGGCGCGGAGAACGCCCACCCCGTCAACGACGACTGGCGCCACCCGGAATTCAATCCTGATGTTTCGGTCGATGGGAGGACCGATATCGATCGCTTCGATGACGTCATCGACTTCACCACGTTCGCGGTAGAGTTCGGTTCGCCCCGACGCGTAGACACGGACGCCCAGCTCCGCGACAATGAGCTCACCCGACGCCGCTTCGTTGACCGTGGAGAGAAGGAACGCGACGAAGTCGCCGCAGCGCTCATCGCCTGCGAGGATGCAATCTGTGTTCACGCCTGTGTCCAGGCCGATTTCCACCTCGAACAAGGCTCCCTGCGCCAAGGGGAAACAGCTCCTTTTCATGTAGGTCCCGGGGAGCTCGCCCGGAAACACGACATCTGAGTTGTCATCTCTTTCGCGCCGGTCAACTCGCCCACTCAACACCCAGAGCGGGGAGCCCTGCATGAAGTTGATGGGTGTTCGCATTCCGTTCAAGCAGCACCGCTCCTCGCCGATGCATGCAAAGTCGCTGCAGTCGCTGAGACCGTTGCCGTCTTCATCGCCCAGTTCATCGCACTGCTCGGCGGGTCCGGCGTCGGTGCCGCCGTCAATGACGTCGGGTACATCCGTGCGCGTATCCGTGCGCGCATCCAGCGGTCCGGCGTCAGCGACCTCCATATCGGTGCCCCCGTCATCCGTGATTCGGTCTCGGTTTGGCGCGTTCAGCAGACTGCATCCGGCGAGGAGGAGGAGGAGGAACGAAAGCGTGGTCGATGAGCGCATCAGAAGCTCCCCGTGTAGCTGAGGGCGCCGCCTTGGCGGTTGGCCATGACATCGACTTGGCCGCGGGACGGGTCCTCACGTTCGCGATTGAAGATATAAAAAAGAACCGTGGTCACGGCGAGAGCGCCCACGACGCCCAACACGATGTCCGCGCGTACATTGGCGCGGTCGACGTCGTCGGCAAGAATTCGGCATTCCGCTTGGGTAGCCCCGGGACTTGGACAGCGGTCTTCGAAGGAGTTGTTGTCCGCACGAGCAGACGCCGCAAGAATGCCAAAGCCGACGCCGGCGGCGACGGTCAGCCCAAGGGCGATGTGCGGCAGGGGCCCAAGGGGGCGCCCGGCTCGGCGACCGAGTTCGACGTCGACGCGAACCGTCTGCCCTGCGCTCACGCTGATCATCTGCTCATACGGGGTGCGATGCACGGCTTCGACGCGGACGACGTGCTGACCTGGGCGCGCCTCATGACGAACTTCCGCGCCCTCGCCGACTTCAAGCCCGTTGACGGAAACACTCGCGCCGGCCTCCGACACAACGACGATGGTTCCACTCAAATCAGCCGCGCCTGCCGCATCCAAGCGAAGCCGTAAGGGTTCGCCGGGTCGAACCACGAAGCGCCGTTCAACGGGCTGTCGCGAGGCACTCAACAGACGTGCAACGTGAGGACCCGGGGACAGTGAGAGTCGCATGGCCGTCGTGACGTCCCCATCCACTTCCAGTTGCACACCTTCGCCGCCGGCAAGCTCGAACACCACTTCGACGTCGCGGGCTTCCAGTGGAAGGTTCAGCTCCGCGCTCTCGCCCGTGACAGCGTCGAAGCTTCGCTCCAGGTCCTGATAGTGTTCCAAGCGGACAAAGACCCGGTGCTCCCCCGGTACGAGAGCGAGCTCAAGTGGGGTCGTCCCCCGGGGCGCGAGATCAACGCGGTCGACGTAGACCGTCGCGCCCGGCGGTTCGGTCGTGATGGTCGTCAAAGCGAGAGATGGCCGAAGCGCGTCGAGATGGCTCTGTCCGTCCGCGCGTTCATCGTCGCTCAACCCAGATACGTGGATGTACTCTTGGAAGTAGGCAAAGGCCTCGGCGCCGCGCTCAAGTTGCTCAAGAACAAGGCCCGCGTTGAAGAGCGCGTTGCGGCTTCGAACGATCGCGAGAGTGTCGACATACGCAGCAAGAGCCTGCTCAAGATGGCGCGTTTGTCGTGCGCCCCGCGATCGACGAGCGCGCGCGAGCGCGTCGTTTCCACGCTCAAAGTGACGCGCAGCCTCGGCGTTCTCGGCACCGCTCTGAGCAAGAGCTGGCGCGCCGGTCGCCATCACGAGTGAGAGACTCAATAGAAACGTAAAAATGCGGAACATAAGTAAGGCCTAAGAAGCGCAAGCGCCTAAGGGCAGCTTATCGCAAATCGGGGGCATGGCGACTTTCACCGCACTAGCAAATCTTACTCTATAATTCCGTACACTTACAAATCGCTAGAGCATCGAGCGGCCCATCGGAATGTCATTCATCAAGACAGGAGTTGGCCGAAGTCTCCCTCGGATCACTGCTCCTTCTTCGACGACGACGTCCATTCGATGGCTGCGATGTCGGGGGCGGCGGAAAGTCACTTCGAAGGTATCGCCATTTACGATATCGAGCGCGAAAGGTGTCCGGCCGAGCTCTTCGCCCGTGTTGGTGCGGACCACGCGTGCGCCCGAGGGCTCTGATTCGAAACGCACTTCAACGAGCTGAGGGGTCTCTTCGGCGGTGGGGAGGACCGCCGTCTCCGGCAAAGTCTCGACCGCAACCCCTTCGCTACCAGGCACCCTAGGCTGGGTGGGCTGAGTGGGCTGAGTCGGCAGCACCGGGTCGACGACCTCGACTTCAGACGCGTCTTCTTCGCCGGACGAAGTCATCATCGCCGCTGAAACACCGCCAACGGCGAGGATTAGGCACAGACCAGCGATGGCCCACGGCGTTTTGGTGGATGGAGGCGCCGGCGACGGGCTGGACCCAGTCGCCAAGGGCGACGGAAGAGCCACGAGCCTCTCCGGCGATGTTGTGACCGACGGTGCTGCCCCGACGAGAGCCGCCCGAAACTGCGCCGTCGATTGAAAGCGGTCGGCGGGGTCTTTCGAGAGCGAGCGCATCACGGCATCACTCACATTCGCCGGAACGGAAGGGCAAACCTCCGCGAGCGGTATTGGCAGCTCGTTTCCGTGCTTCCACAAGAGCTGAAAGTAGTTGCCGCCTTCGAATGGAGGCCGCCCCGCAAGCATCTCGTAGAGCATGACGCCCATCGAATAGATGTCGGCGCGATGATCGACGCTCATCTCCCCTTTCGCCTGCTCCGGCGACATATAAAGAGGGGTACCCATGAGCTGACCCGTTTTGGTCATGCGGACTTGCTCGGCCTCATTCGATTTTACTTTTGAGATACCAAAATCTAGGACCTTAACGAAATCCGCGTTGGCCTTCCGAACGATGAAGACGTTGTCCGGCTTTAGATCGCGATGGACGATCCCGTTGTCATGGGCTGCTCCAATGGCGTCGCAGAGCTGATAGTGAATCGGAAGCGCGCGAACGAGATCCATGGGTCCACGGTCGACAAGGTCACCAAGGCTGGTTCCCTCGAGGAGCTCCATGACCAAGTAGACCCGCCCATCCGGAGTGGCATCGAAGCTGACGACGTCGACGATGTTGTCGTGGTCGATGCTGCTTGCGGCCTGCGCTTCTTGACGAAGGCGCTCCACGGCGTCTTGATTCTTAGCGATCCGTTCCGCCAGAACCTTCACGGCAAAGGGCTTGTTGAGGTGGACGTGGAGGGCGTTGTAGACCGTGCCCATGCCACCTTCGCCAATGCGGCCGGTGACGCGATAGAGCCCGCTGAGAACGCGGCCGATAAGAGGGTCTACTTTTTCCTCTTCCTCCACGTCGAAGGGAATGACGATCGGTGGGGGCTGAGCGCTCCAGCCTTCGATTTGCTCGTCCCCAAGGCCGGCTTCGGTTGCCGCGAGCGCCGGGTTGGCCTTTGCGCTTTTTTCCTTCGCCATCGCTCGCGGAACCTAGCAGGCGACCCTCGGAAACCCAAGCATAGGCATCACCAATGAGAGTGTATAGCGATGCCGGTGCATCATGGCCTCTTCTCCCACGCAGAGCCCATCGACGCCGTGCGTGAGACCGTCGACGAAGTGATCTACCCAGGATTCGTGCTGCACCGGGATTCGACCCTTCGCCGCAGTTAACGAATCGTAGCGCTGCGAATCTGCGTCAAGTTCGGGAAGCTCGCGTCCAGGTAGGCGTTGCCCTCGGCCACGATCTGGGCTTGGACTGGCGTGTCCCCGTACTCGCCGTTGAACGCGTCGACGACGTCGAGTCCGTCCACAACGCGCCCGAAGGGAGAGAAGCCCATGCCGTTCAGAAAAGCGTTGTCTGTGTAGTTGATGAACACCTGCGAGCCACGGCTATTGGGCTCAGTGGTCTTCGCAAAGCTGAGCGTCCCGCGCGCATTCGACTCCACAACAGGGTCATCGGCGATGGTTCTTGTGTCCTGATTCGCGGGCGTACCGCTGATGCCCCACTGGGCCACGAAACCTGGCACGACGCGAAAGATTCGTTGGTCGTTGTAGTAGCCACTCTCGACGAGATCTCGAAAGTGAGCCGCACCGTTCGGGGACCAGTCATCATGAACTTCAACGGAGAAGCTGCCGGCACTCGTGTCGAAATCGACGATGAACACGCCTTCGTTCGGCGCGTCCGTGTTTGTGTCCGCGGACAGACCCGTATCTCGCGGCACCGCATCGGGCTGTGAGCCGTCGTCGCCGCACGCCCCTAAGAGAGATACGCACAGCAGCGCAGAGGCCCACCGAAGCTTCGCCAGGTTCATCGCGCGAAGTCGAAGCGGATGCGGGGAGTGAAGGAGTGCGCGAGCTGTCATCGTGCGTGTATGACACGTCGCACTCCATGATGGACAAACGTGGTGCCACAAACCGCGCACGGCCTCGGACCGACAAAAACTTCGTGTACCCCACAGCACTTTCGGTGGACCAGACCATCGCGAGTCGCATCGAGCAGCCCGCAGGCTCGCTGCCCTCCGTCGTGTGGGGGGACCGGTGGCCGTTTTGGCCAGTCGCACGCGTACAGCACCGGCGCCGACGGCTCATGAATCCCTCTGGAGTCGCGCCCGAGCAACGCCTTTGGTCGCTTGATGGGGCTCTTGCCCACAGACGTAGAGCCTCGTCCTCCAACCCGGCGAGAGCTTATTCAGGCCCAACGCTCGAGCGTTCTCGACGTGGCCGTTGGCGAGTACGAGCGCTTGATTCCGCGCCTGAGCGAGGTCGAACGCAGACGATTGGACCTGCACCGGCCGCAGATTCGCGACTTGGAGAACCGGCTGCAGCCGCGCACGAGCGGCGGACCGATGTGCGATACGAACTTCAACGCGAACGGCGATCCGATGGATCCGTTCGCTCGGCTAGCCACGCTCGCGCTCTCCTGTGATGTCACGCGCGTCGTGGCCCTTAACGTCGGTGAGCTGAGCGCCGCCGAATTTGGCGCTCCCATCGGCTCCGACGTGCACCAGGACTGGGCGCACGGAACGAGCGACTAGGACTATATGCACATGGGCAACGACTACCGGGTCCACCCCCAGCAGTTCGCTGGCCTTGTCGGGCACCTGGATAGTTCGCCCGATGGCGAAGGCGGGACACTGCTAGACCACACGATGGTGGTCTGGATGACGGAGCTCGCGAATGGCGGACACGATTTCCATGACTGCTTAACGGTGGTCGCGGGCGGGCCGAATCGTGGGCGCTACGTTCGCTACGCGTAAAACCGCCCTCGAGTGTGTGACCACTACGGCTGCGACTTACCCGGGATCGGACCCGGACATCAGAAACTCCTGATCACATCGATGCAGCACATGGGGCTGCCGGACACGACGCTGAATGCAGCAACGGGGCAGGCTCTGGACGGGTCGACGGTCGATCTGTCCGGCCCGCTTGAGTTCATCTAAGCCCCGTCGCCACACGCACTTCTTTGTAGGAAGCAACGCCGTCCGCGAGGACATCCCGGAAGCTACCGAACTTCGCCCCAAAACTTCGGTTCTGGTGGTCTTTTTCAGGGCTCCCCGGGATCGTTTCAGGGCATCTCAACTCGCGTTGGCGGGACCTCAGAAAGCTTGTACTCTGACGGCATGAGATCTCTTGGAACGCTCCGTGCGTCTGCCCTGTGCTGTGTTGTACTCCTGGGCTGTGGTGACGACGTCGTCGGTTTCGACGGCGGAACCGATAGCGGACCGAACATGGACGCATCGACGGACACCAGCGTTCCAGATAGTGGCCCCGGTCCCGATGCGGGCCCTGATGTGGATGGCGGCCCTGATGTGGACGGCGGACCTGATGTGGACGGCGGACCTGATGTGGACGGCGGACCTGATGTGGACGGCGGACCGGACGCAGGACCGGATCCCGACGCGGGCCCCGTGCTGGTGACTCTGAGCGTGGTCTTCGACAACATGCGCATGGGCGGCGGCAGCGTCATCTCCGACACGACCATCGACTGTGGTGCCTCCTGCATGGAGACGCTCGTGATCGGTTCCGTCGTCACCTTGAGCCCGACCGCCGACGCCGGCTCGGACTTCCTCGGGTTTGAGTCCACGGATGGAACGGCGTGCCCTTCGATGGGTGACTGCACGATCACGCTCACGGAGAACACAACCGTCACCGCTCGCTTCGACGGTGGCCCACTGCCCACGGCGACGTTGACCGTCGTCAATGAGGGCGTAGGCGCCGGCGGCGGAACCATCACCTCAAACACGAGCATCGACTGCGGCGCGACGTGCAGTGAGGTGCTGACACTGGGCACCGTGGTGACCCTCTCCGGCGTTGTTGACGCGGGCTCCAATTTCTTGGGCTTCGAGTCCAGCGACGGAACGGTCTGCCCCGCGATGGGCGACTGCGCCATCACCTTGGGCGCGGACACGACGGTCACCGGACGCTTTGAGGCTGGGCCTGCGATGGCGACCATCACCGTCCTCAATGAGAGCGTTCGCTCCGGCGGTGGAACCATCACCTCCGACACGAGCATCAACTGCGGCGCGACGTGCAGCGAGACTTTGGAAGTTGGCAGCGTGGTGACTTTCTCGGGTACGGCGCTCGGCGGCTCGGACTTCCTGGGCTTCGAATCCAACGACGGTACCGCCTGCCCCGCCTTGGGCGACTGCACCATCACGCTCAGCGCGAACACGACGGTCACGGGTCGCTTCGACGGCGGACCTGTGATGGGCATGCTCAGCGTAGTCATCGAGGGTTCACGCGATGGCGACGGCGATGTCGTCTCGAACACGACGATCAACTGTGGCGGGAGCTGCTCCGAGACCATCGCACACGGCACCGACGTGACGCTGATGGCCGTGCCCGATTCGGGATCTCAGTTCGTTGGCTTCGAGTCCAGCGACGGAACGGTCTGCGCGGCGATGGCGGACTGCACCATCAGCATCTCTGAGGACACGATCGTCACGGCTCGCTTCCTGGCGAACCCGATCATCACGCTCAATGAAGCCGACCGCGATTCGGACATCCGAGTTCGGTACGACAATATGGGGGCAGACCTCGACGACTCGTTCGGCGGAATCCGTTCGACGGAAGCCATCGCGCCTGGATCCGGTGTGTTCTACGTGGAGGGACGACGTTTGGTCGACCGCTTCGGCTCATCCGGCATCGCCGTTGTGAGCGGGACGGTCCCGATGGACAGCATCTCCTGTGGCGCAACGGACCAGAGCTTCGGCATCGCTACCGGCGGCGGCATCAACTACGACAGCGGGTTCCAGGGGCTCTTCCAGCGAGCCGAAACCGAGTACTACGGCTTCGTCGTCGACTACCGAGGCGTCAACCCCACGGTCTACCTCATCGTCCACGACTGGAACGTTGCGTTCACGAGCATCGCTCCGCGAATTCGCATGGTTCAAACCATGACCGCCGTCACCACCGACCTCTACTTCATGGCATGTGGTGGGCGCGCGATCGTCGGGTCCGAAATCGAGGTCAATCCAGGCAACGACACGACCAATTTCCCGTTCCATTACGACCCCGCTGCGCTCCTGCGCGCGGAGATGAGTCCCGCCCTCGCGGAGGTCGCCGACGCGCTCGTTCTTGGATGGGGACGGACCTACGCCGGCTCCGTCGATGCTCCTCCAACGATCACAGCCACAGCGGATATGACGCTCACTCTCGGTCAGACCGCGAACGTTTCAGCCACGGCCCTCGACGCTGAAGACGGCGCGCTAATGGTCCGATGGGACCTCCTCGCTTCCGGGTACTACGATGCCCGTGTCAGCGCGACAGGGCCAACGTTCTCCTTCGTCCCTGGCGACGAAGGCGTCCACCAGCTTCGCGCGTGGGTCTATGACTCCGTTGGACAGATGACCGAGCACATCATCAGCGTGACCATCTCCGACCCGCTGCCTCAGTATGACCCCGTCGTGCTCACCCCGGATGCGCTATCTGGCGAGGGCATTATCATCTCACCAGACGGCCGCGCAGCTCGCTTCACGGGCTCCGGCAAGATGGGCATTCGAGCAAACCAGGGTCTGCTCACGGAGTTCCAGTACTTCGAAGCGACGCGTCTCCATGCGCCTGTCAACATGGGCAGCGGCATCGTCGTCCAGTACGGAAACCTAAACCCCTTTGACTGGGACGACGTCCCTCAAAGCCTCGTGATCAACATGCAGGGCGCTACGTGGCAAAACCTCGTTCCCCACGTGTTCAGCCTTGGTGATGCATACGTCACCGAGACCTACGGCTATGCCGTCGACTACCGCGGAGCCAACCCCATCGTCTACGCGATCACAGATGACGGCCTCGTTGACACCCTCGAGCTCTACGATGTCACGACGCCGCTCTACCCAGTGCTCTACGGCAACCCGACCTCGACGCTTCCCGGCTCCTACGACGAGTCCCTGAACTTTGGAACCGCGCCCTTCGCCTACGACCCAGCGGCGGTTCTATCAGCGGCGGGCATTGACGTGACGGAGTTTGAAGTAGGCTGGGGCGACGCGAACACGCCCTAAAAAGGGACGTCGCCGCGACTCATGACGCGTTTGTCATGCGCGGCCTACTCGATGGTCAGATAGGTAACACTGGGCCCGCGACTGACGAAGTCATAGTGGCCCTGCGTATTGGCGACCGGCTCCGCCCCTTGAAGGCGGGACTCGGAGGCGCTGATGACCACACGCTGGGCTTCCCCGTCCGCTTCGCCAACGTCGAGTCGCAGGCGAAGAGAATCACGGCTGCGATGGACGACGACTACGGACACGCGATGACTCTCTTCGTCCACGCTCGCCCAGACCCCCACCTTCGCCGTGTCGCTGCTTTGCGCGGGAACCGAAGTCCGTGCGAAAGGCGCTAGCCCGAGGGGGCGCTGGAACACTTCGAAAGCCGCAAGAATGTACTCCGTAGGCTGCTGCCACAGTGGCCAGAGCGCGGCGGCGTGGACGCCGTATCGTCCGTAGGCGCCAAGCACATCCGCCTGCGCCACGGCTCCGGAGATATCGCCTCCACCGCCATAGTTGTATTCGGTGATGGCGAGCTTGGTGCCCGGGTAATGCTCTCGAATCGTCGTCGCGAGACGAGGCAAGAGCTGAATGGGCTCATGGAGAAAGTCCCGCACGATCCAACCTGGCTCTTCGTAGTCTGCGTCGTAAAGCGAGCGTGGAAGCTGCATGCGGAGGTCGCCGGCACCATCACCATGAGCGTGGCTCACCGGCTGGCCTTCAAAGTCGACGCTTGGATAGAAGTGCACGTCGAAGACATCGAGCAAGCGGGCGCCGGCGCTCTGTTCTGCGCTGGCCATGGCATCCAGATAGACGTGGATGAAGTCACGGCCGCCTGCGTCCGGGGCGTCGGCGAGCCGCATCCAGCCGGCCAAACCGAAGCTCGCTGGCCCATAGATCGTCGAGCGCGGCGCCACTTGGCGAATTGCGCGGGCGTAGTCAACGCTCCGTGTGACCACCTCCGCATACGTGACGCGCTGAGGATGAATTCGGGGATGGGTCACGTTCCAAGACCCGGGTTCGTTGTCCAAGCTGTAGGCCGCCCGAGAATGATCGCGGCTCACGCGAGCGGCGAAGGCGTCCTGATAGACAAAGCCGTCCGTGGCCGTTGGCGTCGTCGCAGGTTCACCGGAGCTTCGAGGCCGAGAGGCGACAAAACGCGCGGCCACCTCGCCCTCTGCCACGGGACCGTTCTTGTCTCGCGCGACGCGCTCAAGAAGCGGGATCGTCACGAGCGCCTCGGCGCCCTCCCGCTGCGCCTGCGAGATGAAGTCGAGGACGAATCGCGCAGGTTCGTTGCTGTCTCCAAAGTACGCGTCGCTGGAGTGCTCGTAATCTTGGCCCGCGTTGGAGGCGTTGTTTTCCCAGTTGTAGGTGCTCGTCCGGTTCCCTCCCAGACGCCGAAACGCGAACACACCCGGTCGCCCCTCCGCCAGGTCATGACCGTTGATGCCGTAGATCAGTGGTGAAATCGGGCGGCGCTCGCCGTCCACATCGACCCGTAGCTCAATATCGACGGCCTCCACGTTGGCAGACTCGGTGTTCTCTCTCGGCTGAGCCGTACGAGGCGCCGTGTCCGGTGCTTGCTCATGTCCAGCACAGGCGAAGAAAAGACAGGCGGTGATAGCAACCTTCATAGCTCTCCTTAGGGGCGAAGTACTCCCGAGCGCGGGTAGCCGCGGACGCATCGCCAAGCCAACTCCTGAAGTGCCTCGGCGACGTCCGCGGGTATCTCCCACCCTTCGCCCTCGTTGTGGGGGACTCGGTTCGTTGCGCCCACCGGGGAGCGTCGTGCGATGGCGGAGACATGAACGAGCGCCATGTAGTAGTTGCCAAGAGCCGAGAGATGGACGCCATCCACGAAGAAGGCATCCAGGGCGAGGTCACCGGGGATCTCGCCACCTTCGAGGGCGTCACTGAGCCGCGCCATGGCCTGGCCGCCAGGGATGATGCGAACCTGCTCGTGCATGCTCGTGCCGTCGACGATGGACTCCCACTTTCCAAGGTCGTCGTCGATCCACAGTCGCCACTCAGGCGGCGTAGTCAGCCCGAAGCGGGTGCGTGGATCGTGTCGGTCATGCCAGCCTTCGAAGAAGAGCAGCCGGATGTCATCGCGAGACGCGAGCGCTCGCTGGTAAAATAAGTCCGCGTATCCTGAGGAGTCGCTCCAGCGGAGGTGGTCGTCAAGGATCACCGCTTCCGTCAGCACCACCACGTCGTAGTCCCCGGTATCGAGCGCCTCCGCAGCGTTCACGCCGGCGGCTTCCTGCGCCCGGTTCCAGTTCACTTCGAGGGACCCCCCATCGGTAAGCTGAACGTCGTGGCTCCATTCAATGCCGAGGCTGCGCGCCACGGCCCCGGCCATCGCAGGCGCCTCCGTGCCGATGAGACTGTGTCCGACGTAGAGAATCCTCAGCGAATCAAACGACGGGCTCTCTTGCCACTCTGCCGTGTTCAACGAACGACTCGGCGGGTCCGGTATGAACGTGATCTTGTGGAGACGGCGATAGAAAAAGAAAGCGACGCCGCCGAGCAGCGTGGCCCCGACAGCTGCACCGGCCACTAGGTTCTTGATGCGACGCTTCATCGCGCGTTGCGGTGGACCTTCGGGCTCACGAACGTGAGGAAGACAATCTTGAGATCGAAGAGAAGATTCCAGCGGCGAATGTAGTCGAGGTCGTGTTCGATACGTCGCTCCATCTTCTCGAGGGTGTCCGTTTCGCCGCGCCAACCATTGACTTGAGCCCAGCCCGTGAGGCCTGGCTTAACCTTATGCCGAAGCATGTAGCCATGGATCCGCTGACGGTACGCCTCGTTGTGGGCCACAGCGTGGGGCCGCGGGCCCACCAAGCTCATGGACCCCGTGACGACATGAAAGAGCTGGGGCAACTCATCGAGAGACGCGCGCCTGAGGAAACCGCCAAACTTCGTGATTCGCATATCCCCCTTTTTTGCCTGCGTCACTTTGTCGCCGTCTTCAGCGACGGTCATGCTGCGGAACTTGAGGACGTCGATGACGTCGCCGTTAAGGCCGTAGCGTCGCTGCCGAAAGAACACTGGCCCTTTGCTAGTCAGCTTGATGCCGAGGGCGATGAAGAGCATAGGGATCGCACCGATGGCGACGAAGAGGGTCCCTAGAATGATGTCCTCGAGGCGCTTGAGCCATCCGTCGATGCCATGGAAGGGCGTCTCGAAAACACTGACCACCGGGATCTCGCCGAGACTGGTCCAGCGACCGTGCAAGAGGTCGAAAACGAAGAAATCGGGGACGACGTACACACTCGCGGTGGTGTCCGCGAGCTTTCGGAGGATCGACTTGACGCGAGGTTCGGCGCGAAGGGGGAGCGCCAGATAGAGGAGGTCGATCTCGCCGGCCTTCGCAAGTTCGACGGCGGCGTCGAAGTTTCCGCTGAGGATTCCGATGGACTCGGAGACTCGATGGCAGCGCTCTTCGTCACGGTCCTCGAAGAAGCCAACCAGCTCCATTCCGAGCCAAGGTGATTCTTGGATGCGGCGGCCGATTCGCTCGCCAATATCCGTCAGGCCGATGATGCCGACTTTCCGTGTATTACGTCCGCGCGTTCGGGCTTCGCGCAGGAGGGCGCGCGTCATGAAGCGCCAGAGCGTGATGGTGGTGGGTGCGATGAAGAACCAGATGAGGATCATGCCTCGACTGAAGTTCTCCGACTCCTTGGATATGAACGCGCTGAAGAGCAGGACCGCGCTCACGACGCTCCAGGCGATCCAGATCCGCATGACCTCGTCACGAACCGGAACACCTCGAAAACCTTCGTAAAGTCCGGCGGCCTCAGCACAGAAGAGGAAGGTGAGTGCCGCCACACCGGTCGCCAGCGTGTTCGGCTCCGACCATTCGATGTGGCCGAAGTAAACAAGCATCGCCAAGTACTGGGCGAGGCCGATCAGCAACACATCGCTCAGCCGTTGAAGGAGAACGAGAGTGGAGTGGAAAGGCCGGATTATTCCGCGTTTGGAAGCCATGAGTGGCGAACCATATTCAAGAATCGCGCCAGGTCGCCATGCTGCAGTAAGACCCGACCAACTTTCTTTCTTCAGCTTGGTTCGGCCCACTCGGGGTCGCGGACCTACTCATACCGTACTTCTGGTGTGGTCAGTAGACTAGCCATCGGCGACGAGTCGACTAGCCACCGCAACGGGAGCGATCCCAGAGATGGGAGCGCTCCCGAGCGGCCATCAACCTAGGCCAGATCGAAGCGATCGAGGTTCATCACTTTGTCCCAAGCGGACACGAAATCGCCGACGAATGACTCCGCCGCGTCGTCGCTTGCGTACACTTCGCAGAGCGCTCGAAGCTGTGAGTTCGATCCAAAGACCAGGTCCACGCTTGTCGCGGTCCACTTGGTGGTGCCGCCGATGCTGCCTTCGTAGGCCTCGCCTTTGGCCGTCCAAGTGGTGTTCAAGTCGAGGAGATGAACGAAGAAGTCGTTCGAGAGCGTTCCCACGCGGTCCGTGAAGACACCGCAAGCGGAGTCGCCGGTGTTGGCGCCAAGAACACGAAGCCCACCGATGAGCACCGTCATCTCAGGCGCGCTGAGAGTCAGGCGCTGAGCACGCTCGACGAGCAGATCTTCCGCCGAGCGCTGATGGCCACTCTTGATGTAATTGCGGAAGGCATCAAACGTGGGCTCAAGAACCGCGAAGGAATCCACGTCGGTTTGGTCATCGCTCGCGTCGCTTCGGCCCGGTGTGAACGGAACGGTGATCTCGCTCCCCGCCTTCTTTGCCGCTGCCTCAATGGCGGCGCATCCGCCAAGAACGAGCAGGTCCGCGAGGGACACCTTCTTGCCGAAGGCTTGCTGGATCTTTTCGAGAGCGCTGAGCACCGTCGCCAAGACCGCAGGCTCGTTGACTTCCCAGTCTTTCTGGGGAGCCAGTCGAATACGTGCACCGTTGGCGCCGCCGCGCTTGTCCGTGCCGCGGTACGTCGCCGCCGACGCCCACGCTGCGCGAACGAGCTGCGGCACTGTGCATCCCGCCGCGAGGATCTGCTTCTTTAGCTCGGCCACATCGTCATCACCGATGAGCTCATGGTCGACTGCGGGAACCGGGTCCTGCCAGATCTCTTGCTCTGCCGGCACGAGGGGACCGACGTATCGCGCGATGGGGCCCATGTCGCGGTGCGTGAGCTTGTACCAGGCCTTGGCAAAAGCCGTCGCGAACTGATCCGGGTTTTCGTAAAAACGACGGGAGATACGCTCGTAATCCGGGTCCATGCGCATCGCCATGTCCGCCGTGGACATGATCGGCGCGTGTGTCTTCGACGCGTCATGTGCGTCAGGAACCGTGGACGCCGCCGCCTCGTCTGTGGGAATCCACTGCTGAGCGCCCGCCGGGCTCTTGGTGAGCTTCCACTCGTACTTGAAGAGATTCTCAAAGTAGCCGTTGTCCCACTTCGCGGGGCTGTTGGTCCAAGCGCCTTCGAGGCCACTCGAGATCGTGTCGACGCCCTTGCCGCTTCCGAAGGCGTTCTTCCAACCGAGCCCCTGCTCTTCGAGGGTGGCCCCTTCCGGCGCGGGTCCTAGGTGCGAGTCCGGCGCAGCGCCGTGGCACTTGCCGAAGGTGTGTCCACCAGCGACGAGAGCGACGGTCTCTTCATCGTTCATGGCCATGCGAGCAAAGGTCTCGCGAATGTCCTTGGCCGAACCTAAAGGGTCCGGCGTTCCGTTGGGTCCTTCAGGGTTCACGTAAATAAGCCCCATTTGGACCGCGCCCAGAGGATTGGCGAGATCGCGATCCCCAGAGTAACGCTCGTCGCCGAGCCAGGTGTCTTCGGGTCCCCAATAAACTTCATCGGGTTCCCACGCATCCGCGCGACCGCCGGCGAAGCCGTGCGTCTTGAACCCCATGGTCTCAAGGGCTCGGGTGCCCGCCAAGATCATCAGGTCCGCCCATGAGAGGTTTCGACCGTACTTTTGTTTCACGGGCCAGAGCAGGCGACGGGCCTTGTCGAGGTTGACATTGTCCGGCCAGCTGTTGAGCGGAGCAAAGCGCTGCATCCCACCGCCGCCTCCACCGCGTCCATCGCTGATGCGATACGTACCTGCGCTGTGCCAGGTCATGCGAATGAAGAACGGACCGTAGTGGCCGTAGTCCGCGGGCCACCACTCTTTGGAGTCCGTCATGACCGCGTCGACGTCTTTTAGGAGAGCGTCCATGTCGAGACTCTTGAACGCCTCGGCGTAGTCAAAGTCGGAACCCATCGGGTCTGCCTGCGCCGCCTTTCGCAACACTTTCAGGTTGAGCTGGTCTGGCCACCAATGTTGATTCGACGTCGCCGCCGATGCTTTGTGTGCATTCGCCCCATGCATGACGGGGCACTTTCCGCCGTTTCCGTTGGAAGATGTCATCTTGCTTTCCCTCTCGCTTGAACGTGCGCAACTCGCGACGTCGCACCGAAGTAGACGGCTCTGCGGGGACAATGTCCATGGCTAGCGTGCAGCGATAGAAAAGCGGCATGAGCGCGGTTGTGCTGAGAGCCGGGGTCTATTCGGCGTTCGGCTTCGCGAGAGGCACCAAAGGCCCATCCAGTGAACGTCTTGCGCGGAGAGAAGCCGCGTGCTCGGCTCGCCTTCAATGCGACTTGGAACATACGCCGCGGGAGCGCTCCTCTTGAACGGCTGCGGAGACAACGCCGGAAGTCTCGCCGTCATGGGCATCGTTGCGCTCGTCACGGGGTGGGCGATTTCGGCGAGCCTTCGTTCTCGGGACGGTGACGACGGGGCCGAAGACGTGGAGGGCGCGGAGTCGCTCTTGCCGCGTTTTCAGACGCCCGCTTGGCTGGAGGAAAGCCAAGTGCTCCTGCGTGTCTTCGGAGCCCAGAAAACCAACGACGCCACAAACGAGACGACGATTCGGGGCTTGCCCTTTCCCATTGGTTTTGTCGTCGACATCGATGATCTGGTCGTTCGTTTCAACGACCTACGCCTCGATGGAGTAGAGCACAGCGCTAGTGACCTCTATGAGCTTGCTCTCGACAATCTTCGCGCCCGCGAACCCGCGCTGAAGCTCCCCGTGGAGGGCTTGAGTATTCTGCGCGACGAGAAAGGACACGCCGCCGCGCGAGCCCTACTCATCCCAGCCTTGCTGAACGAGAGCGACACCTTGTACGTAGCGGCTCCATCGCGGGAACTTCTACTGATCATGGCCGACAAAGACACAATGCAAGAGGCTCACGCGACCTTCGGAGAAGCCGCGACGGAGGACGCGCCGATCCCCACACCCATCCTCGTCACGTCAAAAGGCTTCGAGCCGGCGAAGTGGCGTTAGGAGAACAGACCTCAGGCGCACCGGCCTTGCACGAACGCGGACTCAGGGAATAACTTCGCGGGTCTGCGCGAAACCCAGCTCCGTGGGCGACTCCGACCCCACAGCGCCGGGTGGCGGGCGACTGAACCAGAGCGCCTCGGCGTCGGCCTGGGACCACTCGCTCTCCAAGTTCTCAAGCTCCGCGAGAAGCTCCCGCGCGCTCGCAGGGCGCTTGTTGGGCTCTTTCTCAAGGCAACGAAGGATCACCGCCTCAAAGCTAGCGTGGATGCAGTCCTTTGGGATTCTCTCACCGGGCGGCCTGGGCGCGTCGAGGGTGTGCTGACTCGCGAGTTCCGTGATCGTCGCCCCGTCGAACACATCCTCGCCGGTGACCAGATAGTAGGCGACCGCCCCAAGGGCATAGACATCACTCCGTTCGCCCACGTTGGACGCGGATGTAAAAGTCTCCGGGGCCATGTACGCCGGTGTTCCTACGACTTTACCGCCGGTCTCGCCGACGACTCGCACGAGACCAAAGTCGAGCACCTTGGCGATATCGAAGAGCCCGCCGCGCTTACAAAGCATGATGTTCGATGGCTTGATGTCTCGGTGGATGAGGCCCAATTCATGAGCTTCAGCGAGCGCCCCCGCGACCTGCTTCATCAAATGCACAACACGCGCTTCGGGCAGTCGGCCCTGATGCTCGATGACCTGCCGCAGCGTGGGGCCGTCAACGAGCTCCATCGCGTAGTAGAAGACGCCCGCAGCCGTCTGGCCATAGTCGAATACCGTCACTGTGTTCGGATGCGTCAGGCGCGCAGTCATCTGCACTTCGCGCTCGAAGCGCTGGAGCATGGAGGGCGTCGATAGTTCCGCATGGATTAGCTTGATCGCCGTCGGACGCCGGAGGAGCGCATGGTTCGCCTCGAAGACCACGCCCATACCGCCCTCACCAAGTTGCTGCCCGAGTGCGTAAGGACCGAGGCGTGACATGGCCTCGAGGCGCTCTCGATATCGCCGAACTGCACGGAGAATCAGCACGCTGCTCGAAATGAACAAGCCTCCGAGAAACAGCGCAAGCCACCACGCCTGCCGCGTGTGGAGCTCTTGGGTCAAAGCCAGCACCGCCGCGCGGTCCGCGGAGTATGCGACGGAGAGCGAATGTTCGCGTACTGGCGTGTAGGCGATGAGCCGCGTGCGCGTACGATTCTCCCCGCGCCACTCATAACGCCCCACGCCCGATTCGCCCGCGACCATCGCACGCAACACTTCGGACAGACGGGACTCATCGGGCGTGGACTCGAAGGGGCGAGTTCCGACCTGGTCTGAATCTGGCGTCGCCATGATGGTTCGTTCGTCATCCATCACCCAGACATAGGCATCGAAGTTCTGACCCAAGCCGGCGAAAAGCGCTTCGTAAACAGACTCCGCGTCGAGCTGTGCGCGCAGCCGAACGCCGGCCACCTGACGCTCCACGGTCAACCCTGTGGAGTCCGCCGCCCCTGCTTCCAGCGTCAGCACCGTCACTTTGACGGGCGCATTGGGGAGTTCGAAGTCGGACAGGTCCGGAGGAACGGATGACATGTCCAGCTCGCGCTGAACCGCGTCCAGAACATCCGCGAGACGCTCCGCGGCCTGGCGCGCGATCAATCCTTGCTGGTTTTGGTACTCACGCTCAGCGAGCTCATCGGCGGCGTTCCCCAAGTGGGAAAAGGCAGCGTAGATCGCCCCCGCGAGGAGCAACGTAAAAATCACCAAGGGGGAAAACGTGCAGAGAACCTCTCGGCCCATGGTGGTCTGCCCCGGACGCGCATTGAAAGACGGTGACGTATTGGCGGGTGGACGCATGACGCTCGCTCAGACTACGCGGCTGAAGCGACCGCGTTACCAAGTTTTGACGCCGTGATGTGACGTTCTCTTGGGTCTTCTCAATTTCGCGAGGCCTTTAGGGAACTCGGATCGGAATGCCTACCACGTCTCGATTGCCCGGATACTCGGCGGCGGTCCAGATGATGTCTCGTTCACGATCGATGTAGAGGTCTTCGGCGCCGTAGACCCATGCGCTGATCCGACTTTCATCGAGACCCGGTCGCGTGCGGTAGAGGCGCCCCAAGCTGCCCACTTGGCTGGACGAGGAGATGTAGATGTTGCCGTCGTATCGAACGGCGCCCTGCATTCGGGTCTGTCCGCCGGCGTAGGCGGCCGTGGCCCGAGCGGTGCCCTCGCGTACTTCAAGAAGCCCAGTAGCGGCGTCAAGATCCCAAACGACGATTCGTCCGTCGACGTTGTCGCTCTGGTATTCGCCGGTGACGAGGGCTGGCGGAGTGGAGCTGCGGTCGAGCGCTACAAAGGAGAATCGCACCGGACATGACCCAGCGGCGCGCGTGTATCGCATGAGCTCCGGGACGGCGAAACCATACCCTCGAGCGTCGAAGCGTGCGGCGGAGACTCCGATGCGCTCGGTATCCGAATGCGTTGAACGCATGACGTTGCTGAGGTCGAAAACCCGCAGGCCGCCGCTGGTGTCGGCGACATAGAGAAGGTCCTCCCACCAAACGATTCCGCCCGCGTGAAGAGGGTTCCCCGCCCCCGTCGTGACCGGACCAAAGTTCGGCGAAGCCGACGTGCCTGAAGGCTCGATGAGAAGAAGGTGGCGGTAGCGCACGTCGTTGAGGTCCGTGACGTCCGCGAGCGAAATACGCACGCCTCGCGTCGGCCGCTCATCGCTATTATTGTACCAACTGACGAGCACATACTTGCGCGCCATCGACGCGGCGAAGGCGTCGGAGCTCCCGCTTATCCCTTGGGGATACCAGTAGCTCACGTTTTCATCGCCGGTGTTCCAGCGAAAGCCCTCCCACTCGTGATTGCGGAGGCGGTCCGAGTTCCGTGAAGAGATACCAGAGCGGGCCTCGCGGTTGAGACCGTCGGTGACGCTCAAGAGGTCGCCGGTGTCGACGGCGGACATGGCGAGGGCATCGATGAGTCCCCGGCGCTCGGCGATGCGCGCCGGCGACCATGGGGTGAGCGCGAAAGAGCACCCCTCCGCGTTCGCAAGGATGTGTTCGGTCGTGGACGGTCGGGCGCCCTCGCACGAGTCATCGAGGGGTGGGCAAGACCACGCGTTCTGGCAATCCGGGGAGCAGGCATCACCGGACTCGCGGTTGCCGTCATCGCACTCCTCGCCCGGCTCCCTGACGCCGTTGCCACACTCGGCGACGGCTGGAACATCCGATGAGGCGTCCACAGCCCCCACGTCGGCGCCTCCCGCATCTGAACCTCCTGCGTCCGTCGATGGTGCGTCGGGCCCAGTGTCCGCGGCGGCGGCGTCGAAATCGGCGACGTCGGGTGTGGCGGCGTCTCGACCTCCATCGGCTGCGCTGTCCGCGGGGTCGCGAACATCCATCGCAGCATCGATGTTCGTGTCAGCCCCCGGACCACAGGCGGCGAGGACAAGGACGAGAGAAGAGAGCGCACGGACCATGACGACACAGTACTCAGCCTCTTGAGAAACCCATACCGATATCGCCGAGGAGAGCCTCTACTCGCTCCACCCGGTGATCACGACACGCCCCACGCTCTGAGGGCCGGTGCGCACCGACAGCTCTTGGCGGAGCCGGTTGACGGGCGCACGAAAAGGAGCGGTGGCGCCGTCCCCGTACGCCGTCGTCCGGTCTGCGCTGATGGATGCCACCACGTGGTTCGAGCTGTCGTGAGAGACCGTAAACGATGCACCGGCACCGTCTTCGCTGGTGCGGAAGGCTTGGATCGTACCGATGACACCCGTGGCGAGCGGCGAGATGTAGAAGCGCAGGTCAAGCGGCTCGTATTCCTGACTGGTGCGGTCGCCGAAGGGGTTGCCTGTGTATGAATAGGTGTCCCGGCCAGAGAACTGAAAGTTCCGCCATTCCATCGGACCGCTGGCCGGGACATCCAGCTTGAACGTGCGGCCGTAGCGAAACTCAAGCGCCGGCGCGATGAGCACATAGTCACCCTCCGCGAGGGCGACGTCCTCGGCGAACACAAGACTGGATGCGCCATGGCTTTCAAGGGTGACGATGCGGCCGCTGCGTTCGCCGTTCTCGTGGCAGAGCAGCACCTTGGCGCCATCGTAGCGTCCCGAGGTCATGGTTCCCGTCGCGGGATCCACCTCCGCGTTTCGTCCGTCCGCGGACAGGACACGGAGGTAGGGGACAAAACGAAAGGACGCGACCTCTTCTTCGGGGAGGACCACGCCAAACAAAGCGACCCATTGGGAAGGTCGCTCCGTGTTGTGCGTCGGCAGCCCGTAGCCATCCAGAGATGCTCCGTAGCTCACGTCGCTCACCTGGCTCGGCAGCGCGTGCGTGCCGCCGCGCTCCGAATAGGCGCCGGCGTAATAGAAGCCGGACATGGTGACGAAGTGACCTCGTACTCGAACTGTCGTGCCGCCATTCCAGGAAATATCGCCCAGAGCGTAGTCTCCCGTAGAGTCGCCGGCGGGGCCAGGCTGCCCTTCCGCGCCGTCTTCGCCCCGTGGGCCGCTCGGACCCGATGCACCAGCGGCGCCGGCTCGGCCCGTCGCGCCGGGCTCTCCTTGAGATCCAGCGTCCGCCGAACCGCAGCCAAGGAGCGCGCTAACAAGTAAGGGCTGACGTGAAGCGCATAGGACAGCGTAGCAGCACCAAGATTCGCGGCGCGCGCAAGTCGAAACCCATTGACGCATCAGCGAACTGCGGAGACCGTGGGTCATGATCGAGCTAGCCGCGAATCTCGACGCAGACAGCTGGATTCGCGTCGTAGGGCCTACTTCGGACTCACCTGAAGATGCGAAGCGGGCCCGCGGAGAGCGATCCAGGTCTAGCGCAACACACCGTTTCGCGTAGGCTCCCCGAGTGGAGCTTGCCCCGCCGCATTTGGACATCGAGGAAGACTTCGTGGAAGCCCCCGGAGAGCTGATGCACGCGCTCCTTGAGCAGCTGTCTTGGGAAGGCTCCATGGCCGCTCGGCGCACGGCGTCCTGCGGCGTTCCCTACAACTACGCCCAAATGGTGTACCCCGCCGTGGCCTTCCCTCCATGTCTTGAAGTGGTCCGAAAGAAGCTCGTGTCGCGCTTTGACGTGCCCTTCAACAACTGCCTGCTCAACCACTACCCGGACGGCCGAAGCAAGATGGGCTTTCACTCCGACGACACGTCAGAGCTGGTGCCGGAGAGCGGCGTCGCCATCGTCTCCTTAGGTTTTCCGCGGCCGCTGCGTTTTCGCGGGCGCGAGAACCCCGAAGAGCGGCGCGCTTTTCCGCTGGCGAGCGGGTCCGTGCTCTACATGTCCGCGGAAGTACAGCAGCACTGGGCACACGCCATCAAACGCGCGCGCTACGCAGAGCCTCGCATCAGCCTCACGTGGCGTGCGTTCGTGGGCGACTAGCGCGCCGACCACATGGTTTTGACCCTCTGATGTGGATGATCGTTCGTGAGGTCGTCTCCGATTTCGACGAAGGACGTGCTGGCACATTAAAGTCGAAGCGACGGCGTGATCGCGGCCGAGGGCCGCGTCGGAGGTTTAAAATCGTGTGGTCGACGTATTAGCACTCGAAGTCGAAACGCCCGCCCAGCATCACGGAACGAGGCCGCGCTCCGACCAATCGGTCCGGCAGAAGCTTTCACCGGACCAGTCGTCACAAAACCAGCCAGCGCGGCAGGTCCCGGAGTCGCATTGCTCATAGCAAATACTCTCGGTTTTGGTGAGCGCTCCGACTCGGGCGACACGTGGACAGATGCCAACACTGCCACACGCACCAACATGCGCGCGCGGAACGCACACGGCGCCGAATGCACACGTGTCGGAGCGGACCTCGCCCACAACATTGATCTCGCAGGACGCTGTTGGCGAGGAACAGGCCGCCAGCAAAAGAAGGACAAAGGCGCCACGCGTCATCGTCTCACCACGCGATTTTGAAGGCGATGCGCCAGGCGTAAAGAAAGCCACACGAACCCCGCGAGAAGAAGAGCGAGACCCCCAAGACAAAGAACCATCGATGACTGAAAGGAATCGGGTTCGAGAAGTAGACTCCACTGCCAAGCAAAGAGCGGCAGCCCAACCATGAACATCGCCCAGGGAACGCACCGTCGCCAAAGGCTCATGCGTCCCTCAGGAGCAGCGCATGCTCTTTCGGTTTGTCGCGCAGTCGGAGCTCGCGCAGCTTGTGGCGAACGCGACCGACGATTTCTCTTCCCATGAGGGAAGTGCGAAAGAACTTGGCCTCTCGGCACAGCGCGACGACGCCACGAATACCGACGTTATCGTCGCGTTTAACGCTCTTGTCCAAGTAGTGACTGTAAAGCAGATCATGGAAGAGGATTCGATTTTTGCTGTTGAAGTCGAGAGGGTCAACCCCCTACAGGGAAACCCTCATTCGCTATTCGTGTAGTCCAAGGTGCTCTTCGAGAACCGACCAGAACGCGAACTCATAGTAGTCTTCATCCGGCGTCCCGCTCGCCGCTTTGGCGAGTCGCCGAACTCTCGTGACGGTCTCCTGATCGCCCGCTCGAACCGCCACAACAAGGGCAAGCCACGCAAACGATTTCCGGTGCGCCACAGACTCAAAACGCGCCTTCCAAGCGTCCAGGTGACTTGCGACCTCCTGAGCGGCGGCTTTCTTCGCGGCGCAATCGCACGTCGACATGAGAATCGAACCCAAGACTTCCGCAGCCGCGGCACATGCCGGGTGATGACTCAGCGCAAGCTCCACAAGGAGGGGTACCAAAAGCCAAGTCGCCGAGTACACATCTCCTTGATGACAGATCGCACTGGGTAAGTCTGGCTGCAGATCTCGTTCGGTAGAGTGCTCGAGAAAGTTCGCCCATCGCACGGGCACATCGTGCGCGTTGCCATACGCATGCCGGTATTGAGACCAGTCGAGCAACGGAAGTGGGAAGTCGCGACTCATCTCTTCTCATTCGCACGAACGATGTCCGCGTTCCACCAACCAGTACATCGGCTTGCTCTTAATGTGATGCCAACCTGTCGCCAGTACTCGCGGTCTTCTGGATGCGTTTCGTCCATGCTGCCCATGGGCTCACGACCTGGCGCCGAGCTCTTTCAGACTAACGTCGAACTCTTCCTGAACTGTCCCCGCCGGTCAGCTCCTCACGGGAGAGCGCAGGCATCTCTTCGTTCAAGGACATCTAGAACGTGGGCTCCTCTGCGTCGAGAGCCTGCGGGCTTCCGAGGAGCTGTGAGAACAGCGACTCGGGACAGGAAGCGAGCAACGAAGTCCGCCCCTTGAACTTATCCAGGAAGGCATCTGCGCTCCCCGTCGAATAGCCCATCCGCAGCATCGTCTCGCGAACGGCGTGTGTGATCTGAGGCCCGCTCGCCCACTCGATGCGTTCGGCGAGGGCGCGCAACATATCGGCTCCGTTCGCCTCCGCCGGGTCGCCCCACGCATGCAGCATCCCCGGCGAGACCCTCTGCAAGAGCGAGCTCGCTTCAAAAGGGTCGCCCAGGCAGACATGCTGCGTCCCTTCGACCTGCTCCCAGGACGTGGCGAGAGTTCGGAGGAGCGCCGCGCAAGCGCCGGGTCGCGGCGGCAACGCATCGAGACTCACCAGCCTCGCCATCACGGCCCAGAGCGGAGCCCGAAAGCGCTCGAACACCGCATCCGCGTCATTCACAACGCACGAGACCTCCGAGAAGAAGTGGCGCGCGCGGTCCAGCTTCGCCCCTTCAACATTGCCAAGGGTCAGTGTCCAGTTCACCACCTGCACGCGAACAAGATCCCGCAGCTCCGCGAGCTCGAACCCGTCATCGACAAAACGCCCCGCCAGTCGCTCCAGGTCGCGGTCGCCAACGCCATCTTCCACGAAGATACGAGGAACCAACATCACGGCGCTATCCTCGATTCAACCATCAACACTCTCTGCTGGCCGTACTTGAGCACGACGTAAGCGCCCTCGCGCTCATCCTGGAGGAACACCTTCATGACGGGCTTGAGTGCCCGCCAGGACTCAAGATCTGTTGGATGAATCCGGTGCGTGTCAGCCATGCTCCATGGGTACAGCCCGCCGGCTCGTACTCCCTGAGCCTCCTCGGGTGTCACGAGCGCCAAACCAGTCGCCGATGCGATTTCGGAGACGCACTCGGCTGCGACCTTGTCCGCTTGGAGTTTGCTGATCATCTCTCGTCCTTCTGGGCCGTTCAGCCGCTCTGCGCGACAGGATACCGCCTCACGATCGCCATCGACGGTCAGAATTTCAGCAGACGACATACGCCCGAGGGGCCAGCACTTCGACGCCCGACACCGTCTCCCAGCAACGAAGCCTCGATGTCGAGGCCTGCGGAAACCGAGGCTCATGCGCGCGCGCAGCAACTTTACCCATGCCCAGACGACATGTTAGCGCCAAGGCATGAACACCCGACTCGTCCTCGCCCTCGCCTTCGCCCTTGCGTGCGGAGGGAACAGCGCAGCCCCGGAAGGCGACGTCGCTGACTCGACGAGCGGCGCCGAGACCGCTGCTCCGGCCAACGTCTTTGTCCTCGCTCCGTTGACGCTGACGGACAGCCGCGGCGCCATGATACGAGTCGACGCGACCGGACGGCTCAGCATGGATGGCCAGGACGGCCCTTCGCCGGTCTTTGCCGCGAACGGCGACATCTCTGTGGACGGTGAGACCGTGGCCACCCTGTCGTCGGATGGGGTGTTGCGCACGGCCGCAGGTCAGGAAATGGCCGTGATCGGTCTCGACGGCTCCGCCGCTGTCGGCAGCCTCACCCTCCACTTCGGCGCGGATGGGACGCTCATGGGCGGAAACCCAGACGGCCCGGGCATCACGCTGGCGCCTACGGACTCTCCCGCGAAACGCCTGGCTATGAGCGTGATCATCATGATGCTCACCGTCAGCAGCGCTTCATCCGGCGACATCCAGTGAAATAGGACCAGAGTCAGCGTTCGCTGCTTGCCGCGTCGAAGTTAAAGACGACCCGGACTTCGCCGCGGAGGCCCCACAGTCCCTGGGAATCGCCACCGTTGCGAACGTAGTAGGGGACGTCTCCGAACAACCGATGACGGTACACCACACGGAGCGCACCCGTCAGCGAGAGCCGATCCGAAAGCGCGACCTCAAGGCCACCGCCGCCGGAAACCTCCGCGCGGATGTCCGACAAGCACTCTTCCGATATCAGCGGGTCGTGCTCTTGAATGCCGCCCAAGACAAGGCCAGCACCACCGACGACAAAGGGCTGGACCGGCCCGTCGAGCAAATACGTGCGCAGGTCCAAGCTTATACCCATGTCGAAGTAGGCCGAGGACATCGTCGCGCCGTCGGCGCGTCCCACATAGCCGCCGCCGACATGAGCGCCGAATCCGAATCCAAAATGGCGAGACCGGACTCGTGCGCCGAAGCTGAGACGTCCAAGATCCAGGGCGCCTCGGCTTGCGCCCAACGTCGACAGCGAGTCGACTCCAAGCCACAGACCCGCACTCCACATAGAAGGAGCGCTCGCGGGAACGTTGCTGGTCTCTCTCAGAGATTCAACGGCTGGCGGCGGAGGCGGCGCCGGAAAAGCAGCCTGTTCAATCTCCAGGAGGGAACAGGGGTCACACTGCGCACTCGCCGTCGCAGCGGCCACGCCTGAGAGCAGTCCAAAAGCGAAGACCAGGCTCAGACGGAGTCTCATGGGGAAATCCTAGCGGCGCCGACGTT
>JBLHKB010000010.1:0-40647 GCA_047619315.1 Polyangiales bacterium
CCGCGCGTCAGTGTGCGTATCGCGGCTATCCACTGCCTCTTGTATTCATGTGCGAGGACAACGGGCTCGGCATCAGCGTTCCGACACCCAAACGCTGGATTGAAGAAGCGTACGCCGCGCTGGGGCCGGACGCATACATGCAGGTCGACGGCGGGGACATTTTTGCCTGCGCCGAAGCACTTGATGACGCCATGCAACGCGTCCGCAGCTCTCGCGCGCCAATCTTCGTCCACATGAAAACCGTGCGCCTACTCGGCCACGCCGGCTCTGATATCGAGAGCGCCTACCGCAGCGCCTCGGACATCCGCGTGGATGAAGAGCATGACCCCTTGCTCCAAACCGCGCGCGCGCTCGTCGCGCATGGCATGTCCGCCGCCGCCGTGCAGAAGCTCTACGACGACGCCGAAGCCGAAGTTCGGGAGGCCTCCGCCGAGGTCTGCGATGAAGAAGGTCTCCGCGACGCAGCGGACGTGCTTTGGTGTCTGGGCGGCCCACCCGAGGCGAAGGGCACGAAGAAGAAGCGCACGACAAAAGACGAGGCAGCACCGGAAGGTCTGACGCTCGCCGAGAGTATTCGCCATGTCCTCACGGATGAAATGGAGAAGCGTTCCGGGATGATCGTCTTCGGCGAAGATGTCGGAAAGAAGGGCGGCGTCTACGGCGTGACGCGCGGTCTTCAGAAGAGCTTCGGCGTCGCGCGCGTTTTCGACTCGCTCCTCGACGAACAGAGCATCTTGGGGATGGCCATCGGCGCCGGCCAAGCAGGTCTTTTGCCCGTGTGCGAAATTCAGTACCTCGCCTACCTGCACAACGCCATCGACCAACTCCGTGGTGAGGCGAGCACACTTCAGTTCTTCTCCGAGCGCCAGTTTCGAAACCCCATGGTCGTGCGCATCGCCGGCTACGCCTACCAGAAGGGGTTCGGCGGCCACTTTCACAACGACAACTCCATCGCCGCGCTCCGCGACATTCCGGGGCTCGTCATCGCGTCGCCTTCGCGTCCTGAAGACGCCGCTGGCATGCTCCGCAGCTGCATCGAGCTCGCCGAAACCGAAGGCACGGTCTCCGTGTTCCTTGAACCCATCGCGCTCTACCACACGCGCGACTGCAGCGACGACGACGGAGGCTGGCTCTCCACGGGCGGTCCTGAGCGCGTCGAGATCGGCAAGGCGCGAACCCATGGCCGCGGAAAATCACTGACCATCGTGAGCTTCGCCAATGGCCTCCGCATGAGCCTCCGCGTGGCGGCACGTTTGCGTGCCGACGGCATCACCATTCGCGTCGTCGACCTTCGGTGGATCGCGCCTCTTCCTATTGAAGACGTTCTTCGCGAAGCACAGGCCACTGGCAAAGTTCTCATTGTCGACGAAACCCGCAAGAGTGGCGGCGTCAGCGAGGCGCTCCTCGCAGGCCTCGTCGACGCTGGCTTTCAAGGCCAGATGGCCCGCGTCACCAGCCTCGACAGTTTTATCCCGCTCGGCCCGGCAGCGGACCATGTGCTGCTCGGTGAGGCTCAGATCGAAGCCGCAGTACTGGCTCTGCTGTCGTAGTGAAGTGCACTGGGTAGGGTAGCGAACACTCTTCGGTGTTAGCGTGGCTCTCATGACGCCCCCATTTTGGAGCTGGTCCGCACTTCTGATTGGGGCTGTAGTGAGCGGCTGTGGCTCCGACGGGCCGACTCTGTCCGTTGATCTGCGCACCGATTTTATTCCCGGGACTGAGTTCGATGGGGTGGCGGTCACCGTGGGTGATTCTGAGACTTCCTCGTTCGCCGTCTTGCAGGAACAAGACTTTCTGCGTGGTGTGCGGGTCGGTCGCTTCGAGGCAGAGGCCGGGTCCCAGACCGTGACGGTGGAATTGATCCGAGCCGGAGAGGTTCTCGTCGAACGTATCGCGACGGCGGTGGTTGCCGTCGACAGCGTGGTGCAACTTGTCATCTCCCGGGACTGCCGCGAGGTGCTCTGCGACGTGGGGTTGAGCTGCCGTGGTGGCGCTTGTGTTGACACGCGTTGCACCGCCAGCACGCCAGAGTTCTGTCCGGAAGCGGAATGCCAGGTCGCCGCGGAATGCTCGCCGCCGGTCGATTGCGCCACGAGCACTTGCGCCAGCGGTGTGTGTCTCTTGCGGGCAGACAACGCGCGGTGCGGCGCCGGCGCCTGCGATCTTATGCTTGGCTGTGTCGGAGCGTCCGTCGATGGCGGACCCATGGACGCGCCGGGCGACGCGGGCATGGATGTCGGCACCGATGCGCCGATGCTGGATGCTTTCTCGAGCGGCGCGCTCTGTCCTGAGCGTTTTGAGCCGACGACGACGTGCGATGTGCTGAGACAGACCGGTTGTACGCCGGGTGAATCGTGTCTCCCGGAAGGGGACGACGCGACGTGCCGGAGCCATGGAGAAACGGCTGAAGGCGAGGTCTGTGTGCGAGGCGAGTGTAGTGTTGGACTCCGGTGTTGGAGACAGCAAGTGTCCGGCGTGAGGCGATGCAGCAGCATCTGTACAATCCCGCACGACTGTACCTGTGGGGCGGACGAGCGCTGTGTACCTCTTGATGAGGCTCCTTTCGGCGTATGCACGACGGGGGCATCTTGTGACCCCGTCGCGGACACCGGCTGCGACGAAGGTCAGACTTGCTACCTCACGTCGTTTGGGCCGACGTGTGCGCCCGAGTCAGGAACCTCGCCGCAAGGCATGCTGTGCGACGAAACGACAGAGTGCGCGCCGGGCCACTTCTGTTCGGACGTGATGTCGATGGGTCGGCGGTGTCAGCGCGCGTGCGAGCTGTCGGGCGTGGTCTCGTGCATATGTACGTCGGTTGGGTTCTCTGAGGAGTACGGCTACTGCCAGTGACGATCGCTCTCGCGGGTGGCAAGCGGTACCGTTTTCGATACGATGAGCCAATGAGTCGATGGATCGTGGCGCTGCTCTCACTTGTTCTTCTGCCCGCTTGCACCGATGACAACCCAACGTTGTGGATCGATCTGATCACCGATCTACGTCCCGGCGTCGACTTTACGGCGGCGACGATACGGGTGGAGCCGGTGAACGCGGGGGTCGCGGAGACTCGCCAGTTCCTGTTCCGGGGGGAGAGCGAGTTCTCGACGGGCGTGCGCATCGCGTCGCTTTCGCTTCCGCCAAATGACTATCAGGTCACGTTGACGCTGCTTAACGCGGGGGCGACGGCCGCTTCACAGGAGGCCCTCGTCGTCGTGAGCGGTGATCGAGTCATGACCGTCGTCATCTCGCGAGACTGCGTTGACGTCACCTGTCCTATGGCCGCCGACCCAGGCGCCACCAGTTGTCTAGGCGGGCGCTGCGTTGACCCGGAGTGCGTAGTTGTGGAAGCCGAGTGCACACTGGAGTGCACTAACGCCAGCGAGTGCGACTCCGTGGGCTGTGCTTCCGCCGTTTGCAGCGCGGGGACCTGCCTCTACTACGAAGACGACGATCGCTGTGCAGGAGGACGTTGTGACATCGTCCTTGGGTGCATTGAGGGATCCATTGACGCGGGCTCCGACGGTGGGGTGATAATGGATGGCGGGCCAGTGGGAACGGACGCAGGGCCGGACGTTGGGACTGACGCGGGGATGGTCATGCCGATTTTTGATGGCGGCTCGGACGCCGGACCCGTCGCCTGCCCAGAGAGATGGCCGGATCCAGGAGCCATGTGCGATCCACAAGACAGCACGGGCTGTGGTGGGTCTCGGACCTGCACGCCGGACCCACGCACGCCCGGCACGACATTCTGTCAGCCAACCGGGGGCCGAGAGGTCGGAGAAAGTTGTGGCGGGACGCGGGCCTGCCAGCGCGGCTTGATCTGCCAGGCCGCGATTGATGGCACGAACCCACGTTGCCAAGAGCAGTGCGCGGTGGGGGCCAGCTGCACCTGCTCATCGCTGACGGACGCCTGCTTCGGGTTGGTGGGAACGTCGTACGGCGTTTGTCGATCGCCTTGTGACCCCATTGCCAACACCGGCTGCTCTGAGGGCAACAAGTGTGTTCATAGTGCATACGGAGAGTCCTGTGAGCAGCCGACGGGCAATGCCGGGCCCGAGGAGGCCTGCACCATCTTCACGGGGTGTGCCCCCGGAGGCTATTGCATCAGATGGAACGGCACCACTCAATGCCTACCTGTTTGCTTGCTTGCAGACAGCGCCTGCACATGTCGCGCCGACGGGACGTCAGACGTCTACGGCTTTTGCGTACCTTGAGAGTCTGAGCGGTCCGCCAACTCTCTTGTCGTAAGCGACAAGACTAGCGCGGCGCGATCGGTTTCTTTGCACGCTTGGGCGAGCGAAGAGACGGCAGCGCATCTCTCGCGCAGCCGATGAGCGCGTCGCGAATAGCGCGCTTTGTTTCCGAGCGGTGCACCGCGAGCGTGACCTCGCGAAAGGGAACAGGACCGGCGATGTCCTTGAGCAGCTCACCTTGCCCGGCTTCGCGGAGATCGTCTCCAGCGAGCGCCGGCAACACCGTAAAGAAGGGCCCTTGCAGGACCATCGCGCACAGCGTGGCGATGCTGCCCGCTTCGATGGCAAAGCGCTGCGAAGACGGTGAGGAGATGTCATTGCGGCAAATGTGAAGCGTCTGCGCGCGCAAGCAGTGTTCTTCGCGGAGGAGCAAGAGCTGCTCCATGGGCAGGCGACTCATGTCGACGCGCCCGTCCGCATCTAGAGGGAGCTCCGCGTTTGGCGAATGAAAGACGCAGAACTCCTCGCTCCCGAGATCAAACTCGACGACTCGGCGGTCCGCTAGCGGACCCGCTAAGATGCCAGCGTCGAGGGTGCCGTCGGTCAGGCGCGTGACGATCTGATCCGTTGGCAGCTCTTCGATGTGAAGCGTCACATCGGGATACGCGTCGCCAAATGCCGGCAGGAAGCGTGGCAGAATATAGGGCGCCATCGTTGGGATGATCCCGAGGTGGTACGGGCCCCGCACCATGCCGCGCAGGCTGGACACAACATCGTGAATGCGTTCGTGTTCACGCAGAACGACCTGGAACTGCTCGAGGAGCACCATCCCTTCGGGCGTCGGCTCCACCGGCGAGCGGCTCCGGTCGAAGAGAAGGAGCTCGAGGTGTTCCTCGAGCTTCTTCAGACCCGCGCTCAGCGTCGGCTGAGTGACATGGCACCGCTTCGCAGCTGCCCGAAACGACCGATGTCGGTCGATGGCGACGGCATAACGGATCTGAGTGATCGTGGCCAAGGCTAGAGCGCGGCCAAGTGTTGTTTGAGTTCTTCGAATCCGCCGATGCGTGTGCCGTCGATGTAGATCTGTGGAGCCGTGCTTTGCCCCGTGATGTTTCGGAGGCTCTTGTAGCTGATGCCCTTAGAGAGCTCGATGGTCTCGAAGGCGAGGCCTCTTTGCGTCAGCAGCTCTTTCGATTTGAGACAGAACTCGCAGCCGGGCTTCGTAAATAGCGTGACCTCCGGCGGAAGCTGCGCCGACGCGTTGAGGTGGTTCAACATCGTGTCCGCGTCGCTCACCTCAAACGGGTCGCCAGGCTTCTCTTCTTCGATGAACATCTTCTCGATGACGCCGTCGTCCACAAGCATCGAGTAACGCCAGCTTCGCTTGCCGAATCCGAGTTCGCTCTTGTCGACGAGGAAGCCGAGGCCGGCGGAAAACTCACCGTTGCCGTCGGGGAGCAGCGTCACGTTCTCCAGACCCTGTGTTTCACCCCAGGCTTCCATCGTGAAACCATCGTTTACGGAGAGGCAGGCGACCTCGTCGACGCCGCTCTTCTTGAAGACGGGGGCAAGCTCATCGTAGCGAGGCAGGTGACTGGATGAGCAGGTCGGTGTGAATGCGCCGGGGAGCGCAAAGAGCACAACGCGTCGACCCGCGAAAAAGTCTTTGGATTGGATGTTGTTCCAGTCGCCATTTCGGCGGCTGCGAAACGTCATCTCGGGAATGCGGGTGCCTTCTTTGTTTTCCATATCTGTATTTCCTTGGTTTGGGCTGAGAACAGACACTAGAAGCCGCTAAGGAATAGATCCAATCGATAGTATCATGCCAAACATTGTCAAAAGCTATCAGGCAGAGGTTGTCAGCTCATTCCGGGAGGCATTTGGGAACTTCTTGGTCTCCGCTTGGTCCCATCACGCATGTGCCGTGGCGTCTTTTTGCTCTTCTGTCTCCTCAGCGTCCCCTCCACGGGCGTTGGGCAATGCGAGTACCGAGGGGAAGCCACGATCTCCGTTGAAGTGCCGCACGCTGGGGAACTCAACGTGGACGGAGCGGTGGTGGTTCGGCCTCGGGGTCCACGCCAAGCTCATGCCGTGGAAGCCCGTGTGGGCCTCAGCTTTGTCGGCGAAGCGGACGTCGTTCACTACCAGCTCGTCGACCGAATAGTGACCGGTCGGGGAATGGTGTCGCTGGGGCCGGCCACGGAGATCCGCAGCGTGCGCACACGCGATGAGGGCTTGGTCTTTCACGCCCGCTTGAACGCTTGGATCGAGGTCGATGGCCTCGAAGCCAGCTGCGATCAGATCATGCTCTTTCGCGAAGCTGAACGTGAGACCGAGACTCTCGAGATCCTCGAGTCCGGCGACGGGACCTTTTGGGAGAACCGGCGACGCAGACTTCGTGTTCATGATGAACCGCGAAGTCGCGACTCCGTGAGTATCCAAGTGCGTGATCAGGGCTTTCTCGTCACCCGACTAGAGAGACGCGGCAGCTGGTTCCGCGTCTTGTGGACGAACCACTACAACAGCATCCAAGGATGGGTCAGGCGCGAGGATCTGAGTCGGACAACTCTGGGGGGCTTCGGCACCACCGGCGGGAGCGGCACCGGTTCGTGCTTGCGAGGTCGCGTTGGATTCTCCGGCGACCGGATTTACCGCGGACCCGCACAGCTCACGCCCGGCGCGTTCGTTCGTGAGACGCCACATGGCCCGGTTTGGGCGAGCGTTCGCGTGAGCGAAGGCTTCGAAGTGCAGCACGTTCAGGGCGAGGCGTGGGCGCGACTCATCACAGCGCCGGGGGTGCACAGCGCCGGAGCATGCGGTGAACTGCGCCGAGCATGGGTGCGCGCTGACGAGGTGGTGTTCCCCGTCGAACGTCAGCTCACGCGAAACGTAGACTAGAAGGGACTGTCGTCGTCGCTGAACTCGCCGCCGCCAAAGTCATCCGCGTCATAGCGAACGTCGTCATCCTCAAGAGGTGGCTCGTCGCCGAAAGAAGGCGGCGCGGCTGGAGTGGACGCAGGCGCATCGCTAAACTCATTGTCGCTAAAGCCACTGTCGCTAAAGCCACCGTCGCTAAAGCCACCGTCGCTAAAGTCATTTGAGCCGGACTTCGAGCGCGGCGCTTCCCGAAATTCATTTGAGCCACCGGCGGGCGCACCTGCGGTTTGCGTGACGAACATGCCATCGACCCAGTAGGTCGTGCCGTCCGGAGTCTTGACTCCGTAGCGCATGCCCTGGCCGAACTTGCTGTCGCCGGTCCAGAAGACCTCGCCGCTTTGCCCGACGCCTTCTTTGCCGCTGGTGATCTCAACCGTGGCGCCCTTCGCGATGGGGTCCTTGGCCGGGCCAGTCGGTGCGGCTTTACGAGCCGGCGCAGGTGGAGCGCCTTCGATCGGTCCAAGGTCGGCTTCGTCGACCCAGTAGGTCTCGCCGTTCTCGTCCTTCAGACCGTAGCGAAACCCAGGGCCGTACTTGTTGGCCCCGGTCCAAAAGATCTCACCGCGAACACCCACATTGCTTTTGCCATGGGCGATAGCCAGTTGGTCGCCTTTGGAGAAACGGGCCGCATCTTTTTCGTTTTCACTCACGCCAGCAAGTATGGACGCGGATGGCGATGATGCACGCCGGCACTCCGAGAATGTCTGCGGGCGAGGCAAAGCGACCCGATCTTCCCTGGTCTCCTCGCCAATGAGCCTTAGATCGCCGCCATGCTCCTCGAAACGCCCATCGTTCAACTTGGCCAGAAAGCGCCAAGGTTCTCGCTTCCCAACCTCGATGGGACACTCATCACCAGCGAGAGCGCGATGGGGGAAAACGGCCTCGTCGTCGCCTTCATCTGCAATCACTGCCCCTACGTGAAAGCCATCGCCAAAGACCTGTCCGCAGACGCGCGTGTTCTCGCGACGGCTGGGATCAGCCTGGTTGGCATCATGTCCAACGACTACCAGCGCCACTCTGCGGACAGCCCGGCGAGGATGAGAGAGTTCGCCTCGCAGCACGACTTCGATTTTCCGTATCTGCTCGACGAGGACCAGAGCGTCGCCAAGGCCTACGGAGCGGTGTGCACACCGGACTTCTTTGGTTACGACGGCGAAGGCAAGCTTCAGTACCGCGGACGCCTCGACAACGGCAACGTGCGCCGGCCTGAAAATCGGCGGGCGGAGCTGGTGGAGGCCATGAAGCAGATCGCGGACAGCGGCATCACGCCCAGCGATCAAAAGAACAGCATCGGCTGCTCGATCAAGTGGCGCTAGCGCTCACGTGTGTCGTAGGTGACGCAGAAAATTCACACCCTCGCCCGAGCCCCTTCGCTACATCCAGCCCTTTATGGCGGCACGCAACTTGCTGACGGTTTGAAGATGCGCTCTCTCATGTCCGTTCTTCTCTTGGCATCGGTCATGCTCGTCGCAGCGCTTCAGATGGGGTGCTCATTGCTTGGAGCGACCATCGGCGCGGCCACGGGTGGCCGTCAGGGAATGCGGCGCGGGTTTCAAGTGGGCGCAGGCATCGACGGCGCGGTTCTCGCGGTCGCCGCAGAAACTCAGCGATTCAGGCCGCAGGACGACGACGCGCCTTCACGCTGGCTTTTCTATCGATGTCAGACGGCGAAACAACCAGGAGAACCCCGCTACTATCAAGTGGAGTACGTCGTCGACGCGTTGAGCGAATGCGAGTCTTACTTTGAAGAGCAGTGCGCCTGCGAAGAGCGCTAGCCCGCGAGTCGCGTACGCCGCTTGACGAACCTCGCTCTTCGCCTAGACCGCGCTCATGGCACAGTGTTTTGTAGTGGTCTCCGACAACGGCGAATCTTGGCTTCTGGGCGGCGACCCCGATGAAAAGAAGTACGCGAAGAACGACGACCAGCATGCGCTCCCGGCGTTGCTTGCCGATGGCTGGGTTTCGAAAAGCGTCACACCAGGCTCCGGCACCAAGGACGACTCGTCCTACTGGCTCGTCGTCGTCGAGAAGTAGCCAGCCTTCCACCGGTTCTCACCGCTGGACCAGGCAGAGATTCACACATGGTCGACTATCTCAACGGATACCCGGAGGAAGCGCGTGAGCGCGCCCACGCCCTCCGCAGCGAAGGCGTCCTCGAGAAGCGCCTGCTGTCCCGCTATTCGGAAACGAACGACATCACGAATAGCGCGGCGCTCTACCGCTACGCCCAAGACATCAAGCGCAAACACCTTCGCTCATCGCCGCCCTTGGCCAAGGTCCGCTACGACGATCGCATCAGCACGCTGCACCGCGCGCTTGGACTTCATACCTACGCGGTTCGCGTTCAAGGCTCAAAGCTCAAGGCTCAGAACGAGATACGCATCGCGAGCGTCTTCAAAGAGCTCCCACCGGAGTTTCTACGTATGGTCGTTGTTCATGAGCTCGCGCACCTGCGGCACAAAGAGCACGACAAGGCGTTCTACCGTCTATGCGAGCACATGGAACCGGACTACCTCCGCTACGAGCTCGATCTGCGCCTTCTGCTTTTTGCCCGGAGCTGAAGCTCGTAGTAGAGGCATGCATGACCCGAGAACATCTTCGTACGGCGCTTCGCCTCGTGTTCGGCCTGTTCTTCATCGCCGGCGGCATCAACCACTTCCTAAACGAAGAGTTCTATCTGGCGATCATGCCGAGCTACCTGCCGGCGCATGGCGCGCTGGTCTTTATTTCCGGCGTCGTCGAAGTCGTTGTGGGCTTAGCTGTGCTCGCCCCAAGGCTGCGCCCGTACTCTGGGTGGGCCGCTGTTGCCACCCTGCTCGCGGTCTTCCCAGCGAACATCCACATGGCGCTTCACCCCGAGGACTTCCCTGATCTTCCCTCTCTTGGGCTTTGGGTTCGGCTGCCCCTTCAGTTTCTGTTCATCGCCTGGGCGATCTGGACCACACGAGCACCGAAAACCTCTGTTTGAGGGTGTTTCGCTAAGTTTGCGTCTTGACATCCGGGCTCAAAGCACAGAGTGGCTACCTGCGCGGTCACCTGACGCAAAAAGCTCACACCTCACGGATCACAGAGTCGCAATCGAAGATTCACATTGAGCGATAAGCACGAGCGCAGCCCGCTTCGACATGGGCGAGAGTGCTTCTAGGCCAGACGATCTCGCCGAAATAGCCCGTAAAACAACCAACACATTCATCGGGAACCAAACAACCCGTGTGGTTGGTACGCATATTGCTTTGTAACTCGGCAAATGACGCGCCCCCTTCAGCTCCCTCCACTCAAGACTTTGTTGAAGTCCACCGAGGTCGAAGACCCGATTAACATTCGAGTTCATCGTCCCTTGGCTTACGGATTTGTCCGGCTCATTTGGCGGACGCCGATCACGCCAAACATGGTGACGCTCATGTCGGTGATCGTCGGTACGATCGCCGGGGCGATGTTCATCTGGGGCAGCCGAGGCGCCATGGTGGCTGGCGGCATCTTGCTATGGTCCGCCGCGATTCTTGACGGCGCGGACGGCCTCTTGGCTCGTGCGAAGAAACTCCAATCCGAGTTTGGTCGAGCCATCGACGGCTGGGCGGACATGGTCGTCGCTCTCGTGACGGTTCTACCCGCCATCTACCATCTGTGGACGCAGCAGCACGACACCACCTACTTGTGGATTGCGGTGCCCGCCATCCTCATGACTTCGGTTCATCTCTCTCTCTACGACTACTTCAAAGAGAGCTACTTGCGCATGACCCGGCCAGATGGCCGAGGTGAGGGACAAGACTACGATCAGACCGCGCAACAGATCGAAGTCGCTCGAGAGAACGGTCTCCTCTCCTACGTCGCGGTCAAGCACGTCATGTTGCCGTACCTGAAGCAGCAGCAACGTTTGATCCGGTTTTTCGATCCGGACTCCCGCGAACTTCGCCAACTGATGACCAAGCCGGAGTTCGCCGCCACCTATCGGAAGCACAACTTGATCCCGATGCGTTTGCTAACGATGACGTCGCTTGCGCCGCACAGCTACCTGATGGCTTGGTGCGCGATGGCTGACCGCGTTGACGTCTATCTGTGGATTCGCTTGGTCCCCATGAACATCATCTTCATCATCGCGCTCATCTGGCAGCGATGGGCCACCCAGCGAATGATCAAAGAACTAGATGGCAACTACGAATACAGCCGAGACCTCGTGCACTGCAAACAGGACCTCTAAGATGGACCTTAGACCCGAAAGCACCGTGATCACGTTTGGAACGTTCGATGTCTTGCACGTCGGCCACGTTCGGATTTTCGAACGCGCCGCACGTCTTGGACATCGCCTCGTTGTGGGTGTCTCGTCGGACGAGCTCAACTTCCGCAAAAAGGGACGTCGACCGGTCTATTCGGAAGACGACCGAATGGAAATCGTGTCCATGATCCGCTTCGTCGACGAGGTCTTTCTCGAGGACTCTCTGGAGCTAAAGGGCGAGTACATTCGGCAGCATCAAGCCGACAAACTGGTCATGGGGGATGACTGGGTCGGACGCTTCGACGAATACCGCTCCCTCTGTGAGGTCGTCTACTTGCCTCGAACAGAAGGCGTCTCGACCACTTCCTTGATCGAAGAGATCGGCGACCGGTCCAGGTCAGAGCGGTCCAAGTCCGCGTCGCTCTGGAGAGAAGCGACATCCAATCGGTAGAGCCTGACGCCGCGTACCGAAATGGCGATGAGCGCGTAAGGAACGGTGACCACGGCGAGGTAAGAAAAGAGCCACGTCTCCTTCGTCGTCAGGACCGCGACTGACACCCAAAAGGGAAGGTCCATCTCCGTTACGACGAAAATCGTGCGGAGGGACCAGAGCCAGTATTTGACCCACTCGAGCGGGGTTCGAACATCGGCTTCTACTTCGTCTGGGTCAGCCGCTGAACCGGTGCCCAGGTCCGCCATGATCCCGGTCTCGATCCACTTCGCGACGCTGGATGCGCTCATCATCGCCACGTAGACGAAGGCGATGAAAATATATCGGATCTCGCCCGTGATGAGCATCGTCCGTGCGGACAGAGCCATCATGAAACAAAGCGTGAGCAATCGGTCCGAGACTTTGTCGTAGAAGCGTCCGAAGGCGGAGCCCGTTTGCCGGTAGCGGGCGAGGGTACCGTCTGCAGCATCGAGAATGCCGCCCACGTTCCAGAGGATGGCCATCGACCAAAGCGCGAGGGGCGTGCCCTCGACGCCACCCCATTCGCTTGGCCAAAGAAGGGCCGCCGCGACGAGGCGAAATAGGATGCTCACTGTGGTGAGCCGGTTCGGCGTGATCCACTGTATATCGACGAGCGGAAGCAAGAAGAGAATTGCCGCGGGACGATGAAAGAAGATCGGCGTGAAGGAGTTTTCCTGCTTCTGCCTTAGCTTCCCAAGCTTTTCCCGAAGCCCAAGGCGTTCGATTTTTGGTTTGTTTTCTTTCATCGCGGCATGGGTCCGTTGCTCACGTCAGGTGCTCACGTCAGGTGCTCACGTCAGCGCTGCTAGGCGCCGGACGATACTCCATCGGTGAGAGAGGTGGCGGGCGGATATTTCTTTGTGACGCGTGACGCTGTCGCAAGAGCACTTCCACTGACGAACATGCTGACAAAGAAGTGAAACCTCAACGTCAAAGCGACGGCGAGACCGTCTTCAATGCTGAAACCGAGTGCAGAGAATCCGAGCATGGCCGAGGCTTCGAAGACACCGAACTGTCCCGGAATGAAGCTGAGAAACTGCTCCGTCGTGCGACTGACGGCGTTGAAAAGCAGTGCGACCAAGAGCCCTCCTGACAAACCGAGGAGCTCGATGATCAGCCAGATCTCCGCGACTCGCGTTACTTGAACGCCGCTCTTGATGAACACGTGCAAAGCGAAATCACGGCGGCGTTCACCCACCGCTTTCGCGAGGTGAACGTCGAAGTCCCGCGCGCGTTTCAACCACAGTGTCTTCTTCTCATCGCGAATCCGTGGGATTCGTGCGAGCAGGCGGATGAGCTTCGCCGTCAGCCCCTTGCGCACGGAAGTGATGACAAGGAAGGCCGGGATGGACGTGGTCAACGTGAGCAACGCGATAATCGCCGCCGCGAAGGGATCGGAGACGCCCACCATGATGGCCACCACGGGACCCACGACGGCGAGCGAGTTGCAGAGGCCGGAACCAATGGCACCCCAGACTCCCGCGGCGAGGACCTCGGACGTGGTGTACCAATGGCCTAAGAGCATCACCTTAACGAAGTTTCCTCCGTAGTTCGCGAAGGGAAGCACGCTGTTGACGATGATGCTTGCGCGCTCCGCGTGAAGAAGTGCCCCAAAGGGGACCGCTCGGCCGCGTCCGGGAAGCGCGACTTGATAGCAAAGAACGCTCAGCCCTGCTCCGATGGCGTAGGGGACGAGCAGCAAGGGCCAGCGATCGCCGATTGTGCGGACCACGCCGAGGAGAATTTCGACTCCGTCTTGAGAGAGGAACACCCACAAGAAGAGTGCGATGCCAATGACAAAGCCGATCGCACCTTTCGCCTTCTTCTTCCTCGACGAAGAAGGCGGGGAGCGACCCTCGACCGTCACGGGGTTAGGGCTAGCTCCGGACACGCGCGTACGTTTGCATGGGTCTGGAGGTCACGCTAGCTTGCGCGTCGCATGTTGACGGAGGACAGCGTTGGCATTGTTTGGGTACCGCCCGAATGGGATACGGCAACTCGAGTTGCGTCGCTGCCGGCCCCTCTTCGTCACGCCCTCGCGCTTCAGGCCGCCGGAGTAGGGCGCATCTGGTTTGTCGGCCCGAATGCGGGCGCTTGTGTGCCCGTCGATGCGCGGCTCCAAACGCCGGTGGAGGCCACGGACGCGGCACCTCCGGCCGATACGTTCGTGATCTCGGTGCGCATGGAGGACACCTATCATCGGGACCTGCCACGCTTGCTTCTCGCCTCTGCTCTAAGAGCAGGTGGCGACATGGCCGCCGGCGGCGAGGACGGCGCGCGCATGATGGTGATCGCGCCCGGCACGGACGCCACTCATCCAGACGTTCCAGCGAGCGCCCCTGAGTTTGAGATGGACGGATGTTTCTTGCTGGAGGCGAGAACGACCGAACAGCTCAAGCGTGCAACGGGGCTTCACCTCCAGAGTCTGATCAAACCGACCAGCGGCTTGTTCGAGCGCTTGTATATGCGCCCACTCTCGCTGCGGCTCACGCGTGTGTTGATGCATACGCGAATCACGCCGAACGCGATTTCTTGGATTACGCTGGCGCTCGCCTTGGTATCCGCGTTGCTCATCGCGCTCCCCGCGCATGGCGCGATCATCGCTGGCGGGCTGCTGCACATGTTTATGCGTGTCGTCGATTGTATCGACGGGGAGATCGCTCGCCTTCGCTACCAGGGAAGCGTGTTTGGAGCATGGCTTGATACCATCGGTGACGGCATCGGCATCGCTGCATTCATCGGAGGGGTCACGTGGCAGCTCGTCGTTGTTCAAGGACGCAGCGAATGGATCTGGTGGGGCGTCGTCGGCGTCGTCGCATGGATGGGCGTGCAAGTGGTGCAGATATCCGCAGCGATTGCGACGGACGCTCGCGGCACTTACCAGAGCATCGAGTGGGGACATCGTAAGAAAGGAAAGAAGTCCGCTTTTGAACGGCTGACCGCTGGGCTTGAGCTCTTCTTGCGCATCGATGCCATTTCGACCTTCTACGGGCTCGCTGTCATCGCAGGCTTCTTCGCTCAACTTCTCGTGGCGCATACGGTGCTCGCCGTCTGCGCGTTTGGTTATTTTTCGCTCCAGCTGCGACGAATCCGAGCCGCTCCTTAACTTCAGTCGCGGAGCGTGTGCTCAGTCGCGCTTCTGACTGAGGGAGAGGAGCGCGGGCAGCCATAGAAGGTTCGCGAAGAGCGTCGCGCCGAGGGTGACGATGGCGAGAGTCCCGAGACTTTGAAGGCCTGGGTTCTGGCTGATCAACATACTTCCGAACGCACCCATCGTGGTAAGCGTCGATGCGAGAATGGCGCGACCCACTACTGGAAACGCCTCAAACGATGTTCCCTTGGCGTCTTCAGAGCCGTCCTTGGAAGGTCCGAGGGTCCACACTAGATAGACCGCTCCATCGACGGCTATTCCGAAGGCCACGGGGAACATGAGCAGGTTGTAGAGGTTCACGTTCAGGCCGCCGAAGACCATCAGTAGAACCGAGGTGGCGCTCGCCAAGACGACGGGCGCGAGGGCGAAGGCGCTTCGTTTGAAGGAGCGGCCGATGAGCAACGTCACGAGCAAGAGGCCCAGGGCCGCGATGAACGCGATCTGAGGGGCGTCTTGGCGAACGAGCGATGAGACCTCACCGAGGAGCGCTCCAAACGAAGCAAAGCGAACTCCAGGATAGGCCTCTCGCCATTCGTTGAGCTGGTCGCCGAGGGCTTCCATGTCGTCGGTGTTTCGACTGTCGACGGACGCATAGAGAATGCCGACGGTGCCAAAACGACCATCGGCTTCGCTCAACACCGAACGCGCCCACATCGGTACCGACTCGCTGGTGATCGGAGCGTCGACGGCCAAGAGCGGCCGCCACTCTTCGAGGTTGGCGGCTCGTTCTTCGCTCAGGCGTCCTTCGAGGCGGTCCACTTCATCACGCGTGCCGGCGATGATGGCGAGCCTCTCGGCGGGCTCCTCGGGGATGAACATCGAAGGCGCCATCAGCCACGCTCTGCCGTTGTCGTAGGGGCCATTCGGATAGCGCTCGATGAGGGATGTGACGGCGGTCTCGAGCTCCTCAGGAGAATCGGCGAGCAGAAGCACTAGGGATGCGGAGGTGCCGTGCATCGCTGAGCCGTAGTTGACGGACTCATCACTCGGTGGCTCCAGTGATCTGTAGTCGGTCTCCAGGGCGAGCTTCGGCGAGAGGAAAAGACCGCCACAGAGCAACGCAAAACCTACACCGACGATGACCTTTGAGACTCCTCGGGGAAAGGGTTTCCGAAGCCACCCGGGTGCGTTCCAAGGACGCGTCAGGGAGCGACCCTCGGCGCGGATGCGATGCAGCAGGAGAAGCGTAGGAGGCAACACCAGCAAATAGGCGATGAGCGTCAGGACGATGCCCATTCCTGCGACGAGTCCCATCTGCTGAAAGCCCGGGAACGCGCCGGCGGAGACCGCCGCGAACCCGCCAGCCGTGGTCAGGCCTGCGACGCTCAGAGAGGGCAAGAGAGCTCGGAGCGTCTTTTCGATGGCTTCGCGAACGCCCGCGCCTTCTTCGCGCACGTGGGAGTAGTGCGTGAGGAGATGAAGCCCAAAGTCGATGCCTAAGCCCGCTAAGACCGCCAGCGTTGCGGCGCTGATGAGGTTGAGTATCGGCGAGACATGGGCAACGAAGAGCGCTGTCCAGCCTGCGCCCACCATGAGTGGAAGGAGCAAGACAAGAAGCGCTCTTGCCCCACGGAACTGAATGAGCAGCACCAGCAGGACCAGCGAGAGGCTCAGGCCGGCGGTCTTCACGAGGTCTTCCTTGAGCGTCGACTGGCTGTGGACAAGGCTGCGCATTCGGCCACGTATATGGACACGAATATCGTCGGGCCCATCGAGGATGCGATCACCGCCTTCGCGGAAACGGTCGAGGGCGGCGTTGAGCTCGTTATAGGTCTCCGTCGCGTAGCTTAGGTCCGACGAGTCTCCGCGGAGCGCGGCTTGGACCACGCAGAGTGTGCCTTCGGGATTGCAGAGATCGCCGATGTCGTCGGAGGAAGCGCCCGGGGTCCCGTCGTTCGCGTCGGGAGATGGCAGGTCATCGAGTCCGAAAAGCCGAAAGAGCGGCGCTGCGTTTGAGTCCTCCTCGAAGGCCGTCTGCGCCGCCGCAAAGCTAGGCGCATCGGGCTCGTCCTCGAGGGAGACGCAGAGCGGATTGGCCTCGCAGCGATGCCATTCGACGAAGAGCGAAACTTCGTCCGCTAAGGTCTGAAGCGCAGGTGTTGGCACATAGAGAAGTCGTCGATCAAGGAAGAAGGAAGGGTCCCGCCTTGAGACCGACCAGAGCACTTCCTCGTTCTCGTCGAGAATGCTCTTCATCTCGTCAGCGATGCGCCGGTTCGTCACGGGGTCCGAAGACTGAACGACCAGATAGAGCGGTGAGGCTGCGGGGTAGCGCGTGCGGGCTTCGTCGAGAGTGGCCCGTGTTGGGGTGTCGTGGGGCAGGAGCGTTTCGACGCGCGAATCAACGGACGCGAGGCGTGCAAACTCGAAGATGCCGACGGCGCTGAGAGCGAGCGCGGCGAGCACGATGCCGGCGCTCGCGCCCAGGCTCAACCCAGCGAAGCGGCGCGCGACTACGTCGGAGAGCTTTACTTTTTTACTCATTTGTCTCACTCGCATTCACTCACTGAAGAGTGTCGGCGCTCGCTCCAGGTCTGATCCCCGCTCTAACCCGGCAGTCTGCCGAGTCAAATCGGTAGAGAGCACCGGCTGCTGGCGGAACAATCACTCAAAGAGGGGCAGCTCCGGCAACAAATCGCCATCGACGAAGACATCAAAGGCCGATCCCCATCGTGGCACGTGGGAAGAACGAGCATGGCGGAGATGAGGGCGGAGCGCGCGGTGACGCTCAATAGCCAAAACGCTGCTGTGAACCCGGCGTAGATCATGCCGGGCTCTTCGGCATGATCTTGGTGCTCCCATCCATCGCTTTCATGGTCGAGGGCGATACGCGTCAGCGCGTGATTATCTCTCTCGTCCTCTGCGCCTTCGTTTTGCCGGTTCTCCTCTTCCTGCTCTGGCGCGCTCATCACAAGGAGCGGTGGTCTTTGCCGCTGTTCGATTTGGAAACGCAGTTCAGTGGTCGCTACTCAACGAGCCTCAACGATCAAGTCGCGTGGCTCAATACGTACTGGGCGGACACCTACAACCCTTATTGGATCATCGGGATGGGGAGGCGTTTTGGCACGCTCAGGGTAGATGTCGGGGGGTACTCCATGCTCTTGGATGTGCACCCGGAGAAGCCCCACGCGCATACGCGCTATGCGAACTCGTATCGGCCGCGGCTCAACGTTCTTGTCGCGGCGCACATCCTACTTCAGGCCCAGTCGTCCTCGCGTTTGACGGTGGATGCGCGAGTGCATTTTGATACGCTCCAACGAATGGGGTTCACGCTTGTTTTCTCGACGTCTGGGATCCTCGCGGAGGGCAGCCCTGAGCTGATCAAGCGCTTCGCGAAGCGGCCGGAAGAACTCCACCTCTTAGCGCAGACGTTGCAGTCCCTCGCGAACCTCGCGGCGCATCTCGGGCCGCCTGCGACGCCCCTGAGCTAATGTTAATGGCGGCGCCGAGCACTAAAACGCAACGCCGATGACTGTGTGTGCCGCCGGCGCGAAGCCGGACAGGCCCTGTCCTCGAAGGGAGTAGGCGAAGTAGTTCACACCAAGCCCGCCGCCAAGAACGAGGCGGTGGTGAATCCAGGTGTAGCCGGCGAGGAGCGATCCATAGCCCCCGGCGCCGCCGCCTTCATCGTCGTGTATGTACGCGAGCACCCCACGCAGCATGACCCAGGCGCCCTCCGGTGCGGAGCCATAGAAGAAGACACGAGCTCCAACCTCGGCGCCGTAGCCCCGAACGCGATCGATGTCCGGGTCGCTCAAGAGCGGATTGGTGAAGAAACGAAAACTTGGTCCGACGTAGAGTGAGAAGCGCTCGCCGAACGAACGCTCTAATTGAACGTGCGCAAAGCCGAGGGCAAAGGTGAGGGGGTCGACGCCAAGAGTCCATTTGTAGCGAGGCTCGTCTTCAGCCTCCGTGAGTGATTCGTTTGTGGTCTCGACGGCTTGCTCTTGCGCCAAGGCCTCTTGCGCGAAGGCCGTCGACGCAGCCGCCAAGAGTATAACCGTCACTGCGGATTGAAGAGTAGACACGCCGCTGGTGCTACGCGCATCGCGAGAGCGGGGCCACGCGCAAATTCGAGAAAGCCGTTCGCTGGTTTGAGCGACTCACTTTGATACGAGCCATGGGCTCCCAATACAAAGCTTAGAGAGATGAGAGCACTATACAAAGCTTAGAGAGATGAGAGCGCTGCTTGTCGTCTCGACTGATCCCATGAAGCGCGACGCAGGGTGTAGGCTTCGCGGATGAAATCACTCGACTTGGACGCGCTTTCCACGGGCGACCGCTACCGCTTGGTGTCCGGCTGCATCACTCCCCGCCCCATCGCGTGGGTCTCATCCATCTCGCCCCAGGGTCGAGTGAATCTGGCGCCCTTCTCTTTCTTCAACGCCATGGGCTGCGATCCCATCGTGTTCGTGTTCTCGCCGCTGACGGAGGTGAACGAGGGTGAGGAGCGACTCAAAGACACGCTGCGCAATGTTCGATCGGTGGAAGAGGGCGGGACCGGCGAGATGGTGATCCACATTGTCGTCGAGTCGAATCTGCGGCAAATGGCGGCGAGCGCCGCAGATCTCCCGCCCGATGAGAGCGAAGTCGATTTTGCAGGTCTCACCACCGCGCCTTCCCTCAAGGTCCGGCCGCCCCGCATCGTGGAGAGCCCCATCGCGTTTGAATGCAAGACTCTTCAAGTTGTCCGCACGAACCCGGGGCGAGCGATGAGCGCTAACATCGTCATCGCGGAGGCGGTCCATGCCTGGATTGACGAAACGCTCACGGACGACGGGTTTCGAGTGGACCAGGAAGCGCTTCGGACGATTGGTCGCGTTGGCGGGCCGAACTACGCCACCACTCGCCGCCTGTTTTCTTTCGGTCGAGGGGCCGATGCGCTGGTCCAAGCGCTGCCTTCCGAGCTCGCGCCGGACACCCGTGACACTCGATAGGCGCTCCTCCGAAATATGAGTCTGTTGCTCATCCGATGCGGGCTCTTCTGCTCCTTTCCCATTCCTCGTTCTCGTGACGGGATGTCCCGAGGCGGATTGGGCAGCTGAGCGGCCGTGGCCTCGCCCTCTGGGTGGGCTCATGCCATGAGATGAGCCATGGACGAAGCGACCAACATGGAACTCCATCCGTGGATCACACGCGTCCACGCATCGCTGCACATCCAGCGCTATCCCGTCGATTTGACCGACAAGTCGATCATGGACTTTGTGGCATTCAGCGAGAGCTTCATTCTCGCTCTACCGACTCCATACGCGTGGGTCGTTGAGATCGAGGGGCTGGTGCGCGCGTCTCGTCACCAGAGGCAGCTTGTGCAGGCCCTTGGCACAAAGCTCTCATCCTACGCGGCAACCCACTCCGCTGGGACCGCGATCGTGGCCAAGGGAGTCATCCTGCGCGGCGTGGTGAAGACCCAGTACTTGGTGAAGGCGCCTTCGTTTCCCGTGAAGGTCGTGGACACGGTTGAGCGGGGAATTCAGTGGGCCGAAGAGCAGCTCGCGGCGGGTCGTTCCTAGGAGACCAAACGCTGTGCCCGCGCGTCTGAGGAGGCATGCGCTCTCTTCTCCTCACCGCCACTCTTCTCATCGGCGCGCTCATCGCCCTCGCCGGGCCCGCTACAGCCCAGGATCGGGCCTCCGCTGCTCAATGCCGCTTTGAGGGCACCTGGCGCGCTCAAGGATTCACGACGCGGATCGACGCCCAGCGACGTTGGGCGACCTGGTCTGGTAACTCGACGCAGGGACCGCCCGCGGTCCAAGGCTGGGTACTCACCGATGACGAACTCATGACCTTCGACTACGACGGCGCCGAGCACGGGTATGCCTACGCGTGGATTTTCGAGGACAACTGCGCGGTCCTCGACCTTCACCTGGTGCGGCAGGGAGGGCGACCCAATGAGACCGGCGTTCACCTCCGATTCAGCCGCCTCCGCTGATGTCGCTCACATGGGAGAGGCGTTTGAGGTGATAAGGTGTTGGGTCACACGACGTGATTCTGCGCTTTGTGTTCCTGAAACGGCTACGACATCGCCGAAGAGCAGCTCTTCGGAAGCGACGAACCCGTGTGTGGGAAATTTAAATGTCGCTCTGATGGCACGGTCATCCGCCGTTAGTGTCGTGAGTCACCTTCAGGGCGACGGTCTCCGATCCAATTGGGGGAGCTTCCGGAGTCTGACGACTCACGTTTGTTCGTACCTTTCATGTTGTTTACCATGTCGGGGATGCGACCCCTCTGTGTACGGCTTCTTCTGCCTCTATTGGTCCTGCTTTTACAATCGTGTGGAGGCGATGGGCGGGTTCTTTATGTCGCCGTCGTGACCGATTTCGTGCCTGGGCTGGAATTTTCAGAGGTCACCGTAGAGGCGAACGGCCGAATTGAACGCCATCGCGCATTGGCCAGCGACGATTTCCTTCGAGGCGTGCGAGTGGCGACGTTGGACTCCGGCCTTGAAGGCGAAGTTCGCGTGACGGCTGCGCTAGTCACGGCCGACGGCGGGCGACTGATTCATCGAACCGTCGTCGGGGCCGTCCAAGGTGAGACGGTTATCACCATCGTGCTGTCGCGTGCCTGTACAGGGGTGGTGTGCCCAGACGGGGACCCGTTAGCGACTGAGTGCGACAACGGAGTGTGTGTTCCTCCTGAATGCTCGCGTGAAACGCCGGAACAATGCGTTGGAAGCCGGTGCGAAGAAGCGGTTAATTGCCCTGCGATGACGGCAAGCTGTGGGGGCACACAGTGCATCGCCGGCGAGTGTCTGTTCACGCCCGTGTCAGACGTTTGTCCGGATACGGAAGCGTGCGTACCCGACGATGGTTGTGTCCCTCGGGGGGGAAGCGACGCAGGCACAGGGCCAGACGGCAGCGTGGACGGCGGTCTGGACGCCGGCACGGATTCCGGCGTGGCCTGCACTCCCGGCGAGGCGTGCTCGATGGAAAGCGCGTGCGAGATCGGAGTGAGCGACTGTTCGGATGGCAGTCTGCGATGTGTATCAGCGGGTCCTGCGGATGCGGGGACCGTATGCCGGACGGCGGCGAGTGATTGTGACGCCGAAGAGATCTGTGATGGGATCGCTACAGCATGCCCAAGCGATGATCCGGTGGCCGTTGGCACAGCCTGCGCGGGTGGGTTCTGTAACGGACAAGTGTGCGGCGCTTGTGAGAATGGTGCGTCATGCGACCCGGCAGAAGAGTGCGCCACCGGCTCGATCACCTGCAGCGGTGATACTCCGAGCTGCGTGGCGACGGGTCTCCGGCCGATGGGCTTCGCGTGCCGCGCCGCGGCAGGCATGTGCGACTTGGCAGAATCCTGCGATGGCGCGAGCGACCTTTGCCCAGCCGACACGTTCTCTTCAGGAAGCACCGAATGCCGAGCGAGTAGCGGGACGTGCGACGTCGCAGACTTCTGCAGGGGTGATGGCCCGTCGTGCCCGGCGAACGGGTTTCGACCACCAAACTTTGAATGTCGGGCGGCAACAGACGTGTGCGACATCGCGGAAACGTGCACGGGCAGCGGCACCGGCTGTCCCACGAATACGTTCCACGCCACGAGTACGGAGTGCCGAGCTGCCTCAGGCGTGTGTGACGTCGCAGAAACATGCACTGGAGACAGCGCAGCCTGTCCGAGCGATGGCTTTGTGCCATCGAGGACGCAATGCCGCCCGTCGGCGGATGGCTGCGACGTGGCCGAGACATGCACCGGAACGGGCGCCGGCTGTCCGAGTGACGGTTTCGCGTCTTCGAGCACGCCCTGCCGTGCCTCAGCCGCCGCGTGCGACGCGCCCGAGACTTGCACAGGAAGCAGCGTGGCCTGTCCCCCGGATGTCGTTCGAGGCGTGGGTTTCGTATGCCGCGCCCCCGCTGGTGAGTGCGATGCTGCAGAAGACTGCGATGGCTCTTCGATGATGTGCCCATCCGATGAGGCGGTGACGGTAGGCACGCCCTGTACGGGTGGCTTTTGCAACGGGCCGATGTGCGGGACGTGCCAGCCTGGGGCTGCGTGCACACCCTCGGAAGCTTGCGCAACAGGAACGACGGTCTGCGTCGGGGATACGCCGACTTGCGTGGCGAACGGATTTCGCCCGTCGAGCTCTATATGCCGCGCCTCGACGGGAAGCTGCGACGCGGCGGAGACGTGCACAGGATCGAGCAATAGCTGTCCGTCCGATGCCTTTCGCTCATCGTCGACGCAATGTCGTGCGAGTAGTGGTCCATGCGACGTTGTAGACTTTTGCTCGGGGACAGGAGCGTCTTGTCCCGCCGACGGCTTCCGACCTTCAAGCTTTGTTTGCCGCGCGGCTGGTGGTGCCTGCGATAGCGCGGAGACCTGTACTGGCAGCAGCCCATCATGCCCGGGCGACGGTTTTTCATCCGCCGGCACGCAATGCCGCGCGGCGGCGGGAGCATGCGACGTGGCTGAAACATGCACGGGAAGCAGCGCGAGCTGCCCCGGCAATGGGTTTGCCTCTTCGAGCACGACGTGTCGCAGCTCCGCTGGAGTTTGCGACGTCGCCGAAACATGCACCGGGAGCAGCGCGAGCTGCCCCGGCAATGGGTTTGCCTCTTCGAGCACAACGTGTCGCAGCTCCGCTGGAGTTTGCGACGTGCCTGAGATGTGCACGGGAAGCAGCACGTCCTGTCCTGGGAACTCGTTCTCACCGTCAAGCACCACATGCCGCGCTTCAACGGGCATATGCGACGCAGCGGAAACGTGTGCCGGAAGCGGCGCAAGCTGCCCTAGCAATGTGTTCATGTCCTCAAGCACCACGTGTCGCGCATCCGCGGGCGTCTGCGATTCTGCTGAAACATGCACCGGCGCAGCAGCCAGCTGCCCCGGCAATGGGTTTTCGTCTTCGAGCACCACATGTCGCAGCGCCGTGGACGTGTGCGATATGACGGGGACTTGCACGGGCAGTACTGCCCCTTGTCCGGCAAATGCATTCCGTCCCTCGAGTTTCGTGTGCCAAGCATCGGGAGAGACATGCACTGGAACCACCACACCTTGCCCTACAAACGGCGTATGCGGGCCAACAGGCACTTGGTTCGGTCCGGCGAGCATAAGCGCTGCCACTTGTGCGGTAGGAAGCCGAAGCGGCTACTCCTCGATGAGTAGTGGCGTCGGCAGCGGCACGATGACGTGGAACTGCAATGGTATTGACGGGGGCACGACAGCGAGCTGCGTTCGAGACTATGAAGATGGGGAGTAGGGAATTGGTGAAGTGTGTGGGTCACACTGATTCTTGGACTTCGAGGGCTTTTGAGCATCTTGCGCTAGGTACAGAAACTGCATTTCATACCCGCATGAAGACGCTCGCCTGTCTTGTGACGCTCCTCGGCGCGTGCACCTCGGTCACCGCTAAGGACGGCTTTGAAGGTGATCCTGATCGCGCATCGACGTGACGGAGTTCGAGGTGGGGCGACGCGCACACGCAGTGATGAAGAAATCCGACGGGTGCTGCGGACGATGACTCGGTCATCGACTTCTGAGGGCTAGTCCTCATGACCAGTCCCCTTGAGGAGGCGCTCTCTTCGAAGTAGGGACACCGGAGCATGACGAAGCAACAATTCAGCACGACGCTAATCCGCGACGACGAGACCTCCGGGTGCGCTATCGAACTTCCTTTCGAGCCGAAAGAGGCATTCGGAAAGTTCCGCGCGCCGGTTTGTGTGGAGATCAACGATCACCTGTTTTGTACGACGACTTTCCAGAAGGGCGGTCGGGACTTTGTTGCTGTGAACCGTGCAAACCGGGAAGCCGCAGGCATCGAGGTGGGCGACACCATCTCCGCAGAGATGGAACTGGACACGGACGTGAAGCAAATCGACACGCCGGAAGATCTAAAACAGGCTCTTCGTCGACGGAAGTCGGCTCAGGCGGGCTGGGAGAAGCTCAGCTACGAGCATCAGAAGGAGCACGTTGAGGCGCTGGATGCAGCCAAGAGGCCTGAGATACGAAAGAGGCGCATCCACAAGATCCTCAGGCTCCTTCTGGCTTAGGGCGCGAACACGAGCGCATGACGACGACGCGTTCGTCGCCAACGCCCGGGCCGAGCGCCCCTTGTTTCGTCGCCACGTGCGAGGGTGTATTGTGCATGGATGCGACACCTCTCGTGGGCCTGCCTGGCCATGCTGTGGGCGTGCGGCGCTGAACAGGCCTCTCAAGAAGCTCCTCCTCCGGCGGGCTACTCCATCCACGAGTGGGGCCTGGTTCATTTCGCGCTGGGCGAATCAGAGGGCATGGCGACGGCGGGTCCCGGTCATTTTCCACCCTTCAGTCCTAGTGGCATGGGCCAGGGGACCATCGGAATCGGTGATACGAACTCGGTCGCGTTCAAACCGGTGCTCTACGTGCATCTCGATCCGGGCATGACGGAAACGACGTTCAGCGCGGGGATCAGCGCCACCATCTTGGAGCATTGGCCAGACGCGACGGCCCTGGCGACAGGTGTTCGCTGGCAAAGGGTGACGGCTCGCTCCACCGCGTGCACTGGCCTTACCTACCCAAGCGTGGATTCGGAGCGCTGCAACGTAGAGGATGGCTTCTGTGAAGTCGCTGAGCTTGGTCTGTATGAAACGGACGACAGCGCGTGCTTGTCAGTCGGCCAGGCGCAGGCCAACAACCTCTTCTATCGCGCTGGCCTCGACACCTCTGGCCCTCTTCAGGTCCTCTTCGAGGACAACGTGGCCCAGGTCCGGAACGTCAGCGCTCATGCGTTTCCGGGAGTGGTCATACGAGTGGTACGTGACCCCAGCGGGAGGAACACGCGCTTCTATACCATCGACCCACCCGCACCGGGCCAATCCGTCTCTCTCACCCAACGCGAAGGAGCGGGTTCGGGGGCAGAGCTCATGGAGTCCATCGAAGCGCACCTTGAGCGCACCGGGCTCACCGCGGCGGAGCGCCGCGCCTTCGTGAGCGCGTGGACCGGCGAGCTGATCGGCGGCGACGAGGTGCCAGCGCTGCAGAACCCGAGGGACAATCCGCCCCCGCTCGCGCCTGCGGAGGACGCGCTGCTCTACTGGCTGAGCGCTGAGCACGCCCAGGAGATCTTGCCGCTGACCTTCGAGCCGGCGCCGAGCATCGTTCGCCGTGCGTTGATGGCTCGGGTTCACTTGCCCACGTCCAGCTCGCCCCATTCGAGTGCGAACGTGTTCCCGCCGCCGGCGCCATCCGGCGCGACCATTCGAATCGGGAGGGCACAGTTAGTTGGGGAAGGAATGATCGCGCAAGTGATGAGACGGGTCATGCGTCGGCACCATGTTGAGATGAGCGACTGCGTTGAGCAGAACGCCGGCGAGTTGCGGGCTGGGCGAATCATCCTCGAGGCGGAGCTTCGTGTAGACGGGACCGTCGCGTCAGCCAGCGCCAGATTCGTCGACGAGGGCCCCGAAGCGCTCACCTCTTGCATCGCCTCTGCCTTTGAGGGGTGGACCTTCCCGGCCAGCAGCGATGGGGCGGTGACTTACCGAAACTCCCTCGGGTTCACCTACCTCCCCTAATGGCGCGTACGTCCGTAGATTCGTCGATTAGGACCTAAAGTTCAGGTCCACGCGGCAGGCGGCGTCCCGCATCTCCGGCCATACAGGACCACCATGCCGCGAGGTTGCCGGCACCCGATGACCTCGCCAGAGATGGGCTATTCGCGTTCGGAAGCTCATACGCTGTACGACGGCTTCGTGGGTGGTCTGCGAAGACCTGACCTATATGCGATGCATGACCCGAGTACCGCTCTCCCTCGCTGCGATCACAGGCCTTCTCCTCTTTTGCATCGCTCTAATCGGCGCCGGCTGCGGAGACGATGACGGCGCTCGAGACAGCGGCCCAGCACTAGACGCGGCCTCCGATGTCGCCGTCGACGCGACCGTCAGCGACCAATGCATCGCCGTCGAGAGCCTTGTGCCCCCTCTATCCTGTGTGCGAGCGACGCAGAGCGACATCGTGTGTCCAGGTTCCTGCGGGCAAACGCTTGAGGGCCCCGTCGGTGTCGGACTCACCACGTGTCGTTGCGTGGATGGAGTGATCGGCGGCGTGTGGGAGTGCGACCTCAGCGGGTGCGCCATGGACGCCGGCGCTGATGCAGGGGTGCCGTTGGACGCTGCGGCGGACGCACCCATCGCACCGATGGACGCCGGCCCAGTGGATGAATGCCCCGCCGCTTACTCCGCCTTGAGCCGAGGGGAGTGCCCGCTCCCCTTCACCGAAGCGGAGTTCCAGGACATTCTCTGCGAGTCCACACGTGCCATCAGCTCGGAGTGCAGCGGAATCCTGGACGTGTGGCTAGCCTGCGTGCAGACGGCCGCGATCGTGTGTGAGGAGATCGCCGACGGGATCATCGTTCCGAGCACTCCGTCTTGCGCCGATGTGCCGCCTGAGTGCATCCCTGAGATCTAGGCTCTTAGAGCGCTTGGGCGTTGTATCGTGCGGTTATTGTCATCGTCGTACGTACCGTCGCGCGGTGTTTACGGCCGGGCGAAAAATCGGCGGCGTCGTTCGATGTTAACGACGGAATCAAGCGCGTTTTACGACGACAGTCCGGCCGTCTTGAAACCTCCACGCGATCAAGTCGTGGCTCAGACGGAGAAGGGCGAGGTGACGCCTTCGAAGAGCTCGACAATGACGAAGCACTCGCCGCAGTGCTCGCCTTCCAAGACTAGCGGACACCGACCAAGGCTTCGACGACCTCGCACCAGCCCTGGCTCATGTTATTCAACTCGTAGCCACCGCCACCTAGAACAAGCAGGCGTCCTTCCGCAAACTCGTCGGCCAGACCGCACACGCGCTGTGCGATGTGCCGGACCGCCGAAGACGTTACGTTCAGGTTTGCCAGCGGGTCACCGGCAAGACAGTCCACACCGCTTTCGAAAACGACGAAACTGGGCTCGTGCGAGCGGACGAATTGCTCAGCACGTCGCCAAGCTTCCAGGAACTCCTCATCGCCAGCACCAGCCTTTATTGGAATGTTGAGCTTCGTGCCTTTTGCCCGGCCTTCGCCGGTCCACGTGGCGTTCCCGTCAAAGAGGCCTGCGCCCGGCGAATCGGAAGAGCGCGTGCTGCGGTCTTCGTGGATGTCGACCATCACCACGCGCGGCTCGGACTTGAACGCCTCGTACACGCCGTCTCCGAAGTGCGCGTCGATGTCGATGTAGGCCACCGTGTCACTCGACTCCTGCATCAGGTGCGACAGAGCGACGGCGCAATCATTGTAGAGGCAGTAGTTGCGGGCTTCGCCTGCGTGGGCGTGGTGGAACCCAGCGATAGGAACAAACGCTTTCGTAAACTCACCCGCGAGGATTCCGCGCGCCGCATCCATCACGGCCCCGACCATATGCGTCGCGGCGGTCTCAACGCTCTGCCGCGCAAACGTCGGACCGTGATCGAGTGCACCTTCGTTCGCCGCACAAAGTCGACGTACGCGCTCGATATGAGCCTGCGTGTGAAAGAGCAGCAAGTCGGCTTCGGAAGCCGGCCCCGCCGTGCGCAGATTTGTCTTTGTGTCTAAGCCGCGTTTGCGAAACTCCGCCATAAACACATCGAGACGACCTGGTTGAAACCAAGGCTTCTCCTCATAACCGTAGAGGCCCATTTCTTGGCCGTGGTAGACGACAACGCGGTTTCGCATGAGCGAATCCTACAATTCTCGGGAGTCGATGGGGACACTTCCCGGAATGAACGGGCGCGCGTCATCTGTTGTGCGTCACGATGCGTCTCCGCTATGCCATCTCTATGTTCGCGTTGGTCGCGGCCTGCACCTCGACATCAAACGACCCGCACGTCCATCGGTGGTCGATCCCACGCGGTACTACCTCCTCATGACTTCCGTGCGTCCGTTCGCCGAAGTTGTATTGGCGTTGGGCGGGTCGAGCGTTTGCGTCGCTATCTAGCGCTCGCGCTGCTCTTAGAGCGCTTGGGCGTTCGCTTTTGCGACCCGCAGGTTTAACTCGAGCAGTCGGTCGCAGACGAACCCCATAGTGGCCATCGCCAGTTCGAAATGATCTTCGAGCACGTCGAAGAAACTCTCGGCGGATCCGCGCAGCGCCACAATCTTCGTTTCGGCGACGGCGTGGTAGGAGCGAGGAAGGCTGCCATACGCTTCGAGGTGACCCACGCTTGAGCCAGGGCCCATGCGGAACGTGCGTTGTTCGGACTTACAGCTCACGACCCCGTACACGATGGTGAGCCCGTCATGGGCTTCGTCGCCTTCGCTCCAGAAGGTGTGTCCAGGTTCGACGCGGATCTCTTCGAACTGCCTCACAAGCTGCATGAGCGGCTCCAGGTTGGCGGTTTCGAGGGGTCCCGTCCGGGCTGTGACGAGCCGCTGAATGATGTCCAGTTCGTCCACTGGATAGGGCACCTCGTCAGGTTCGGTCCGAGCGAGCTCACCCTGGGTCTCAAGTTTCGCCTGCGTCTCGACGAGTTGGCGTGTCATCTGTCGCAGCCCTGTCTCAAGGAACGCAAAGTCCTCCTCGATGACCGAGAGCATCTCAGCCGCGGAAATCTCGAGCGTCACCGTGTCTTCCAGCGCCACCATGCGTTGATGAACGCGCCCCGTGGAGAGCACGGGATGAAAGCCAACGGCAAACGGAGCCTTCACGACCGCGACTTCGATCTCTTCCTGATCGACGCTGATGCTTCCCTCCACGATGAAGTGTATGGAATCGATCGAATCGTCGTACTCGAAGACAGTCTCACCCCTCGCGAAGAAGCGCTCTTCACTTCGCTGCGCGATGTACGAGAGTCCGCTCCGTTGAATCATGCCTAAGTTCGGCAACGTGCGTAGGTGAATGAGCCGCTCAAGGGGCGTTGGGAAGCGTCTGCGAATGCCGGCGCCCATGCCCGGCTGGTATGCGCGGTCGAGTGCTGTGCTCATTGTGCGGTCTCCGGTCCTTGGCTCAATATTGCGATCGCTTGCCTGATCACCGTCGCCAGCGTGCTCTCAGCTGCCACATCCAGCGCCTCGATTTGCGGGCGCAGCTTGCTCAAGCCGAGCTCGCCAATGTGGTAGACGGACAAGCTCCGGATCGAATCGCTGTCGGAGTCGATGAGCTGAAGCAGCAGAGATTCGTACGTGAGCTTCGCGGGTCTATGAAATACGCCGGAGGCGAGTAAGCGATCCACATCGGGCACGTCATCGATCAGTCCAAGCACGGAGTCCCGCATGCGCGGGTCCAGAAAACTCTCGACGAGCTCTCGGCTACTCGATCGTACATCGGCCCGTCCGTTGCTGAGTCCGCGATAGATCGTTCCCACGTCTTGCCTGGGATGGAGCAGGTCGATGAGCCGGAAGAGTGTCTCGCGCATGTTCTTCTCCTTGTCGGAGAGCATCTTGACGAGCAGCCCATGTGCGAGCGTTCGCCGCGTTTCGTCTCGCTCCGCGCCTGCTTCGAGCACGAGCCGCCAATCGAGAAAGCGGAACGACTTGGAGAGCGTCTGTTCCATCATCTCGCGCGGCACTTCGTGGTCGACATGCACGTCGGGGTCCTCATTTACGAGCCAATTGAGGGCACGTAGGATTCGGTAGCGGACCTCTCCGTGCTCGACCGTCGCAAGCTGCCTCGTCAATATCTCGGCGGCTTGCTCCGCTTCGAATTCGCGGATGGCCCCGGGTATTTGACGCCTCAGTCTGACGTTCTCGTCTTCATCGGCGAGCACGCCTTCGAGGGAGCTCAGTGCCATCGCTCCGAGCGGCAGCATGGCGTCGATGGCGGCGGCGCGGACGCGACGCCGATTGAGCATGCCGCACAGGCGCGGCAGAAACCTCGGGGAAGGAGACTTCCCCATCGACGTCGCAACGGAGAGCAGGACCTTCTCGTTGTCGCTCTCCGACAGCCGTATGAGGTAGTCGTCAAAATCACTCGACGGCCCATACCCAATGGCCCGCGCGAGCGCTTCCTTCGCGACATCACTCCCTTCGCTCACCACGTCATCGAGGTAGGGGCTTGTCTCCTCGATGGAAGCGTAGTGACCCGCCGTGAGACCAACCAGCGCGGTGGCGCGGACCACGGGACATGACACCTCGAGTTTACGCCGCAGGAGCGCCTCGTCCGGAGCCACCTGCATCCGTGTTCGGAGTGCAGCGGCACGCACGTGCGCATACTCGTGGTCGAGCAAGCGATCCGCGTGCGGGATGAAGTCGGTGCGGTCCGTCGTGGCCAGCAATTCGAGGGCGAGGGCGAGCACGTCGGGAGAAGGGTGGTAGAGGATTAGGCCTGGGATGACATTGGCCCGGCCCTGTTCGCCGAGGAGCTCGAGCACGACGAGCACTCGTTTCTCGTCGGGGCTGTTGAGCGCCTCCATGAGGGACCCGAAGGAGCTGAGGTCGAGCTCCGGAAAGTCGGTCTGTCGGCGGGCGGCGGCTTCGGTCAGACGGCTGCGAAATACGTTTAGGTAATGGTGGCGCAGCTCGAAAGCACCGAAGACCGCGATCAGAGCGAGAACGGCGATGGCGGCGCCGAGGTAGCTGAGGGATCCGCCGCCTGCCATGACCGCCAAGATCACCAACGACGAAAACGCCTGTCCGCCGCGATGGCCGGCGATGTCGACAAAGGTCTTGGCCGCTGCACGGAGCTGTTTGTCCATGGGCACAAAGAGAAGTTCGCTCGCCGTTCGGTGGAGCGAGTGGCGCAGAGAGCCGTCCACGCCCTTGAGCGCCACACCCGCGTAAATGCCACCGCCGAACAATAGACCGGCGCCGCCGACGATGAGCAGGCCAGGCAAGAGCGCGAGTGAGCGAGTCGGGCCGAGCACGCGGACGACGAAGCGCACCACGAAGAGCTGAATGAAGAGCGAGCCGACGTTCAGCGCGAAGTAAACGCGCGCGAGGAACACCGGCAGTAGATCGTGGTCGACCTCGGCGGCGGCCTCGCTTTTGAAGACGAAGTCGACGAGGGTGAACATCAGCGTGAACACGACCATCAGAATGGTGACGCGTCGTGCGTAGGGGTCCGAGAGGACTTTCTTTGCGTCGGTGAATGGGGTCGAATGGAGTGCCTTGCCGCTCTGTCGGTCGGCGGTCTTCGCGCTCGTCGTCTTCACGCTCGGCGAGAGGGAAACAGGTCCGATGGCGGCCACCACAAGCACGCCACCCGCCATCACCAGAAGCTGCTCTGGGGGAACCAGCGTCGCGAGCAGACTGGCGGTGCCCGAGCCGACGATGGCGCCGACCACGCTGCTCACTCCGATGGTTGCGTACAGGCGTTTGGCTTGGCTCGCGGTGAACCGGTCGCCGAGCAGAATGAACATGCGCGCCATGGCGACGGTGACGATGACCGCGGACCAGATGTAGAGCGCGTAGAGCACCCAGTCGCCGGTCCCGACGAGCGGCCAAAAAGCGATGGTGGTGAGGCCTGCAAAGACAAGCCAGGCGGTGAGCCCCCACCGTCCGCTTGGGCCTCTCTCCTGGAGTGTGACAACGCCGAATGCGGCGAGCGCGACGCCGATGTACACGAAGGGAAGCTGGGCGGGTGAGATGTGCGAGAGGAAGAGCGCATCCCGCGCCGTCTCGAGCAGCGCGTGGGCCGCCATCAAGAGAAAGAGCGTCGCCATGGCCACGAAGGTGTCCCGGCGCTCGTCCGGTCGTATCTGTCGCAAACCGTAGAACACTAGGCAGCCTTAGGGCAATTCGGGTGGGGGCCCAGGTGTAATACGCTGCGTGACCAAAGCGTTTTCGGTGAAGCCGGTTTTTCCCTGGTGCAGCTAGGTGGCGCTTCAGAGCCGGCGCGACAGAAAGTTACGGCGGAAGCGCTATTCTGCGCTATTCCGAGCGTTCCCACATTCGCAGCCAGTCCAGCCTTCCGTGGATCGGAAGAGCGGCTCGAGCTCGGCGTCGGTCATTCCATCGCGGCGTGCATCTTTGATGAGCTCTGAAATGAGGCCGATGTGGAGCATGCGGTGCCAAGGGAGAGAGAAACGAGGGGGCGCTCTTCTGTTTCATCGTGGGCTTGAGGAGCAGGCGAATGAGTACTCCGAACAAGATCCGGTGTCTCACGTAGCTGCTAGCGTCCGCGCCCATGACGACACGCCTCTACTACGCTCCTCGAACGCGAGCTTTCACTGCTCTGTGGCTCCTTGAAGAACTCGGTGAGCCCTACGAACTTGAGTCTTTTTCGATTCACACGGGCCGTCACAAGAAGGACGATTACCTGGCGCTCAACCCGATGGGCAAGGTGCCGCTGGTCGTCCACGACGGAGTGCCGGTGTCGGAAACCGGCGCGGTCGCGCTGTATCTCGCCGACCGCCTTGGCAGCGACCTTGCACCCAAAGTCGATGATGCAGAACGTTCTGCTTTTCTGCGGTGGATGTTTTTTGCGGGCAGCGTGACAGAGCCAGCGTTGGGCGAAAAGTTCTTCAAGTGGGACGTCCCCTCCAGCTCCGTCGCGTGGGGCAGCTTCGCCGATATGGAGCGCATGCTCACGGCGGGCATCACGCCAGGGCCATGGCTTTTGGGCGAACGCTTCTCCATCGCCGATGTCGTCGTTGGAGCGTCTGCGCGCTTTGGCGTGATGTTCGGCGCCTTCGCGAAGGAAGGCCCCATCGCTGACTATGTCGCGCGACTCTCCGGGCGCGACGCCTTCAAGCGCGCCGAGGTCATCGAAGCGCGTGAAGGCGAACGCTTTCCGCCCAAGAAGTAGCCGCGTTCAGCGGGCAGGACACTGGGCAGACGGCTCTGCCCAGCCGAACACCATCCGATAGAGATCGTTCCCCATCGGCGCGTCGGCCTCCTGCCACGAAGCGCCGTTGTCATCGCTGTAGTAGAACGCGTCGCCGTTGCGGCTCGCGGCAGCGATGGTGCCTTCGCCGGAGTCCGCCACGAGCTCAAAGCGTGCGCCGCTGGCGATGGCGTCGTCGGTCCACGAGAGGCCGTCAGGCGAGCGGTAGAGCCGGCCGCCCGTCCCGACCCAGAACTCTCCGTTCACGTAGGCGCCCACGCCGTTTACGCTCGCGCCCATGGAGCCCGCGCCAAGGTCCGCGCCGGTGTTCCGATCGACGACACAGGTCTCTCCCCCGTCGCCGAAAGAGACGACCCGGTCGGGGCTCGCGGCGAAGCCGCCGTTGACGCCGATGCTGGTGTGGCGCTGCCCGTTGCAGCTCGCTAGGTCGACCCAGCCTTCGCCTCGGTTGAACTGGACGGTGCCGTCCGAGCCCGAGACCCACAGGCCAGGGTAGACGGCGCCGTCGCGGTTGAGCGCCGAAAATGGAGCGCCGTCGAGAACTCCCCAGTCCAGGCCATCGTCCGACACGTAAATGTTGTTGTCCGTGAGGACCGTCCACTGTTCGTCGAAGCCGACGGCGGTTCCGCCGCGGCCAGAGAGCTCGACGCTCGTCCACTCCAGCCCATCACGGCTGGCATGCACGGTGCTGGCGGTGCCCCAACCGGTCATGCGGACGAAGAGTCCGTCTTGATACGCGAGGCTTTTCGGGGTGTATGTTTGGTGCCAGTCGTCTTCCGCGGACTCGCTCGTGTCGTTGATCCAAGTGCGCCCCATGTCGCAGCTTGCGATATGGCGACCGCCCCAGCCGATGGCGAGGAAGAGCGGGACTCGACTTGTTCCCACGTCGGGCCCGCCTGCATCCACAGCGTTGGCGTCCATAGCGTTGGCGTCCACAGCGGCCGCGTCCATCACAAACTGCACGTCTACGGATGAATCCGCAGGGCCGGCGGTTTCATCTCCGCAGCCCATCGTCGACAACAAGCACATCATCAATGAGACAAAAATTGGCCGGCTCTGCATGGCGCGAACCCTAACACGCTGCCCCTTAGGTTCGAGCCGGGTGGCGGTGCTCTTTCTTCTCCGTGCTTGGCCTAAAGTCCAAGGACTTCGACGGCCACGCGCGCTTCTTTCTCCGCGACGCCGAAACGCTGGATCGAGCGCGGCGTGAGCGTGGCGAACCAAGTCGGAAGCAGTGAGCGCAAACGCTTCTGGGGGTCGCGATCATCTTCAAACGGCGTCTCATCTCCCGTCAGGCTCCCGAACATCGTGACATCAGCGAGCTGAACGATCTGAGCGACACGCGCGCTCTCCCGACCCAGCCCGCGTAGGAAGGCTCAAGACTCACCGGCTTGACGACCTCATCGAAGTAGTCGTCCGACGAGGCGTTCAGGGACATCAAACGTGCCACCACCATGGGCAATACCGGCAGCTCTTCGAGTCGTCTTGCGATGGGAATGGAGTGGATGTCCATGCCCTCACAAACGGTACAAAGTCACCGCTCTGCACCCGCCCCTTCGCTGATTGCGCCCGAGGGTGCATTCGACGAGTCCTCTGTGACCGCTTCCTCAGCGCTGGGCTCCGCCGTTTCGGCAGCTGGAGCCTCGTCTGGAGCATCTTCGGCAGCTTTCGCGATCTCTTCGGCAGCTTTCGCTGCTTCGACCTCCTTCGGAGTCCGCAGCTTCTTCTTAACGATGGTCTTCTCCTCATCGTCCCACACGAAGACTCCAGGTGGCGTGAGTTGGTTAATCTCCTTGGTGTGGGTGCCAAACATCAGAATGGTATTCGGAAAGATCTGTTCAGTGATCTCGATGGCAAGCGTATCCGCGAGCTTTGTTCGATGCTTCGCGAGGATCGTCTCGCGGGTTTTCTCCAGTGCCAGTCGTTTCTGATCCAACTTCTTCCAGCGCTCGATAATTTTGCGCCAGCCGAGATGGGGGATGTCTCGAAGTGGGATTGATAAGAGGTCTTCGAAGGATTCCCCCACCTGAAGCGTCGCGACGGCCATGCGTCGCTCGACGGAGCGCATGCGTTTCTCGGTGGGCGCCAATTCCTTGTATGGAACACCCACCTGCAAGATCGTGCGGACGTCGGCTCGCGATCCCGCGACCTTGCACTTGATCGATTCGCCCGCGACCAGACGCCCACCCACTACGCGGCCCCGGCCCCCTGTGACGTCGATGCCTTCTTTTGCCACGACCAACGAGTTGATGCAGTTGTCGGCGATCGTCACCGTCGCTCCCGAACGCAGCTGCGCGTTCTGGACAAATGGGGTGGTGATCGAACCGTGTGCGGTCACGGAGCCCATCGCGCCCTGACTGATCCCAACCTTGACGATCACGTCTCCACGGGCTTCGACGACCGCATCCTCGAGGGTCTCTCCGATGACAACATCTCCATAGGCCGAGACGCGAAATGTCGATCGAACCGAGCCACTGATCTCGACACCGGTCGGTGACTCGAGGTTGCCGGTTTCATAGTCAACATCGCTCGAGATCGTCAGCTTGGACACCACGTCGAGCTTTTCTCCTCGCTTGATCGCGACCCCGGTCAACGTGGCGACGTACGTTTTCCCATCTGGCTCGAGGCGTACGTTCTGCCCTGGAGTAAACGGCGCGTCCCTCCCTGCGCCGGCATCGACGAGCTCCCCAGTCACCTTCTTGCCGTCAGAACCGAGGCTGGGTGGCGCACGCATCGCGATGCGCTCGCCCTCGTCGACGGGCGCCATGAGGTACCGTTTCTTGAAGTCGATACAATCATCGATGCCGAGCTCCCCGGTCTGCGTCTCGACGTCGATAAAGTAGTTTACGCGACCTCTTGCGCCCCTCATCGCGGCCTTGCCGCGAGCGAGTTCGAAAGGTTCATCAAGAGGCGGAAATGGGTTCTCGTCTGAGTCTGCGTCGCTCTTGAAGGAGCGCTCCGCAAAGTCGACAAAACGTTCGACCTGCATGACGTCCAGACCAAAGACGACGTTGGATTCCCGCAGCAGATCTTCGACCAGCGCAAAACTCCACTCCAGCCCGGGCTGCTCTTTCGTGGGAAACCTCGCCGATGCGCTCAGGCCATCCTCGGAGATCACGATGACGGGAGTGATCGAATACTGGTTTCCCTGTTTCGTGACGTATCCACTTATTGTCGCCGCCTGAGTTTCGACTTCGGGATCGGCTTCGTCTTTGGTTCCTTCGAGACCACTGCCAAATTGCGCTCCGCTCTTGTCGGACTCGGGACGCCGAAACAATATCGGCGTTCCTATTCGGCCGAGCATCCCCTCCTCGACGAGCATGGTGGGGTCTTCGCTCACTACTTTGAGACTTCCAACACGCGATGTTCGCTCTTGCCCAACTCGTCCAGGAACAACTCGACGTCCATGCCTTTGACCCGAATGACCGCGAGGTGGTTTTCACCCTGCGGCGAGCGGTGCGTCACGATGCTGAGAAGTTCGACGTCGAAGGCTTCGGCAAGTGCGAGAATATCTGCCAATCCGTTCTCCCCCTGAGGAAGCTCAAGAAGCAGTCGCGTACCTCTCTCGTTCATTCCCATGATGCGCAGAAACGCTCTGAACATGTCCGTCTCGGTGATGATGCCAATTGGCTTGTTGTGCTCATCGATGATGGGGATGGCGCGGACACCATTTTTGCTCATCAGCAGAGCGGCGTGTTCGATCGGATCATTCGGCTTCGCCGTCACGGGATCATGCGTCATCACATTCGTGACCAACAAATGCGTCGGATCGATCGGATCGAGCTTGCCTGGAATGCACGCCAGCAGCTTCTGCATATCCGTCATGGTGATGATCCCGACGAGCTTTTCTTTTTCGACCACGGGAAGCCGTCGATAGCCGCCTTCTCGGAACAAGGAAAACGCATCAGACAGCGACATCTCGGGTCCAATGGTCGTCGGGTTCTCTGTCATCCAGAAGCTTATATACACGTTCACACCCCCCGGAGCGTCTACCACTCTATATACGGAGCATTCGGCCCACACTTGCGCTTCTTCTGGCCCGTCGTGACAAGCTCCTTCGTTCCCTGCGGGTTCGCTCAGGCCCGCGGCGCCCGCGTCTCTTCAGACTGGAGCGCCGACGAACCTGCGGAAGCTCTAGATAGCCAGCGCTGCGCAGGCCGCGGTGCAGTCGATACACTGGTCGCCGTCGCCGTCGAGGCAAGCATCGCAGGTGTCGATTTGATTCTGCGGTTGCTCCTCGCAGGTGTCGACGCACTCCGAGCGATCGAAGTCGTCGCCAAAGCAGTCTTCGTAGTCTTCGCAGATGTCTTGGCAGTCCACGAACTGTTCGACCTCACCGCAGCCCGCGGCGGATTGCAAACACCGCGCTAGCTTCGCCCTGGGCGATCTTTCACGTACACGTCCGAGACAAGCTGCACAGACGCCCCATGCTCGCGCACCTTCGTGCAAGAACGCCACATTCGCACTCGCGACTTTTGGCGCTAGAGCCCTCCCATGAGCAAAGCAAAACGCTTTGCATCGGCGATGATGCGTTCATCTCTCGTGCAGGCCCTCCAAGAGGCAAAGAACACCGATCTCAGCACCCTCGGAAAGTCCATCGCCTTCAGCGTGCTCGTCGCGTTCTTCCCCGGCGTCGTCGCGCTCATCAGTCTCTATGGGAGCATCGCCGACCAAAGCGATGTGGCGCTGCTGCTTCAGCAAAGCGCACAGGTGCTGCCGGGCCCCATGCAGCCCCTGGTGTCCGACCAGGTCAATGAGCTGACGAACGCTTCCTCCGCCACGCTGGGTCTCGGCGCAGCTTTCGGCCTCGCCACGGCTTTTTGGGCGGTGTCTGGTGGCCTTCACTCGATCGTTCTAGCCATCGACACCGCGTACGAAGTGACACAAGAACGCGGCCTCGTCCGAGGCCGGCTTGTGGCCCTGGCCATGGGCGCTGTCACAGTGCTTGGCGCCGTCCTCGTGACGCTCCTCCTCACAGGCTTACCAGCAGTCCGAGGGCTACGACCCATCGTGGGAGGCGTGAGCATCTTCGTCTGGCTTGTCGTGCTCTACCGATACGCGCCAAACCGCGAACGGCCGGCCTGGCGTCATGTCATGCCTGGCGCGAGCCTTGTCTTCGGCGTCGGCCTCGTCGCGACGTCGTTGATGAGCTGGTACGTCGCGAACTTTACGGACTACAACGAAACCTACGGCGTCCTCGGCGGCGCCATCGTCGCGCTCTTTTGGCTCTACGCCAACGCCGTCATCCTCGTCGTCGGCGCGGAACTCAACGCGGTGGTTGAGCACCGCCATGGACGCGTCGAAGCGCACTGACCCCTGCGCGTTAGCCTGAGACGGTCTCATCGAAGGTTGCGGCATGGGCGAGTGCCAAGAACTCCACGCCGGCCCCGGCCCATTTCTCTGCATTATCAACTAGCCAGGAGGGCTGAGCACCGACCGAGGCGCTCTCTGCTCACCTAACCTAGAGCAGCCCTGGACACATGTCCGTCGCGACGGCGGAGTTGTCGTCTTCGACGCACTCGATGGCGTCACCGACCTCAGGCGCCATGGCCGGGTCGATGCGTACTTCGAACGTTAGATCTACGTCCGTGGGGACATCCATCGCGCTGACGGTCACGCGTTCGCCGCCGCCGGGAAGAAGCGGGCCCGTGGTGAGCGCCGTTCCGATGAGCACCTCGGGCGCTTCGTCCGTTCGCCAGAACTCCACGGTGATGCCCGCGGGCACGCCGCGGCTGCCTCGATTGCGCACAATGGCCGAAAGGCGAATGGCGCTGGCGGAGCACTCGCCCGCCGCTTCGAGCTCGGCTTGGAGGTTGGGTGCATTGAAGATGCCCGCGCCCTGCACGTTCTGGCGGTAGTTGTTCAAGCCGGGCGTCGTCCAGTTGTCCATCTCCATCGCTGGTACTTCGCCGAAGTCCGATGTGTTCGTCACGTGGTAGCTGTACTGGTTCCAGATGGGCCGCGTCGGCACCCAGCGGTCAAACGCATCGCCGTAGACGAAGACGCCGGCGGTTCCCCGCGCGTACTCGGCTGGTAGGTCGCCGACGGGCACTCCGAACGCCTCGGAATACGCGGCGGGGCAGAAGTCTCTGATGACGGCTTGGTCATTGTTCGCGACGACGACGATCTCCGAGTTTCCGTCCGCGTCGACATCGACCACGATGGGGTACTCAAACCCGGTACGTGAGCTATTCGGGATCAAGTCCATCAAGAGCTCGGTGCCATCACGGCCGTCGTAGATGTGCAGGAAGCACTCATCGTTGTAGATAACCTCAGCGATGCCGTCTCCCTGGAAGTCGAACACACTCGAGCCCGTGACGGAGGAGCTGATGTCCTGGGTGGGCGTTTGCCAGCGAATGAACTCGGTTCCGGGACAATCATCGCCGCCTTCGCGCATCGGTGTTTCGAAGCAATCGGGGTCGTAGACGACGTAGTTGCCCCGACCCGCGGTGGCGATCTCTGGGAGTCCGTCGCCATCAAAGTCTGCAACGGTGGGCGAGCCGCCGGTGCCGCCCCCAGGGATCTCGAACAATCCGTCGTGCCACGTGCCGCCAGGGCCGATGAGGAGCGCGCCCGTCGCACCGTCTTTTACACGAACGGTGCCGCCACCAACGATGATCACTTCGGGGGTGCCGTCGGCGTCGAGGTCGGCGATGGCCACAAGGCCAGCGTTCGGGGTGTTCCACAGTTCGGTGCCATCGTGGTTGAGCGCGATATTGCCGTTTGTGAGCTCCACTTGGCCATCGCCATCGAGGTCCGCGATCACCGGTGACTCCCAGCCGCTCGCTGGGCACGCGCCGGCGTCGATGATGTCCATCGCTGGGTTCGTGATGTCGAGCCCGTCGTAGACGCGACAGCCCGCGACAACATCGGGGGTTCCGTCTTGGTTGAAGTCGGCGACCTCGATAGTTCCACGAATGTTCGCCCCACCACGTCGGGCGAGCTCCGTGATGCCATCACCATCCATCATGCGAATACCGCCACCATCGATGCGATAGACGAACTCCAGGGCTTCATCGCTTGGGTCG
>JBLHKB010000011.1:0-38854 GCA_047619315.1 Polyangiales bacterium
CGCCTGTATCCGCGAGGACCTCGACTTGCGAATCGAGGCCCATCGCTTCGACCATCTCCGCCAACTCCTTTTCCACGTCTTCGTCTTCGTCTTCCTCTGAGCTGCCTTCGCCTTCTTCGGCGGGTGCGCGGCCATCGAGGCTGACAGGTGAGGAGGAAAGAGCCTCGAAGCTGCCGACGGTCTCGGACTGAACACCGAAAGCGTCGCGTACAGAGCCGAGCATTTGCTTGAACTCAGTGACGTCCATCTCAGCGAAACTGAGAAGTAGAACGAAGAACGTGAGGAGGAGCGTGCACAAGTCGGCGAAGGTCGCCATCCACGCGGGAGAACCTTCGTCGCCTCCTCCTTCGTCGACTTCGACGTCCATCAGGCGGCCTGGTCCACGACGCGCTCTGCCGGAGCGATGCGCGCCTCAAGCTTGTCCTTGATGATCATCGCGTTCTGACCCTTCACGATGGATTCGACACCTTCGATGACCACGGCCATGTTGAGGGATTCTTCTTGGCCGTAGCGCTCGAGCTTTTCGGCGATGGGGCCAAAGATCATGAAGGCGAGAATCGCGCCGTACATGGTCGTGAGAAGAGCAACGGCCATCGAAGGACCAATGGCGGCTGGGTCGTCGAGACTCTGGAGCATCTGCACCAGACCGATGAGCGTGCCGATCATTCCCATGGAGGGCGCCGTCGCTGCCATGAACTTGAACAGTTTTTGGCCGCGAAGGTGGCGTGCCTTCATCGCGATCATTTCAGCGGAGAGGGTGGCGCGAATCTCGTCGTCGGGGAGGCCATCGACGGCCATGCGAATGCCTTTGGCCAAGAACGCGTCGTCGACTGTCTGATTCTCGAGAGCCAGAACACCTTCGCGTCGTGCGATGGTGGAGAGTTCGATGATGCGCTGGATCGTGGCGACGGCGTCGCCTGCGGGCTCGCGGAATGCCTTCTTCATGACCTTCATGGCCGTGAGAACGTTGGGCATCTTCTCCGCCGTGAACGTCGACGCGATGGTTCCGCCAACGACGATGAGTAGACTTGGGATGTCGATGAACGCCCCCAGTCCACTGCCCAACATGATGGATCCAATTACCAGGGTGAAGCCGAGAACGAGTCCAAATATGGTTGCTTTGTCCATAAGTCCAAAGGGGCTTGCACAGGAGCGTGCATACAGGACATCGGCGGACAGCCGCATGATCTTGAGTGGGGTGTGCTTCTTATGTCCCGCGGAAGAACGAGCGCACCTCGTCTGCGCGAGCGAGAACGTCGTTTCGCCCTAAGTCGATGAGCCGTCCCGCATGTTCGCCGTCGAAGAGGACAAAGGAGAGGAGATCGGCCTCCCAAACGTCTTCCATCGTCGCCATGCGCCGCACGACTCGCTCTGTGACGCCGTTGCCGAGCTCGAGGGCACGCTCCCGGGCCATGTGCCCGATGTCTTGGGAGGGACGAAATACGAGCGTTTGAACCGCTCGATAGGGCGTCCCTCGGTCGTCCTCCATGGCGGAGTCGATGCGTGCGCGCTCCTCGTCACTGAGCGCTTCGTCGAGGAGCGAGACCAAGCGGTTGAAACGTTCGAGTACCTTGAGATCGTAGCTGATGGGGTCGAGGAGGAGGGCGTTGAGAAGCTTGCCCATTAAGAAGAGCGGACCGATGCGGCGACTCGGTGGTGCGTCGGCGGGGGCCTCTGCGAGAAGCGGGATCACGATGATGCGTTCGGCCCCGAGGCGCAGAGCTGGGGCGAGGGGAGTGTTAAAGCGGATGCCGCCGTCTGCGTAGAAGCGATCCCCAATGAGTCGTGGAGGAAAGACGAGAGGAATGGCGGCGGAGGCGAGAACGTGGTCCGCGGTGATGTTCGTCTCTTCCGCGCTTCGGCGTGGATCGCGGGAGGCGGGGTACTCGACGCCCGGCGCGAGGTCGGTGAACACCGTGGTTTTTCCACTCGCGATGTCCAGAGCAGCGATGACGAGGGCGCGAATCCGTCCCGTCGCGAGGTTGGCGCGAAGCCGTGGCCAAGGCGTTCCGTCCCCGACGAGCTCTTCGAGGGCACCGATGGCCAGAATCGATCGCCCCTCTGGCGCTTTCTTAGTGATCAGGTTTCGGAGGCCGGCGATGCCCGCGAGATCGAGCTTGAGGTGGCGACGTAGCTCCAGCCCCCGCCAATGGGCTTCAAGCCCGGCGATCTCGTGGTCATGGGTGTCGGCGCAGGCAGCGAGGTAGGCCGCGTTGATGGCGCCGACGGAGGTGCCGCAGAGGATATCGAAGAGGGGGCCGTCGTGAGTTCGGCCGATGATCTGGGCAATCCCCGAGACCACTCCCACTTCGTAGGCGCCACGGGCACCGCCGCCCCCAAGGACAATGCCGGTAAGGGGATGCATCGAGAAAGCGTATCTCAAAACCCTCGAACCCGACGGTTTTTGCCTCGACTACTGAACGGATGAGTGGAAAAGGCCAAGCTGAAGGTGAAGCGATGCCCGAAAAGACCACGAAATAAAAAAAGGTCCGCTGAGGGCTAAAGGAACTGGGGACCATGCCGTTCACGTTTAAGCGATGGACCGCATTCTGATTGTCGAAGACGACCTAGGTTTCGCTAAAGCTCTCACGCGCCACCTGAAAGGCCGTTTCGTGGTGGAGTGCGCTGCCGGAACGCGAGAGGCGAAGAGCCTGCTCCAGAATGAATCATTCGAGTTGGTTTTGTGCGATGTGACGTTGCCGGACGGCAACTGCTTTGAGCTCCTGGACGAAACGCAGTTTCTCCCGGAGCCCCCGACGGTTGTTGTCATGACGGCGGATGGGACCATCGACCACTCCGTATCGGCTATGCAGCGCGGAGCGACTGACTTTTTGGTTAAGCCCTTTGGGCTCGACGCCCTAGACCGTTCGCTGACGCGAGCGTTGGCGAAGCGAAAAGGAAGTCTCTCCGGGAGCTTTGACATTCGACGTATGGGCCGGACCCCCATCGCCGACTGGCGTGAGAAGTTCGCGCCGGAGATTCTTGGGCAAGACAAAGCGCTGCTCCGCGTGTTCTCGATTATTGAGCGAACCGCAGACACGGACTGCTCCGTTTTGATCACCGGCGAAAGTGGCACCGGCAAAGAGCTCATCGCTCGCGCTGTTCATCGCGCGAGCGAACGCGCCGAGGGACCCTTCGTCACCGTCAACTGCGCGGCGATCCCTGAGAATCTTCTGGAGAGCGAACTCTTTGGACATATCCGTGGCGCCTTCACCGGGGCGACAGCCTCTCGGGAAGGGCGCTTTGTCGCGGCGCACAAAGGAACGATCTTCCTCGATGAGATCGGCGAGATGCCGCTGGCGCTGCAATCCAAACTTCTTCGTGTGTTGCAGGAGAAAGAAGTCAACGCCGTCGGCGAGAGCAAGAGCCGCAAGGTGGATGTTCGTATCGTTGCCGCCACGAACCGTGACCTGGACGAGATGGTCGAAGAAGGCGGCTTCCGCGAAGACCTTCTTTACCGGCTGGAGGTGATTCCCGTCGAGCTTCCTGCGTTGCGTGAGCGACGCTGCGACATCCCCGTACTCGTGGAGACCTTCGTCCGTAAGTTCAACCGTAGCCGCGGCCGTGAGATCACGGGTTTGACGGACGAGGCGATGGAGGTCCTTGTCGGCTATGAGTGGCCAGGAAATATTCGCCAGCTTCAGAACGCCGTCGAGCGAATGGTCGTCCTCCGAGGCAACGGTCGACTCGACGTGGAAGACCTACCGCGGCGTGTACGACGCGGTTCCACAACGAAGCCTGTGCGAACGGTCTCGCTTCCCGAGGACGGAATCGATCTGCGTGATGCGGTGGAGGACTTTGAGAACAAGCTCATCATTCAAGCGCTGGAGCGAACCGGCTGGAACAAGAACCAGGCGGCCAGCATTCTCCGGATGAACCGGACGACGCTTGTGGAGAAGCTCAAGAAGAAGAAGCTCGAGCGGCCGAAGATCGCTGTCTAGCTCGACGTTTTGGAGACTTTTGCGTTCGAATATAAGAACGCGTGGTGACGTGGCGGGTAGGCCTCAGGTAGGGTCCGCTTGTGAAGGCGGGCGACGAGCTGTCGGGGCGATATCGGCTGGTCGAGTTGATCGGTGCCGGCGGCATGGGCGAAGTCTGGCGCGGAGAGCAGGTCGCTCTTGGACGCGCCGTCGCCATCAAGGTTTTGCACACCGTACAGGGAACTCCGGGGACCCCATCGACCTCCGCTGGGCGTAACGCCGAGGCGCGTTTTCGCCGGGAGGCCGAGCTCGTTGCGAAGGTTGAACATCGCAACGTCGTCGATATCATCGACTTCGGCACAGAGGGCGGGGCTCAGTTTCTCGTCATGCCGCTTTTGAGCGGTGAGACCCTGGGTGAACGTATGGGGCGCTCGCCGCCGCCGAGCCTGAGCGAACTCGTCGGACTCGTTCGCCCTGTACTGAGCGGACTCGCGGCGATCCATGACGCCGGAATTGTGCACCGTGACCTGAAGCCAGCGAATGTGTTTTTGGTGCGCGACGCGGACGGCGTGGTGCCCAAGCTCTTGGACTTTGGCATCTCGCGCGAAGAAGAGCAGTCGACGGGCACGGCGCTGACGCAAGAAGGCATCATGATGGGTACGCCCCAGTACATGGCGCCGGAACAGTTTGAGTCCGCGAGCAACGTCGACGCCCGCGCGGACGTGTTCAGCGTTGGTGCGATCCTCTACGAAGCGCTCACGGGGCAGCCGCCCTACGTCGGCGGTGACCCATTTACGATCTACCGGAAGATTTTGGCCGGCGAGGGTCAGCGTTTGGACGCGTTGCGCACTGACTTGCCGACAGGTCTTTGCGAGCTTGTTCATCGGGCGCTGGCGACGGCGCCGGACCAGCGTTTCGCGAGCGCGCGGGCGATGCGTGAGGCGCTGGACCTGCTGGTTTCAAGCGGAGCCTTGGCCGGGGTGTCGGCGTCGGACTTTCCAACACTGAATTCGCAGGGAAACGTACATAACGCGATCAGCGCTGCGCCCACGGCGATGGCGCCGGCGGTGGCTGTGGTGGCGCCGGTCGTGGCTGCGATGGCGCCGGTCGTGGCCGCGATGGCGCCGGCGGCTCCGGCGGCTCCGTTGGCTTCGGCGGCTCCGTTGGCTTCGGCGGCTCCGTTGGCTTCGGCGGCTTCGGCGGCTTCGGCGGCTCCGGCGGCTCCGGCGGCTCCGGCGGCTTCGGCGGCTCCGGCGGCTCCGGCGGCTTCGGCGGCTCCGCTGGCTTCGGCGGCTTCGGCGGCTCCGGCTCACCAGTCTTCCACGAAATGGCTGGCCGCCATCGGCGTTGTGGGCGTCGTGGCGCTGATCGCTTTTGTCGCCCTTCAGTCGGCGCAGCCGCCGCCGCCGCCGAGCACCGGCGTCGCCGCTCCACCAAACGTGACGTCCCCTACGTTGCCGTCGGCGGAGCCCGTGGACGACCCGCCAGAGACTGTGTCTGACGTCGTCGAAGACGCTTGGTTTCGACTCTCGTCTGTGGAGCGTCCCGAGACGGCGGCGATTCGCTGGGCCCGCCTGCCACTGGTGGACCGTTTGAACGTTCAGCTCGCCCGCGTCGAGGGGCGCTGGGGTGCGTACGCCCAAACGAGTGACGCTGAGGCGTCTCGACTCGCCGAAGAGATCACCGGCGAGGCCGAGCTTATCGATGGAGCGCCATCGGGTCTGTTACGCCCGGCCCTCATGATGACTCGCGTCCGCCTCAACGTGCGAGCGCGCGCCGTCCGAGATTCTGAAACGCGCATCGTGCTCCCCCACGACTCGCTTGTGGTCGCGCTCTACGGCGATGTTGATGGGAGCCCTTCAGCGCACAACGGCGACGGCGCTATGACCTTCTTCGTAACCTCACTACAGCAGTCTGGATGGGGCGTTTCTTCCCTTCTCCGGGAAGGCGCAGAGTGCGTGCCGCTGCCGGGCGCTCTCGTCCGAGATGGTGGCCTGCCGCCGGGAGCGACACGCCGAAGTTTTCGCCGCGCTCGCACGAACATCATCCTCGCCGGCCGCCGCCAAGACGCGTTCCTCGTCGCCGCCGACGACGAAGCGAGCTCCACGAGCGTCGTGGCGGTCTACGAAGAACGAAACTGTGCCCTCGGCAACCGCCTCGGGGTTCATCCCATCGCGGGAATCATCGACGAGTACTTTCTGACGGACTCCGCCGAAGAGTCGCTCCTCGTTGTGAGCTGGCACGAAGGTCGACGTCCACCTGCGGATGGACGTCGTGAGTGGGCGGCATTTCGTCTTGGCCAGACCGCGCCCATCTGGACCTACTCAGGTCTCACCGCGCCGACGCTCGACGACCACGGGGCCGTGGCCGGCACTCGCGATCGCGCGGTTGGCGGTCACGATGGCTACGTACTGTGGAGCAAGGAGTGGCGGGAAGCCGCGCTTTGGTATCGCTTTGTCGGCGGCCGCGTCGTGCGTGCTCCTGCGCCTGCGCCTTAACCTGAAGGTAGTCCTACGAGAGTACGGTATCCTCTTGTGACGCTGGGCTGTGGCGGTGTGGGCCCGACGGTCACCTTCGCGGCGGACGCCGGTGCTTTGGGGCGAAGCCGTCGAACCATTCGTTGGGAGCAACGAGTGTACGCGGACCACCCTATTGATCCCGTTCTCGTGTCGCACACATTCAACAGTCATGCCGCGTTCCTAGAGAGCAACAGCCATGCCGGTTAGAGCTTCGACAACCGGTCTCGTAGCCTTCGAACGGCAGCGCGCTCAGCCAGCAAGCTCAGCGGCATCAAGAGCAGGAACATGCCGCCGGCCACCAGAACCATCGTCGTTTTGGACGAGTACCACCCGCCCATCAGCTGCGCCTGGAGACCATCGATGGCGTCTCCCAGTGGCGTGGCTAGAGCCAGGACCAGCGCGAGGATAACGGCCAGAATGAAGAACAGCCCACGAACCGCCGTGGTCATGTTCTTCTTGAGATCATGGAATTGATCAGGGGTCAGAGGTTCGGGCATAGGCCGTAGGCTAACAGTCACGGCTGCGATTGGGTCGCGGAGCGGCCCCGCGTCAGAAAAGGAAGCCTTCGTACGAACGGCGCATTGGACACGAACACTCCACCCCGAGCGGCGGCGTCCATGTCCAAAACCTTGGGCTCGGAAGCAGGACTTCGCGAAGCAGGCACCTCGGTGTGCTTCTCGTGTCGTCCTACGGTTCGGTGATTCGCTCGTGGATTTGAGCCGCCTACGTTTGTAGCGCTGCGGGTTCCGCTTGGGCGTTGCTGTGATGCAGTGAGGAGCGTTCTGAGTTCGTCGACGCGACGTACTTGCCTGGGCAGGTACCTTGGGCCCACTCAGGGCCGCCGCGAACCGGACGGTCTGTCAGCTCACGGCTCAGAATCCTGCGAAGGAAAGATCAGGCCAGTGAAGCGCCTAATGCTGAATCACAAGCGCCTAACGAATGAGGCGCTTGATGAGCACCACCTGTGCGGCTTCGTCGAGCTCACCGGGGAGATCTTTGATGTCAAAGCGCTCGTGGGAGAGTGTGTACTCGAGCGCTTCACGCGCGTGGATAGGCATCTGCATTTGCCCGCCGTAGCAAGCTGCTGACGTAGAGCGTTCGATATGACGATGGTGCCACCATCCGCGAACTGGCTGTAAATGCCGCCGGCATCGATGAGCCCCGAGGGGTACGTGTGCTCCGTGTGCTTCACCTCGCGGTTGGCGTTGATGAGAAAAACATCGGGGTACTTTGGGTGCATCGTGGTGATGACGCGATCGACGGCGTGCCGCGAAAGTACGTTCTCGTCGTAGTTGGGCTGACCACGCTTACATCTGCCCCCATGCAGCTGAAACAGATGCGCGTCCGCGCTGGGCGTTTCCCAATTGAGGAGGCTTTCGGAGAGCCCCCTCAAATAGAACGGCCTATCGCTTCAGGTTGATGAGCTCGCCATACATTTCGTCGGCGGTGGTGATGATGCGCGAGTTCGCCTGGAAGCCGCGCTGGAAGCCGATGAGGTCGACGAACTCTTGGCCGAGGTCGACGTTGCTCTGCTCGAGGGCGCCGGAAACGACGCTGCCGCGGCCACCGGTTCCTGCACCAGCGATGAGCGCTTGGCCGCTGTCGCGGGACTCGACCCACAAGTTGTTGCCGCCGCGCTCGAGGCCGTCGATGCTCGCGAAGTCGGCCACGGCCACCTGCGCGATGGTACGCCGCTGTCCGTTGCTGAAGACGCCTTCAACGGTTCCGTCGCCGCTGACGGAGATACCCGCCACGGTTCCGGAGCCGTAGCCGTCTTGGAAGAGGCCTGTGGTCGTAGTGGGGGAAGCGAACGCGGTGCTGCCCGTCAGGCCGGTGCCGCCTTCAGCGATGGATTCGCCGAAGTCGAAGTCGATGGCCTGGCCCGCTACCGCGTCAACAAAGTCCCAGGAGGATGCGCCCGGGGTCTCGGTGGCGAGGGCACCGGTGGCGTCGAATGTGATGGTGCCGTTGGCGCCTTCGGAGGGCACACCGGGGACGCCGCCGACGACCTCTTCGCCATCGACCATTGCGTGCCAGTCCCAGGTCTGTGGCCCGGTCTTTGCGTAGTAGACGCTCGTCTCGTGCGCGTTGCCCAAGGAGTCGTACGTGGTCATGGACGTGGAGAAGTTGCTGGTGCCCGAGGGGTCGGTTGGGTCGAAGGGGACCGCGAGGACTTCGGCTTCGGAATCGAGCTGGACCGCGAGCTCGATGGATGCGGTGGGGTTCGCTGGCAGCGTCTGGCCGGAGACCGTTAGGTCGCCGAGGTCGCCACCCATGGTGCCGTCAGCGCCGGCGGTGTAGCCCTGGAGCCGCAAGCCGTCGGGGTTTGCCAGCATGCCTTCGTTGTTGATGACGAACTGGCCTGCGCGGGTGAAGAAGCGTCCGTCGGCGCCGCCGGTGTTTCCGTCGACAACGAAGAAGCCTTCGCCGGAGAGCGCAAGGTCCGTCGGAGCGTCCGTGGTGAGAAGCGCACCTTGGGACCACATCTGCTGGATGTGTCCTACGCGGCTTCCGGCACCGGCGGAGGGTTGTGCGCCTCCGCCAATGGAGCGTCCGAGGACGTCCTGGAAGATGGCGCGCTGTCGCTTAAAGCCAACGGTGTTGGTGTTGGCGATGTTGTCACTTGTGGTGCCCATCGCTTCGCCGTGGGCACGGAGTCCAGCGGCGCCTGTGTTCATTGATCGCATGATGCTCATGATATTTCCTTCGGTGGTTTGGGTTGGAACTTTAGTTTTCGACGGCGCGGACATCGCCTAGGAGAATTCGTCGTCCGTTTACAACCAGCTCTGGATAGCCGTCGTCGTATCCAACGGACTCGACCACCCCGCGCATTTCGGTGTCGACGCCGACGGGTTGTCCATCTGCGTTCGTCGCCGAGACCTGCACCTCGTAGCGTCCCTGCGGCAGCTCGTTGCCGTCGTCGTCTAGACCATCCCAGGTGAAGTTCATGGGGCCTGCCACACCGGACCCGAGCTCGAGCGTCCGCACAATGTCGCCCGCGGCGTTTCGCAACTCGACGCTGACGTTCTCCGCCGGCGCATCGAGGGTGAGGCTGGACTCGACTGGACCGTCACCGTCGAGGCGAAGCGATGAGCTGTCGGCGACGATGGTCTTGCCGACGAGGGAAATGACCTGCGTGTTGGCAAGGCTTCCCATGCCGACTTCGAGGGCCTGCATGCGGCCTTCGATGGCGACGAGCTCCTCGACGCTCGTTAGTTCACTCAGCTGCGAGATCATCTGCTCGGACTTCATGGGGTCCAGCGGATCTTGGTTTTGCAGCTGGGTGACGAGGAGCTTCATAAAGTCGTCGCGTCCAAGCGAACCTTGTTCTTGAGCTTGCTCGCGACGCACACTGGCTTGGGGCCCCGCGAGGGCGTTTGGGTTGATGATCATGTCTTATGCCTCCAAATCGATGCCGCGCTCTGAGCGCCGCGAGGGGTGTTTTTGGTTTCGCTCTATGCGAAGCCGTCCCAAGGAAAGTCCCCGGCGGTGAATTGTTTGGCGCAGCGACGTCTCGCTTCGACGAAGCAGGCTCGCTGCGATGGCACCGTCGACGCGGGCCGCGATGTCGATGCCGCTGCTGGTGATCTGGAGATTGAGCTCAACGGCGCCGAAGTCGGGGTGGTTCATGGACACGAGGGTCTCGCCGGCGCGGCCCTCGGAGATGCGGACTTCGGCGGCGGGGAACGACTCGCGAAGGTGTTCCAAGAGGCGGCTTGAGGACGATGGTCGCGCTTCGGCGTCGCTGGCCAGCGAGCTCGTCGCGGTGGCCTCTAGGCTCACGGGCCCGGTGTGAACGTCTGCGAGGCTGCCATCGATGCCGCTGGGTTCGGGGTTTGGGGCGGCAAGTTCGACGCCGTCCGGCGCTGGGGGCTGCTCGCCGGTCTGATACGAGCTCGTGTCCGCGCTGACGGCCGCGTCGGCGTGTGGACGACGACCCGTGTGCCGCAGATCCATTTGGACCGGCGCGTGGCTGTCTTGCGGCGCTTCGCCGAGAGTCGGTGCGCCCTCGGCGCTGTTCGTCTGCCGCGTGTTCTGCTTCGACGTGTTCTCAGCGGCGACATGAGACATCGGAGGGGCCGTGAGGGCGTCTTGCACCTTTAGAACGAGCGGTGCGCCGGGATCTTGTCTGGGCGATATCGGCGCGATATCGGCGCCGTCCACGGGCGCCTTCTCCAGACGCATGTTGTTCGGGAGCGCCGAGCTGTGAGCGGACATGGCCCTCGTCCGCGGGGTGTTATCGGACGCGAGGTTTTCCGACGTGTTCTTTGCGACCCCGGAGTTTTCGGACGTGTTCTTTGCGGCGACGGAGTTTTCGGACGTGTTCTTTACGACCTCGGAGTTGTCCGACGAGGCCTGCACGGCGACGGCGATTTCGGGCGTGGTCGGCGCGGCGACAGGGCTGCCGTTCGTGGTCGGCGCGGCGACTGGAGTGTTGGGTCCGTTCTTCGCGGCGCTAGTATTTCCCGACGCGACGTTCTTGGACGCGACGTTTTCGGGCGCGCTGCTCTCTGCTTGGGCGCCTTCGAAGGCGGTGCTCTGGTGGACAAGCGGCGGAGAGAGTTTCGCTGAAAGCGTGCCTCCCTCGCTCCCTCGCGGGTCCGCGGATGCCGTGACCGCCGTGCCGCTTTGTTCGACCGCGGGAGTTGAAGCCGCCGCCGGGAGCTGCGCGGTGCGAATTGGCCGGAGTAACGCTGGCGCGGTGTTCTCGTCGACGAGGTTCCTTGACCCATCGAAGGTCTGGGCGCCGGCGTCTGACAGCTGAGTGGAGGCCAGCTTCGCGACATCGAGAGCGACGTTGAGAGCGACGTCGTTGGGACCGGGGGTCTGCGGAATCAGAACAGGGATGGGCGCGTTCGCGGCCGCGCTCAGGGCCGGCATGTTCCTGGCTGGGACCGTCGCGATGACGCTGTTGTCATCGACCCCTGTGATAAGACCGCGTGAGAGGGTCTCGCCAGCCGGTTCAGCCGGTTCAGCGATCTCCGTGAGCTCCGCCTCGAAGACGCCTTCGGCACCGGCGCTGTCCACGAGCGCTCCGTCGAGGGGGTCACCACCGTTCAGGGCCGAGAGCGGCTGCGTCACCGCATGAATCGCCGACGCCAGAGTCGCCAAGAACGCGGCGGCGTCCGCGGTGGAGACTTCGGAGGCCTCACGCTCGCGGGGCGGATCCGAGGGCAGGGTGCCCAAAGAGAGAGTCGGCTTCATTTGTTTTCTCCTCGCGCTCGTCGTTCGAGCATCGCGATTCGGCCCCCGGCGTCGTCGCTGAGCTCGCGTTCTAGTTTTTCACGTCTGGCGTCGTCGACGGCGCGTAGGCTAAGGCAGAGGCGGTCCGCCATCTCCGTCGCGCGACGCGCATCGTGAAGCTCGGACTCGAGAGAGAGCAGCGAGTTGACCGCTTCGTTGCGCTTTTCGCTCAGTTCACGAACTCTGCGTCTCGCCTTCTCCAGCGTCGACGCAGCGGTGAAGAGTTGTTCGCCGCTTGTCTCCGTGGAGGAGTGAGTGCGCTGCTGGAGGTCGTGCATCTCGACCTCGAGGGCGCTCTTTTGTTCATCGATGACTTGGACGCGGCCATTGGCTTCGGCCACACGACCCCCGGCGACCTTCTCCAGGCGCTCCCGCATGGCGCGAATGCGTTTTGCTTGTCGGGACTTCACGACAGGGCCTTCTTAAGGGACGTGAGAACGTTTGGAACGGAGCCAGGGTTTGCGCGAAGGAGCGTGCTGAGGGCTGGCATCCGAGCGACGGCGCGGTCGAAGCGAGGATTCGAGCCTTCGGTGTAAGCGCCGAGAGATCGTAGGTCTTCCGCTTCAGCGGCGGCGGCGAGGACGCCACGAGCGTCTCGCGCGAGCTGTGCGTGCTCCGGCGAGACGACGGATGTCATGACGCGGGAGATGGATTGGCCCACATTGATCGCGGGGTACCAGCCGCGTTCCGCAAGGTCGCGATCGAGGACGATGTGCCCGTCAAGAATGGCGCGCGCCGCGTCGGCGATGGGGTCGCCGAGATCATCGCCTTCGACGAGGACGGTGTAGACGCCGGTGATGGAGCCTGGCCCGTCGCACGTGCCGGCGCGTTCCATGAGCGCGGGGAGGGCGGCGAATACGCTGGGCGGGTAGCCCTTCGTGGCGGGCGCTTCACCGCGCGCGAGGCCAACCTCGCGGAGCGCCATCGCAAATCGAGTGACGCTGTCCATGACGAGGAGGACCTTCTTCCCTTGGGCGCGAAAGCTCTCGGCGATGGCCGTCGCGTGGAGGGCGCCGCGAGCTCGGACGAGGGGCGGATCTGCACTTGTCGCAGCAACCACAACGCTGCGTGCCAGGCCTTCTTCACCGAGGGTGCGGTGGACCCACTCCTCGACTTCGCGGCCTCGTTCACCGATGAGCGCGACGACGCAGACATCGCAGGCGGCGCGTTCAACCATGCTCGCGAGGAGCGTGCTCTTGCCGACGCCACCGCCGGCGAAGATGCCAATTCGTTGGCCCACGCCGAGTGTTAGAAGGGCGTCCATCGCGGGAATGCCGGTGCCGAGAGGCTGGTCCACGGGCCGACGAAGGAGCGGGTGACTTGGGGCACATTGAAGCGGCCAGCGCGCATCCGTCGCGGGAGCAGGCTTCCCATCGAGGGGGCGGCCAAGGCCGTCGAGCACTCGCCCAAGGAGCGCGTTGCCGACGCCGATGGAAGATCCTTCGCTGCGACGTCGCAGGGCGGAGCCAATGCGCAGGCCCGTGGTGCTGCCCAGGGGCATGAGCAGAGTTCGGGTGCCGCGCATGCCGACCACTTCGGCGAGGACGCGCTCGTCACCCTGTACGACCTCGAATCGATCGCCGACGGCGGCGTCGCATCCCTCGGCTTCGAGGACGAGGCCGAGGGCTTCGACGAGTCGCCCTTCGATGATGGGTCCGGCGGCGGCGGCGGCGAGAGAAGCGAGGTTCACGTGGCCTCCTTCAGGGCGCGGAGCACCTCGTCCAAGCGGTCTTCAAGACCGGCGATCACTCGGCGCGATGCGGACTCGGCGATACAGCCATAAGGTGCGAGGGATGCGTCGAGGACGGCATTGGACGCTTCGCCAGATTCGAGGAGGGCGATGTGAAGAGCAGCGCCGACTCGCAAGGCCGCTTCCGAATCGGGCTTAAGTGCAGCGTGGGCCAAGGCGCTAGCGCGCTCTGGTGCCTCGCTAAAGGCATCTGTGATGATCGTACGTATCACCGCCAAGGCGATCTCCGCGAGCTGATCCGTGTTTGCTTCGAGAGCGCTCGCGTGCGCAGCGCTGATCTCCACGGCGGCCTCGGCGAGCGCCGTCCGTTCGTTCTCGAGCTCCGCGCGAGTGGCCTCAAGTGCCTCCTGGTCTGCTTTGACCGCGGCGCGAGCTTCATCGAGGGCAGTACGCGCCGCCGCGAGTGGGTCGACGCGTGCGTTGGCACCCTGCGCGACCCGAGGCTCCGGCTGGGAACCGCGGGCGTCTTCCGGACGCGCTCCAAAACGCACCGGGGCGACTGTCTTGCGGGACTGCTGCATCCACTCCGGGAGCTCCCGTGATTGCACGCGGTGCTCTGGAAAGACGTGGAGGCGGACCGTGCTGTCTGTGGCGGAATCCCTAGACAAGGTCTCCTCCTCCATCGCGCGCGATCTGAAGTCGTCCGTCCTTCTCGAGCTGCATGGCTACGGCGACGATGGCCTGTTGTGCCTCTTCGACGTCGGAGAGCTTGACGGGGCCGAGGAGGTCGAGCTCGTCGGCAATGGTCGCCGCGGCACGTGAGGAGACGCTGGCGAAGATCTTCTCCTTCATGTCGTCGCTGGCTGTCTTCAGCGAAAGAACCAACTGATCCGTCGCGACTTCCTTGAGCAGCTGCTGCATACCGCGGGTGTCGACGCGAAGGAGGTTCTCGAACGTGAACATCGCACGACGTACGCGCTCCGCGGCGGCTTGGTCGACGAGGGATAGTTCATCGATGAGCTCTTCGCTCTTCTCGCTATCGAGTCGCCTGAGAAGGGCGGCGGCAGCTTCGATACCGTCGACTTCGATGTGACGAATGTCACCGAGAGTGGCGAGCTCGGCGGCGAACTGTTCCTCGATCTGGCGGACCACAGAGTCCGGCACTTTCTTGAGTGTCGCGATGCGGCGAACCACCTCGGACTGCGTGGTGGAGTCGAAGTGTCCGATGAGGTCGCCGGCGCGTGCCGGGTCCATGAGCGAGAAGATGACGGCCAAGGTCTGGGGGTGTTCACGCTCAAGGAGGGGGAGCACCGTGGCGACGTCGAGGGAGGAGAGCTCTGCGACGGGGCCGACGACCTCGCGCTGACCTTCCCAAATCTGCGCAGCGGTTCCCTCGCCGAAAGCCTTGCCCGTGAGGCGCCGGAGATACGCTCCGCTTCCCTCAAGGCTGGTTGGGACGCCATCTTTGATCTCTCGAATGAACTCGCGATAGACGCCGATAAGTGTTGAGGGAGCGACCTCTTCCAGCGTTGTGCTGGCGCTTCGCAGCAGCTCCACGTCTTCGTTTCGCAGGTGTCCGATGATTTTGGTGGCGACGCTTTCGTCGATGCTCACCAGGAAGAGAAACGCGCGGTCGGCGCCGCTGTACTTTTCGAGGTTCGGTTCGCCGAGAAGCGAGTTCGCGCGTTTTGAAAGCTCAGTCATGCTGCGGCCCCTTCTTTCTTTTTATCGTTCTTGTCTGCGGCGGCGTCCGCATTGATCCATGCACGAATGATGCGCGCTGCACGGAGAGGGTCTTCCGCCGCGAGCTCCGCGGCGATGCTCTGGACTTCGCTGGCGAGGAGTGCCTCGCTCTCGTCGCCGCTGCCAAGGAGCATCTCGCGAACGCTCCCGGGCGTGATCTCCTTCGGGTCGAGGAGCTGAAGTGAGTCGGGGTCACTCTTTGCCATCTTGGCTTTGGCTTCTTCCTTCTTGGCCTCACGCATGGCGCGAATCCATCGGCGAATGAAGAAGAGAGCGACGGGAATGCAGAGGAGTCCGAGGAGCCAGCCAAGGTACGGGAAGTAGGGCTCGTAGGGGCGAATGGCCTCTAAGGGGTCCGTGGGTCCCGTTTCTGTACGCGAGAAAGGAACGCAGGTGACGGTGAGCGAGTCGCCGCGTTCAGCGTTGATGCCGGCTGCGCTCTGCGCGATCTCCGTGATTCGTGCGATCTCTTCGTCGCTTCGTGGCGTAAAGGTCTCGCCCTCCCACGTGCCATCCACGACGACGGCGATGCTCTGGCGAACCAGCTGGCCGACGGGTTCGACGGCGTGGCGCACGGTCTTGCTGACCTCGAAGTTCCGCGTCTCACTTCGACGACGAAGACCCGCGGTCTCCGTGCCGGCCTCGTTGGGTTCGCCGCCGGGGAGGTTGGACGCCGCACCAGGGATGCCTTCGGCGGTTTGAGCGTCGGTGGCGTCGCGCTCTTCCTCGATCTGAAAGCTGCGCGCTACCGACTCTTCAGGGAGGTAACGTTCCTCGGTCCGCTCTTCGCGACGAAAACTAACTTCCGCCGAGACCTCGACGCGCGCGATGCCCGTGCCGAGCGTTGAGTCGAGAAGGCTCTGCAGGGAGCGCTCGCGGTCACGCTCGAGGCGCTGCCGGTAGGCGATGGAGTCTGAAAACTCGTCTTCTCCGCCCTCGCCGACGGGACGGCCTTCGCCGTCGACGAGGGTGACGCTGTCGGGGTCAAGGCCACGAACGCTCGAGGCGACGAGGTGGATGATGCCGGCGGACTGCGCTTCGCTGACGCGCCACCCCGGCGCGAGGTGAAGAACGATGCTCGCGCTCGCGTTGCCGTCGCGCTCCACGAAGAGCGAACGCTCCGGAAGAACGAGATGAACGCGGGCACGTTCGACGCCGGCGAGGTGTCCGATGGTTCGAGAGAGCTCGCCTTCGAGAGCGCGGTGGTATTGGACCTGCTCGGTGAACTCGCTCTCGCCAAAACGCTGCTCGTCGAAGAGCTCAAAGCCTTGACCTCCACCACTCGGCAAGCCTTCGCTCGCGAGTGTCATGCGGGCGTCGTGCACTTGGTTTCCCGCAACAAGGATCGTGTTCTCTTCGACCTCGAAGGGGATCCCCATGCGCCCAAGACGTTCGATGATGCGTGAAGAGTCGTCGGCGCTAAGACTGGAGTAGAGCGTCTCGTAGTCCGTGCTGCCGCCCGCGCCGAAGAGCATCACGCCGGCGATGGCGACGCCGGCGAGCGTCAGCCCGATGACCTTCGCCATGGGGGAGGCCGAAAGCGCGCGCTCCTTCCAATACTGGAGCTGCGCCTTCCAGTCAGCGGTCTCAGGTGGTGCTTCTTCGTCGGCCATCGCTTACCTCAAGAACCCATCCGCATGATCTCGCGGTACGCCTCGAGCGCCCGGTTACGCACGTTGCCGAGGAGCCTGAGCTTCACGTCGGCTTCCTGAATCTTGATCATCGTGCCGTGGATGTCGTCGCTGCGACCTTCCGCGAAGTCGGTGCTCGCGGTCTCGGCGGTGTTCTGCGCCGAGTTGACGTCCTGAGCGAACTCGGCGAGGAGGTCGCCAAACGTGCTCCCGGTTTCTTCCGGCGCTTGAACCGAAGGGAGCGAAAGTCCTTCGCTCGATGGACGAGCGACCTCGCTGCGCGTGTTCTGAGCCAGCTCTCTCGCGAGCTCAAGAGGCCGAGGCCCGCCTTGAATAGGATTGGTCATGCGCCGATGCTCAGTGCGCTCTGGGCCATGCCCTTGAGGGATTTCATCAAGGTGACGCCGGACTCGTAGGCACGAGCCGCGGTGATCATGTTCACCATCTCTTCGACCACGTTGACGTTGGGCATCTCGACGTAGCCGGCTTCGTCAGCGTCGGGGTGGTTGGGGTCGTAGAGGCGCTGGGGGTCGCTCTCATCGGCGCGAATCTCCTGCACCTCGACGAGGTACGCGCTGCGGTCGTTGTCGAGGCCTTGAAAGCGGTCGGCGACGGGGACGGCGCGGAAGACGGGGTCGAGGCGACGGTATGGGCCGCCCTCTGCGGTCTGCGTGGTGCGGGCGTTCGCGAGGTTCGACGCGAGAACGTTCATGCGGGTGCGCTGGGCGTAGAGGCCCGACCCGGCGATTTCCATGGCGCTAAAGACATTCATGGGCTGAGCTCCTCATGTCGTGTGCGGGTCGTCTTATCCATTGGCGTCGCTCGCGGCGTATCGAAGGGCGCCGAGTTGTGCGCGAACCATCTTGCCAATCGCCTCGAAGCGAAGGTCGTTGGCGGAGACCTTCGCCATCTCTCGCTCAAGGCTGACGGAGTTACCGTCGTTGCCGGCGCGGACGACCTGCTCGAAGCGTTCGGACGTTTGCTCCCCGGGTTCGCGGCTGGCTCCGATGTGTGAACGATGCGTCGCCGCCGGCGCACCCGTCTGCGTTGGGGAGTCGACCTCGCGGACCAGCTCCGAGGGGTTGAACCCCGGCGTGTCGATATTCGCGACATTGGACGCCAGAACATTGTGCCGCTCCATATGGTAGTTGAGGGCGCGATGTCCGTGGCTCAGGGGGTCGAATATTCCGCTCATGGCCAATGCCAGATGCAATGGAGGTGCCAAGGTTCTGCGGGCAGTGTTCCAAGGTTGATCCGTACCTTCGGCCCTCTCTCTATGGAGCCTGAGCGCAAGATCACGCCACTGTGTTGACGCCGGCGCCAGGGAGCTGACGTGTTCTCGTCGCGTCCATCGCGCTGACCCTGTGAGCGTCAATACCAAGGCGGATCTGTCAGAACGCTGTCACTTCCCCGTAGAAGAAGCGCGAAGAGAATGGGCGAACACACCGGATTTCTCACATCCGTAGTGTTGGCATAGAGGGTGCTTTGTCTGGGTCCATGGCAGACGAAGAAACCCCCGATGATGTGAAGCCTGAGTTGCCGGGTAGCAGCAACAGCAAGCTCATCCTCATCCTCATCCTGTGCAACCTGCTGGGCTTGGGCGGCATCGGCGCCTACCTCGTGCTCTTCTCGGACAACGGCAGCGCCGCGGCTCAGGAAGAAGAGGAGGAGGAGGAGCCTGAGACCTACGGCGCTCTCGTCGAGCTGCCGACGCTCATCGTCAACTTGAGCGGCGAGCGCTGGGGTCGCTTCATGCGCGTCTCACTGCAAATGGAGGCGAGGGAGGACGACGACTCCGAGGCCATCGAAGGTGCGCTGATTCCGATTCAGAACCGTATGGTTATTTTCTTCAGTGAGCTCGACCCAGAGCGCACGCGCACCGCTGGGGCCAAAGACGAAATCGCCGAAGAGATCGTGGTCCTGATCAACGAAGTCATCGGCGGTGAATCCGTTCGACGAGTCTTCTACACGGAGTTCGTCGTCCAGTAGGGCGCGGAGTACTCCATGAGCGACCCCCTCCTATCCAGTGAAGAGACCGACGCCCTCCTTGCCGCCATGCAAGAAGGCGGCGGGAGCGAGAACGCCGAGATCGTCGACCTCACTTCGCCTGAACGCCGCATTCGCGCAGCGCTCCCCGGTGCGGACCGCGCTGGAGAAGAGCTCGCTCGCTTGGCCCGTCGGCTCTTGCTTCGACACGCCGGCACCCCCGCCGCAACGGAAGCGGCTCCCGCTGAGATCAATCCCTACTCCGTTGCCATCGGCGGCGTACGACCCGGGTGTGCAGTTGCCCACCTGCGCATCGGCGAGAGCTTCGGCTTCCTGACGCTCGGCCCCCATCTCGTGGCGTTCATTCTCGACCGACAGCTCGGCGCGCCCTTGGTGATGGGAGACGACACGCCTTCGCCCACTCGTGAAGGCCTGACGGCGGTTGAGAAACGTGTTCTCGCCCCCATCGTCGCCGAACTCATCGCCGGCATCAGTGACGATCTCTGCGGCGCGCCTGACGTGATTCGCATCCTTGGGCTCCACTCCGACGTGATGGAGCTGCCGAAGCTCGAGTCGCACGAGCCGGTCCTTCGTATCGCCGTCGCCGTCAACCCGGGTGTTGCGCCGGCGGACGAGGTCTTGCTTGTTTTCGCGAGCAACGCCGTCAGCATCGCGTTCAATACCAAGGGCGAGGACCCGTCGGAAGGTCTGACGAAAGCCGAACAGCGCCGTATTCGGCGCCGCGTCGATGTCGCCGATGTCGAGCTCGTCGCTGTCTTGGGTGAGGCGATGTCGACGGTACGCGCCGTCCTCGACCTTGCCGTGGGAGACGTCCTTCGTTTGGACGGAGTCCCTGGCCAGCCATGTCGCTTGCTTGTGTCCGGCGTCACGGTGCTGCGCGGAAAACCAATAACAAACCACGGCAACCTTGCCGTGGAGATCACGAGTCGTTGAGGTGTCTATGGAAGATGGAAGAGACCAAAGTCAGGACCCGAGCATCCCTGCTCCCGTCAGCAACTCCGTGTCCCCGCCTGCGCCACAGCGCGAGCAAGGGGGCGATCAAAGCGACCAGGACTACGACGGCTTCCGCGGCCCTTCGCCTGAAGTCGCCGGGTCGCTCTTCAGCGACTACCCGTCCGACGCGGCAGCGGACAATGGACTCGACCGAGTCATGGAGATCCCGCTCACCATCCACGTGGAGCTCGGGCGCAAGCGCGTGAAGATCCGCGAGCTGATGCAGGTCGGCGCAGGCACGGTCCTCACTCTTGATCTTCAGGCCGGCGCGCCGCTTTCTATCTACGCAAACCAAACGCTCATCGCCGAAGGCGAAGCGGTGGTTGTGGGCGAACGCTACGGCGTCCGCGTCACAGACATCGTCTCGCCTGCAGAGCGTGTGCGCCGACTCGGAGGAGACGAATGAACATGCAACGAATGATGTCCCTGAGCGCCTTGGCGCTGACGGTATTGGTCTCCAGTACGGCGTTGGCGGAGGTTCCCCTGACCGGTACGCAAATCCAGGTCGACGCTGACTACGCGTGGGTCCTTCTCCTCTCGCCGAGTGAGCTCCCGGAGCCCAGTCTTCGTATCAGCCGCGGTGAGGTGAAACTGTGGTTCAGCGGCGTAGACCACGAGCGACTGACGCAGCCCGGTGATGGCCTCGCGTTTCGCGACGTTCGCATCCGCGCCGGCGCCGGTGATTCCGCCGTTGTTCACATTCGTCTGGGCGACCGCCGCGAGCTCAGCACCGACGATATCACCGTCGTGCCCTTTGACGGCGGCAGCGCTGTCCGCTTCAGGCGCGGAGCTCTTCCTCAGCGCCCGCCGGAGATGAACGTGCCAGCGGGAAACGCCGAGCTCGCAGAGGAAACCGCCGCTCTTGTGGCGGGCTTGGGAGAGGCCGCGGAGGCCGAAGCGGGCACGGAAAATGAGGCGGAAGAGGAAGCTGTCCACGCGCAGCCGCTTCTGCTCGCGACGGAGACCGAAGGCGCCCTCGCAGGGGGAATCCTCGAGGGCCAAGAGGAGTCACGGGGCTCACCCGTGGGTATCCTTCTCCTCATCACGGCGCTCCTCGGTGGTCTCCTCCTCGTCGTTCGCTTGGTGGTCAGTCGCCGCAAAGGTATCAGCGTCGTCCCAGACATCGACGTCGTCTCGACCAAGCGCATTGGTCCGCGTCATCAGCTCATCGTCGTCAGAGCGCTTGGTGAAGAGCACCTTCTCAGCGTCAACGGCACGCAGACACAGCTCATCACCTCCGTCAGTCAGGACTCGCCGGAAGAGATGATTCGCCTCTCTGGGCCGCGCCCCTCCACAGCACCGACGGCGAACAACGACACGCCGCCGCCGGTTTCCTTCGTGATGCCGACGGCGAGCAAGGTCTCCAGCGACGAGCGCTTCGGGGCACGACTCCTGGACCTCGCGAGCCGACGCACCGACACCACCTCCACGCCAGCGTCCGCAAGCCCAAGCCCCACCTCAGCGGTCGCGGGCCTCCTTGAACTTCGTCGTCGGCTGAGCTGAACGAAACCACCATGAAACACCTTTCCCTCGTACGCGCTTGTCTTGGAGGCGCAGTCTTCGCCGCCGTGGTTGCGATGCCGGAGCTTGCCGAAGCGCAGCCCAGCATCGACATCAGCATCGGTGGCGACAGCGAGGGACCTGAACAGGTCGTTGGCACCCTCAAGATTCTGGGTTTGCTCACGATTCTTGCCGTCGCGCCGGCGATTCTCATCTCCATGACCTCGTTCACCCGAATCGTCGTCGTGCTCTCCTTCGTCCGGCAGGCCATCGGGACTCAGAACGTGCCGCCGATGCAGGTGATTCTGGCGCTCTCACTCCTCCTCACCGCCGTCGTGATGACACCCGTCGCGAAGGAAATCGATGAGCAGGCGTTTTCCCCCTACGTGGCCGAGACCATCGACGAAGAGATGATGTTCACCCGGAGCCACGACATCATCCGTACCTTTCTCATTGGCCAAACCCGCGAAGCTGATCTCCGCCAGTTCTTCGACATGACGTCCACGCCGCTGCCACAGAGCGAAGCGGATGTCCCCCTGACCCTTTTGGTTCCGGCGTTCCTCATCAGCGAACTGCGCACGGGCTTTGAGATGGGCTTCTTGCTCTTTCTGCCCTTCGTGCTCATCGACCTCATCGTCGCCGCCATCCTCACCGCCATGGGCATGGTGATGCTGCCGCCGACGATGGTCTCGACGCCGATGAAGCTCCTGCTCTTCGTCGTTGTGGACGGCTGGGCGCTCCTGACTCAGTCCCTTGTCGCTTCATTCTCGGGGTCCGCATGACAACCGCCGCCGCTCTCCAATGGTTTCGCGACATGCTCTATACGGCGGTTCTCGCAGCGTCTCCGGCGGTGCTCACCGTCGTCATCGTCGGTCTCATCATCGCTGTGCTTCAGGCCGCGACGCAGATCAACGACCAGTCCGTGGCGTTTGGTCCCAAGGCGCTCGCCGTCATCGTCGCGCTGAGCCTCGGTGGCGCCTTTACCCTCGAGACCGCCGCTGACTTCACGACGCGGGCCATTCGCGCCATCGCTGACATCACGCCGCGTTAGCTGATGGGCAGCCTCACCACTGCCCTGGAATGGCTCGAGCCCATCATCCCGTTGGTGATGCTCATCAGCCTGCGCGTGGGTGTGGCCCTCAGCGCGATGCCAGCTCCCTTTGGCGACCTCGCGCCGACCAAAGTGCGCGCAGCCCTCGCCTTCATGATCGGTTTTGCCCTCGCGACGCCGCTCATTGGGACCCCCGCCGCCGACATCGGAGAGCATCCCATCGTGCTCCTGCGGGCAGCCGGAGGCGAAGTCCTCGTCGGCGCCGTCATCGGGGTGACGGTGCGCGTCATACTCGCGGCGATCAGCGTGGCGGGCACCGCCGTCGGCTTCTCGTCGGGCCTCGCCTTCGCCCAGTCCCTCGACCCTGCTTTCGGCGAGAGCATGACCCCAGTCGCGCGGGCTATGGGCACGCTCGGCATCGCATTTTTCCTCGCGATGCATGGCCATCACATCGTCCTCGATGCGCTCACGGCGACGATTCACACGGCCCCGCCCGGACATGTCTTTGGCGCGCTGGAGCTGGGCGGCATCGTGAATATCGGCGGAAACGTGGTGGCACACGGCTTGCGTATGTCTGCTCCCGTGGTCGCTACAATGTTCATCGTTCAGCTCGGTATGGCGCTCACAAGCCGCGCCGCGCCGCGCGTGCAGATCTTCCAGCTGACCTTCGCCGTCGCCGTGAGCTCGGGCTTGCTCTTGCTCTACATGGCGACGCCGAGTTTGGCGCCGGCCATCGCCGCTGAGATTCGAAGCCTGCCGAGCCTCCTCGCCACGGTGTTTCGAGGCGCGCCATGAGCGAACAGGACAAAACCCAGCAGACCGAGGACGCGACTCCCAAGAAAAAGGAGCAACTTCGCGACGACGGAAAGCTCATCAAGTCCGAGGACCTCGTATCCGCGGCGGTTCTGTTTTCAGCGAGCCTAGCCCTGGCCCTCACCATCGGCGACTCGAGCGCAAAAGTCGCATCGGTCGCTCGGCGGGCCTTTCGCCTGCGTGGCGCAGACCGTCCCCTGGAGTTCATCGGGGTTGTGACGAGCACGTTTATGGACGCCGCGTTTCCCGTCATCCTCGCCGCGATGGTTGGCGCCATCGTGATCGGGCTGGCCCAGTCGCGCTTCTACTTCTCGTTCAAAGACCTGGCGCCAAAGGGCGAACGCTTCGCGCCGATGGCGAACATGAAGAAGATGCTCCCGGGCAAAGAGTCCGCCGTCGAGATCGTGAAGCAGGTGGCGAAGCTTGGCGCCGTGGGTCTCATCGTCTTCCAGGTGGTCCAAGGCGATCTCTCGCTCTTCATCGGCCTAGGCGCATCCAGCGTCGAGGCCTCCGCCGGCGCCACGCTGGGTGTCGCTGGCCGCATCGCCAAGTGGGGCATCGTCGCGTTTCTCTGCGTGGCGGGCTTCGACTACTTCATGGCGAAGCGCAAGTTCGAAGAGGACGCCAAGATGTCGCGCCGCGATATTCGAGACGAGATGAAGCAGGACCAAGGCGACCCGCTCATCAAGCGACGCCAACGCCAGCTCATGCGTGAGCTCATGGCCCTCGGCGGCAACGTCGCCGAGGCGACGGTCCTCGTGACCAACCCCACCCACTTGGCCGTGGCCATTCGCTATGACCCTACGAAGGACGCCGCGCCCATGGTGCTCGCGAAGGCCAAGGACGAAGCGGCGCTGAACATGCGTCGCGAAGCACGAAAGCACGGCGTGCCCATCGTCGAGAACAAGCCCTTCGCGCGCGCCATGTACAAGGACGCGAAAGTCGGCGAGGTCTTGCCCGCGGATCTCTTTGGTCCCGCCGCTGCCATCATCGCCCATGTCCTTGGGCTCGGACGAAGCAACGCGGGGGTTAGCCAATGAGTCGAGCAAGTCGCGCCGCGACCATCGTTCCGTTCCTCCTCGTGGGCATCGTGCTGCTCATGATCGTGCCGCTCCCACCGGCGGCCCTCGATCTCCTGCTCGCGTCCTCCATCGCGATCTCCGTGGCGTTGCTTCTGGTCTCGATCAATCTCGAGAAGCCCCTCGACCTCAGCGCGCTTCCGACCCTCCTGCTCTTTACGACGCTGCTTCGCCTCGCCCTCAACGTCGCGTCCACGCGCTTGATCCTGCTCCACGGCGCCGACGGTACACACGCCGCGGGTCGGATCGTGAACGCCTTTGGCGAGTTCGTCGTGGGTGGCAACGCCGTCGTGGGCGCAGCCATCTTCTTGCTGCTCGTCATCATCAACTTCGTCGTCATCACAAAGGGCGCCGGCCGCGTCGCCGAAGTCAGCGCGCGATTCACCCTCGACGCGTTGCCCGGCAAGCAGATGTCCATCGACGCGGACCTGGCCAACGGCACGTTCACGCACGCGCAGGCCAAAGCGCGCCGCCAAGAAGTCGAACGTGAAGCGGACTTCTTTGGTGCCATGGACGGTGCGAGCAAGTTCGTCCGCGGCGACGCCATCGCTGGCCTTTTGATGACGGGCGTCAACGTCACCGTCGGATTCGTCGTTGGCGTCGTGCAGCACGGAATGACCGCTGCGGACGCCGCCTCCACCTACACGGTGCTGACCGTTGGCGACGGCCTCGCCTCGCAGATCCCTGCGCTCCTCGTCTCCACAGCCGCAGGCGTCGTCGTCACGCGTTCGGCCTCGTCTTCGGCTCTAGGCCCCGTCCTCGTGGAGCAGCTCGGTAAGAACCGCGCTGCGCTCTTCGCGACCTCAGGCATCCTGGGCGTCGTTGGCTTCCTGCCGGGGATGCCCCTGATTCCTTTCGGGCTCCTCGCCGCGGGCCTCGCCATGGCAGGGCGCGCCGCCAAGATCCCCGGCGCCGAAACCACAGCGGAGGGTGTGAGCAGCGAAGAGAAGGCTGTACCCCTCACGGACCGCGAAAAGATCCGCGAGATGCTGCCGCTGGACCGGCTGGAGCTCGAGGTCGGCTTTGACCTTGTTCCCCTCGTCGACGACACCAAAGGCGGCGACCTGGTTTCCCGCATCGGCGCCATTCGTCGCAACCTCGCGACGGAGCTGGGCATGATCCTGCCCAGCGTCCGCATTCGCGACAACCTTCACCTCGACTCGAGCGCCTACCGTCTGATGTTCGCGGGCAACGAGGTCGGCGGAGGCCAAGTACGCGTCGGCAAACTCTTGGCGATGGACCCCACCGGTTCTTTGACACCCATCGAGGGAGAGAAGGTGCAGGAGCCCGCATTCGGCCTCCCCGCCGTGTGGGTCCCAACGCGCGATCGCGACCGCGCCGAGTCCTTCGGATACACAGTCGTCGATCCTGCGACGGTCGCCGCCACACATTTGACGGAAATGCTCCGCTCCATCGCTCCCGAAGTCCTCGGACGCTCCGAAGCTCAAGAGCTCATCGACCTCGTCGCCGAAGAGGAGCCGCGCCTCGTCGACGAGCTCATCCCCAACCTTCTTCCCCTCGGCGAAGTCATCAAGGTGCTCCGCGGCTTGCTCTTGGAGGGCGTCTCGATTCGGGATCTTCGTAGTATTCTCGAAGCCTTAGCGGATCACGCACGAGACACCAAGGACACGAACCTGCTCATCGAGCTCGTGCGTCGGCGCATGGCTCGGCACATCACCAGTCGCTTTCGCGGCGAAGATGGCTCCGTTTCAGCCATCGTTTTGGACCCCGCCGGCGAGGCATTTTTCCGAGATGGCGCCAGCGGACCAGCGGTGGCCCAGCGCTTGCTTAGTTCATTGAACAATGCAGCCGCCGCCTTCTCCAATGTCAGCACTCCCCCACTCGTTTTGTGCGCCTCGGACATTCGTCCTGCGGTCTCGGAGTTCTTTGGGCGCCGTGTTCCAGGCCTCGCCGTCGCTTCCTTCTCCGAGATGGACGCCAAGACCACCGTCAAAACTCTCGCACTTGTCCATGGATAGTCGCGCAATGAACTTCAACACCTCAACGAAAGGGAAACGGCCATGAGTAATCGACAGACTCGAACGTTCCGCGCGCGCCGATTCGCCGACGCGATGGCCGCCGTCAAAGCCGCCCTTGGGCCAGACGCCGTCATCGTTGGCTCGCAGCAGGGTGGAGAGCTCGGCCTCGATGTTGAGGTAACGGCAGCCCCCGCGAACTACATCCCCGCAGAGACGGTGTCCCTCGGCAACGAGTCCTTGCTCTCATCGCGCCTCTGCCGCCGCGGCGTTCCTCCGGCCGTCGCCCGAGACCTCATCCGCCGCATGCGCATCGAAGCCGGCCGCGTCCCCGCGTCGCTGGAGAGCGCCAAGCCGAGCCTCTCGGTGGTCCTCGGCCAGGAGATGCTCTTCGCCGGACCCATCACGAGCTCCTCGCGTGTCGTCGCCCTCGTCGGCCCAACGGGTGTCGGCAAGACCACCACCGTCGCAAAGCTCGCCGCCAAAGCGTCGCTTGTAGACCGGCGCAAGGTCGGCCTCATCTCCATCGACAACTACCGCATCGGTGGCGCCGAGCAGCTTCAACGTTACGCCGATCTCATCGGGGTGCCGATGGAAGCGGCCAGCCCGTGCAGCATTCGCACGAGCCTCCAGCGCCTCCAGGACTGTGATTTGATTCTCATCGATACCGCAGGTCGAGCGCCCGGTGATATCGCCGCGATGCGCGAGCTCGCGACGACCTTCAGCGAAGCGGATGAGCCCATCGAGACGCATCTCTGTCTCGCCGCCAGCACCCAAGATGCGCAGCTTCGCGCCATCATCGAGCGACACGCCGTCGTCTCGCCACGTCGTCTCATCACGACGAAGGCAGACGAAGCTGTGTACCACGGCGGCATCGTCGCGGCCCACTCGCTCACGGGCCTTCCATTTAGTTATTTCACCACGGGCCAACGAGTGCCCGAGGACATTGAAGTCGCGAGCGCCACCAGGCTCGCGGCGTGGCTTTGCGGAGAGGAGGTGGGCGCGTGATCGACGTCGAACAGAATCTTGGGTTTGGACCGGTGAAGGAGTTCCCCGATGGGGACTACATGCAGCGCGGTTCCGTGGCGTCGCGCTCGATCAGGCCGAGCGAGCGCTCAACGCTTAACAGCATGCGCATCAACACGGGCCCGGCGACGGTGTCGTCCATCGTGGAGCCTCTTGAAGAGGAGGAGCGAGAGCCGCCAAGCATCGTCTTGCCGCGTGTCAACCCGCCCCTCGCCGAGGACCGCCCAGCGCCGCCGTCGGGCTCGGATCAAGCGGCAGGTCTCCGCCTCGTTCGCAGCCCGAGCGAAGAAGACCAACGCGTCCTGCGTTTTCGTCGCAAGGGACACGGCGGACCGTGTCGCAGCTTCGCCGTCACAAGCGGGAAGGGCGGCGTCGGCAAGACGCAGTTCGCGGCGAACCTCGCGGTCGCGTTCGCTAAACGCGGACTTCGCGTCCTGATGCTCGACGCCGATGTCGGCCTCGCGAGCCTCGACCTCGCCCTTGGGGTCAAGCCCCACGACGACCTGCGAGCGGTGGTCCGAGGCGACGTGGAGATCGAAGAGATTCTCTGTGAAGGCCCCGAAGACATCCACCTCGTGCCCGCCTGTCCAGGTCGCTACGACATGGCGAACATGACCGACGCGGAACGAGCGCGTCTTCAGACCGCCGTCGACGAGCTCGCCACCGAGTACGACGTGCTCATCACGGACACCGGCGCAGGAATCGGCAGCAGCGCCGTCTCCTTCGCCGCCTCCGCCGACGAGGTTCTCCTCGTCGTCACGCCGGACCCCACCTCGTTGCGCGACGCCTACGCCATGGCGAAGGTGCTGCATCGCCGCAGCGGCGTCGACCGCGTGAGCGTCGTCTGCAACCAAGTCACCAGCGACGCGCAGGGGCTCGAAGTGTTCGAACGACTCGAGCAGATCGTTCGCCGCTTCATGTCGCTCCACGTCGAATACGTCGGCTGCATTCCCATGCACTCGTCGGTCCGCGAAGCCGTCGCCGACGGTATGCCCTACGTCATTCGCGCGCCCCAGGGCCAACCCGCGCGTGCGGTCAGGTCCATCGCCCGTCGCGTTCTCCCTCCCACGCTCCCAAAGCAGGTTAGTTAGATGTTCACCGCAACCCCCGCAGGCGCCTACGCCCAGAGCCAAGGCACGCCGAAAACCTATAACGCCGAGCTCGTGAAGCGCGGTCTCCCCATCGTTCGTCGCTTGGCGTTCCGGTTGGCGCGACGCCTGCCACCGAACGTGGAGGTCGATGACCTCATCAGCGCCGGCAACGAAGGGCTCCTCCGGGCGGCGACGCTCTATGAGCCCACCGGCGAAGCACGCTTTGAGGTCTACGCCGAGCGTCGCATTCGAGGCGCGATGCTCGATGAGCTCCGCGCCATGGACCCGGTGACTCGCCACGGTCGGCAGAAAATGCGTGACGTCAGTCGCGCTATCTCCAAACTGACGCAAGAAAACGGTCAGCCCCCCACGGAAGCCATGGTCGCTGAGCGCCTCGGCATGGACGTGTCCACCTATCGCAAGCTGAGCGCAGACCTGTCGCGCGCTCCCGCTCTCGGACACGTCGGGGACACCTCTCCCGAAGAGGTCGCCGGCGCAACGCCGATGCCCGACGCGCGGCTCCTCGACGACGAGAAAAGAGCCCTCGTGGCGGTCGCGATCACTCATCTCCCAGAGCGCACGCAACAGGTGATGGCGCTCTACTACCAAGAAGAATGTACCCAAGCGGAGATCGGCCGGATCCTCGACGTCACGGAAGGCCGCGTTTGCCAGATTCTCGGTGAGGCGGCGGCACGTATCCGCGCGCACCTCGGTATCGCCCATGTTCGGCCAAAGCGTTCGCGCTCCGAAGTTCACGCTGAGAGGAACCCAAGAACATGAGTGACGGTATCTGGGCAGCAGTCAGCGGGGCCGTGGCGCAGCAGCGCGCCCTCGACGTCACGGCGAACAACGTCGCGAACGCGAACACCACCGGCTTCCGAGGCGACCGTGTCGCTTTTCGCGAGGCACTATCTCAGGCCAGCGGGCAAGATGACCCGGCGCCCGATTCCCTACGCTTCGTCAACGTGTCGCAAGTGCAGGCGAGCCAGGAGCCCGGCGCGCTTCGCCAAACCGGCGGCACCTTCGACCTCGCCATTGAAGGCGACGGCTGGTTCTCCGTCGAGACGCCAAACGGTGAGCGCTACACACGCGCCGGGCAGTTTAGCGTGGACGGCGAAGGCGTGCTCCGCAGCGGAGACGGCGCCCCAGTGCTGGCCTGGCAGGCGGAACCGGGAGGAGAAACGCAAGAGCTGCGCGTCCCCCTCGACGCCGCCCAGATCACCATCGGTCTCAACGGGACCCTCAGCGCCGACGGAAACGAAGTCGGCCAGCTCGCGATCCGAAGCTTCGAAGACGACGCCCTCACCAAAGAAGGCGACACGCGCTTCGTCGCCGAAGGTGAGGGCACCGCCTCCGACGCCAGCGTGCTCCAAGGCTACCTCGAGAGCTCCAACATCAACGCCGTCGCCGGCATGAACCAGCTCATCACCGTGTCCCGCAGCTTCGAAGCCTTCCAGAAGATCATCGACACCTTTCAACAGATGGACCAGCGCACGGCGCGGGACCTGACCACCCGCAGCTAGCTCGCCGCGACCTCTCGACGCATCACCGCCTTCTCTATTTCAGAAACCCGGAGTCTCCCATGTTCAAGTCCCTCAACACCGCCGCCACAGGTATGGAAGCGCAACAGCGACGCATCGATATCACCGCGAATAACATGGCCAACGTCAACACGACGGGCTTCCGGCGCTCGCGGGCTGAGTTTCAGGACCTGCTCTACCAGACGATCCGCTCCCCAGGTGGTCAGACCGGCGACGGCGCGACGCTTCCCACGGGCCTCCAGATTGGCCAGGGCGTTCGCACGGCGGGCACCATGACCATCCACGCTCAAGGGAGCATGAACCACACGGACAACCCCCTCGACTTGGCCATCGAAGGAGACGGGTTCTTGCAGGTGAGGCGTCCCTCTGGCGACACCGCCTACACGAGAGCGGGCAACCTCAAGGTCGACGCTCAAGGGCAGCTCGTCACCATCGACGGCTACCAGATCGAACCGCAGATCGCGATCCCCACGGACGCCACCGGTGTCACGATCTCCCCCGACGGTCTCATCAGCGTCACCGTGGCCGGGGACACCATCGCCCAGGAAGTGGGTCAGCTTCAGCTGGCAGGCTTTGCGAACCCCGCAGGTCTTGAAGCGACGGGCCGAAGCATGTTCGTCCCGACGAACGCGAGCGGGCAGCCCATCGTCGGCACGCCGGGTCAAGATGGCCTCGGCACCGTGGCGCAGGGCTACCTCGAAGGCAGCAACGTCGAGGTCGTCACAGAGATGATCGACCTCATCACCTCGCAGCGCGCCTATGAGGTCAACCAAAAGGTCATCGAGGCCGCAGACCAGATGCTGGAGCGCACAACACGATAGACCTCGACGAGTCCCGGCTTACTCTTCGGCGTCAAACGCCGACACATCGAAGCGCGTCAGCGTAAAAGGATCAGGGTCCGCCTCCACCGCGAAGCGTACCGCCTGCCCGTTGAGCAAGAACACCGCGCCGCCGGCGGCGATGACGTCGGTGTTCCCTGCGGTCACCGCAACCTCGACGGTGGTCGCGTCCGCGTTCATCCAGTCCGCCGTGGTGGGCACCACGCGCGTCACCTGGCTCGTGAACGCCACAAGAAGGTGTCCCTCGGGCGTCATCGCCATGCCGTCGGCGCCGCTCAGCGCAGGCGAAGGATCGTTGAAGTCGCCGCTGAGGTTCACCTCGCGAATGCGCGCCTCGCCCACCAGCGGCACTCGCACCAAGCGCGATGGCAGGTACACGATGACGAAGAGCAGCTGCTGTGCCTCGTCGATGACCGCCGCGTTCTGCCCCAGGAGCCCTTCGAGGAGGAAGTCGCTGGCGAAGAGCTCCGGCGCGCCGTCTTCGGTGACCTTGTAGATGTTGCCCTTGTCGCGGTCTGTGACGTACGCGCTGCCGTCGCTGTGCACCACGACGTCCGTGCAGCTGGCTTCCGCGTCGACGACGGAGAGATCGATGTTGGCGACTCGCTCACCGCTCTCCGTGTCGAAGACCCAAACGTATCCGTCGTAGGGTGGTTCGCCACCGCTCTCGCGGAGGTCATCCATGGCGCAAACCCAGAGGCGGCTGCGGCCCTCGTCCACGTCCATGCCGAGTGTCCACCAGGAGCCCTCGTCCGTCGGCGCGTAGAACTCCGTGTCCTCGCCGCTCTCCGCGTCGACGCTTCGGATCGCGCCGCCGACGAGTGATCCCATGAAGAAGCGATGGTTCTCGTCGTCGTAGGCGCCGCCTTCGGGATGCACCGCCATCAGTGGGTAGCTCTCCAAGAAAGCGGGCCCCGCATCAGCGGAGGTGTCAGGGCCGCCGTCGCGTGGTCCTGCGTCTGGGCGCGGCCCCGCGTCGGGTCGCGGTCCAGAGTCGGGACGCGGTCCTGCGTCCGGCCGTGGCCCCGAATCTTGACCTACTCGCGCGTCGCTTCCTGCGTCCGTGGGCCCGGCGTCGTCACCGCAGGCGAGGGTAAAAAGGATCGAGCAGAGCAAAACAGCGAAGCGCATCGCATGCACTTGTCCCGAAACGCTCCGCCTGTCGATGGGTGGAGTGAGCGGAATCCCCTCTGTTTGACCTCCGCGGTGCTAGCGTGAGCCCCTTGGAAACGGAAGACGAAGCCCTCGAGCGCTTGGCCGGACTCTGGCGGCGCGAACGTGACGCGACGCGCGCGCGCTTTGTCGAGCTGCGCGAAGGGACCACGCTTCGTGACCGCGCCTTGCTCGGCATCGCGATCCGCAAAGTGCGCATCGAAGACGAGAACGCCACGACGGGTGGACGCACATTCTTGTGGCTCGCGATTCCGGAAACCGGCGAGCGTACGTTTCGGCCGGGTCAGCCGGTACGTCTTCACAACGAGTTCGGCGAAGCCCGCGCCATCGTCTCCCGACGCGCCCGCCTTCGACTCGGCGTCGTCGTGGACGGCGAGGCCGCCGAGGCGCTCGAGGGCGAGCCCTTCGCCGTCGACGCCGACGCGCCGGAGATCACCTTTGAGCGCGGCGACTCCGCCATTCGAGATCTCCGCGCCGCCCTGTCTCGTGCCAACAAACGTGGAGCGTCACCGCAGGATGAGGTGGACGCCCGACGGGCGAAGATCCTCTTCGGCCAAGCGCCTCTTGTCGGCACGCCGGCGAGCGTGGAGATGCTCGACGAAGCGCTGAACGAAGCGCAGCGCGAAGCCGTGGCCTACGCCCTCGGCGACGCGCCCATTGCGTTGATCCACGGTCCGCCGGGCACAGGCAAAACGAGGACGCTCGTGGAAGTCGTGAGGCAGCTCGCCGCGCGCGGGCAACGCGTTCTCGTGAGCGCCGCCTCCAACGCCGCCGTCGACCACCTGGGCGCGTGCCTTCGCGAGCACGGCACGGACGTCCTTCGCCTCGGTCATCCAGCCCGCGTGAGCCAGGACCTCCAGCCGGACACGCTCGACGCGAAGCTTGAAGCCACCGGCGAGTGGAAGCTGGCGCGCGCCTGGAGTCGCGACGCCGCGGCGCTCCACCACACGCTGCATCAGCGCTCCGGGCGTGGGCGCATCGCCGGCTCGGACAAACGCACGCTCTACGCCGACGCGCGAGCGCTTCGTCGTGACGCCCGGGCGCAGCTCGAGGGCGCCAAGGAGCGCATCGTCTCCTCGGCGCGCGTCATCCTCTCGACGGCCTCCGGCGCGGATGTGCCGATCCTCAGCGCCGAAGAGTTCGACGTCGTGATCCTTGACGAAGCGACCCAAGCCCCCGACCCCATCGCGCTCGTTGCGCTCTCTCGCGCGCCGCGTGCAGTCCTCGCGGGAGACCCCCAACAGCTCGCCCCTACCGTCATCGACCGCGCCGCCGCCCGCGACGGACTCGGCGAGACGTTCTTCGAGCGACTCGCCGAGCGCGCCCCCGAAGCGCGAAAGCTCCTCGTCGTACAACATCGAATGAACGAAGCCATCATGGCCTTCCCCAGCGCCTCCAAGTACGAAGGCCGCCTCATCGCCGCGCCCGACGTGGCGACGCGAACCATCGACGAGCTCGCCTCGCCGGATCTGGACCGCAAGGGCCCCGTGCTCTTCATCGACACCGCCGGAAAAGGCTGGGAGGAAAGCGGCGGGGAGTCCGGAGTTCAGTTCGCGGCGAAGCGCTCCATCGAGAACGTCAAAGCCGCCGAGTTCGTCGCCGGCGAGATCCAGAGGCTCCTCGCCCGCGGCATCTCCCCCAACAACATCGCGTTGATCTCTCCCTACTCCGCGCAAGTCCAGCGACTGCGCGACCTCCTAAGAGATGCAAGAAACGCCGCCGGAGCGAGGGACGCCGAAGAGGTCGACGTCGGCAGCGTCGATGGCTTTCAAGGCCAAGAGCGTGAAGTGATCGTCGTCGACCTCGTTCGTTCCAACGGCGACGCCAACATCGGCTTCCTCGCCGACACCCGCCGCATGAACGTCGCCCTCACGCGCGCCAAGCGATTGCTTATCGTCGTCGGCGACAGCGCCACCCTCGGAGAGCACCCCTACTACCGCGCGTTCCTCGACGCGGTGATGGCGAGCGGGTCGTATCGGAGCGTCTGGGAAGACGCCTGAACAGGTCAAAACCGACGGTTTTTAGGTCCAGACCTGGATAATTCATATCACGAACGATACGTGTCAAGATGACTTATCTGTCTCGCTTGTGCGACTAAGATGTCTGTATAGTCATAAAATAACGATTTTTAGGCCATCTGGCCCGCCAGAAGCCGTACTCAGATCGCGCCGCGCGCAAGGTCCAGGTCGAGCTCCAGACACAGCTTGTTTCGCTTCTTGTCGATGCGCGCATCGAGGTCCACGCCAAGCTCCGCCGTGATGCGCCGCGCAAACACCTTCGCCACGCGTTTGTCCTCCCGCGTCGCCTTCGGCGCAGCCGCGCGCGCCTCACTCATGCGCAGACTCGTCACCAGCCACTCGATGTCCGAAGCGCTCAGCTTGCTGATCGGAGTCGGTGGCGAACCGAGCTCTGCATCTCGCCGCACCAGCGTCAAAGCCTGCGCGTCGGCGAGCCGCGCATAGCGCGCCAGCTGAAATCCTTTTTCAATGCCCAGCTTCGTCGCGACGCTCTTCGGATACGCATCCGCCACCGTCATCAAACGAGACGCGGTGGAGTAAGGCATCGACACCTGCGTCACCACAAACGCGCGAAAGTCCCCGCGAGCCGACGCCGAAGAAAGCGCCCGCCAAGACTGCGTCTTCTTCCACGTGTTGAGCTGCACACCCACCTCGTAAAACGAGCGCGCCGCCAATTCGATCTTCTTCTGCACAGCGCCGATCTCTCGCTTTAGCTTCGCCCGCGCCGAACGTGAAGGAGCCGGCGTGAGCGGCGGAGTAGGGCGGCGACGAGGCACCGTCGTGATCGGCAGCGGGATGTTGGGAAGCGTGATGTTCGGCAACCTCGGCATAACGTGATCTTCTCAAAGTCGAGGCCAAGGAACAAGGGGCGCACGTGTGGAACTTTCTATCGCGCAGCGAGACCTTCGCGAACGTTCCTATTCGAACCCCATCGTGCACGTTCAGAAAAACAGACCGCGCTCGGAATTCGACGGGTCGAGAAGCCCGTCCAAGATCCGTCACCACGCTGTGTGAGAGCGCTGATCTTGTCTTCGTGCTTGGACAGAACAAGGATACGATTTCACCTGCAAAAGGGTGATACCAAGGCGGGTGATATCCGAATTGGGTAGATGCCCACAACGTAACCACATGCCCAATTCTCATCTTGAGAAACCCAGCTCACTCGCGTAACAGGGCTGCGCATGAGGACGGGGCAACAACGGCCAGCACGGCGTTTTGGACGCAGCTGCGTCAGAGATACGTCGAGCCCACGCGCGATGCGCTGCGCGTTCCTCGCCACGGTTTTGATCTTCGCCGTGACCCAGGAGGCGTTTGCGTACCGGACAACCGCCGACGTCGAAGGGTTCGATGGCGAGGTAGCCGGTTGGGCAAGCGCCAACGTGACCGTTGGAGCGCCCGGTGCCTCCGCTGAGTGGGTCCTCGCTCTGCGGGGTGCGCTCAGCGTTTGGAGTACCGATTGCTGGTCGGGCCCACTCTTTCAGACGACTCGTGGTGGACGCATGATGGACGACTTTGACCCGCGGAAGGCGGTGACGGTTGTTGGTTCTACGGTCGACACAACGGTGCTCATGGACACAGCCTATGAGGATGGCGGGTGGAGCCAGTATTATCTGTTCTTTAGTCTCTCCATTTCGCGCACCGTGGAAATCGTCATCGCCGACCCGGACAATGCTGCGTCGTCGTCCACCCCCGCCAGTGTTGATCTCCCCGCATTCATGCTTGAGGAAGTCACTGCGGAGATAGGACCGTCAGCTGGGGTGACCGAGCAGCCAGCAATGAACGCACCGGTGGCCTACCCACCAATGCCCTACATCGAGACCCGCCAAGCAGGAATGGCAGACTTCGCCGTATGCGAAGACACTGACGGCAGTGTGTCCCGCAGTCGTTGGGAAAGGGCTTGTACATGTCCAGGCGTCGGGGCCAGCTGCGCCGAAAAACAGCGAGACGAACCCGGCATTCGCTTCGACCGCATAGAGGACGTCCAAGTCGTCCTCAACTACCGCTACTGGACCCCACTGGACTAGCCCATGTTCTCAACAACTAAAACACCACACCCCGCAGCCGGCATTATCACGAGCCGGCCAGCGGCCCTCTGCGTCGCGTTCGCCCTCTGCTTCGGCTTAGGTTTCGGTTGCGGCGACGACACGACTCCCTTCGACGCGGCAACCCCCGACGCCGGACTCACCGACGTCGCCATCGACACGCCGCGCGACACCAGTCAGCCCGACGCATCCACCGACGCCAACGTCCCGGACGTAACAGACGCCGGCCCAATCCCAATCGACACCGGCCCCGACACAAACCCAACAGACGCCGGCCCCGACACCCCCGACACCTTTGACGCCGGCCCCACCTGCGACTGCCCCACCGACACCGAGTGCGCCACCTTCACCTGCGAAGCCGGCGCCTGCCTCGAAACCCAATCCACGTTCGGCACCTTCTGCGGTGAATCCCCCATGGGCTTCCCCTCAGGCATCTGCAACGCCGGCGCCTGCACCCCACGCACCTGCGGCGACGGCTTCGTCGAGCCTGGGCCTGGCGCAGCAGATGGCCCCGCGGCCGAAGCCTGCGATGACGGCAACGCCATCACCGGCGACGCGTGCTCAGACACGTGCACCACGGACAACATCACCGTCTTCAGCGACCCCTTCAACTTCGACGACCCATTCGACATCCCAGCAAGCGTCGACATCCGCTCGCAGCGACGCAGCGTGGGCGTCGACGATGAGGGCGCTGTGCTCTTCGTGTGGCGAGCTGCCGACGGCACGACGCCGGACAGCGGCGGAGAGCCCGTCGACCGTCTCCTCATCCAACGACATGACGCAGCGGGCGTGCCTCTCGATGCTGAGCCCGTAGAGCTCATCCGCGGCTTCGCGAACTTCGACGCCGATGTCCTCGGCCTCCCTTCGGGCTGGGTCGTCGCGTATTCCAACGGCACACGCATCGTCCATCGGCGCATCGCCCAAGACGGCACGCTTAGCTCGGCGGTCCCTATCTCCAGCGGCGTCATCCGCACCGAGACCCGTCCACGTCTTGCTCGCATCGACGTCGTCACCGGAGGCGTTCGCTCGCCGGGCTTCGTCGCACTCTGGCAAGACTCCCCCGACCTCTACGCGCGGCGCTTCCGCGTGTCACCATCTACCATCAGCGCCGTCGACTCCGCCGGTTTCATGGTGGACATGCCGCGGCGCCCCTCCGGCATCCCGCGCCCCGTCCTCGCCAGTAAAGTAGCGGGCAGCGGCACGCACTTCCTCGTCACTTGGACCGCGAACGACAGCGCCGGCACGCCCTCATACGCGCAGGCTTTTGGCCGCCGCTTCAACGGTGCTTCCGCCATCGACAGCGCTGCGTTCACGCTCGCGCAAACGCCACCAGACGGCTCCGTGAACCTCGGCCAAACGCCGTACGCCATCGGCCTGGCAAGCCGCGACGAAACCGGTGTCACCCGCGAGGGCAGCTTCCTCGTCGCATGGACCGGCGGCGTCATCACGGGTGCAGACCTCGACGTGGACCACCTCCTTATCCGCGAACTCCCAGCAGGCCCCTCCGCGGCGTTCCCAGCACGCACGCGTCTCGCCCTCGGCGAAACGGACCGGCGTCACCTGAACCCCGTGCTCGCGGCGATTCCAGCCGCGCATCCAGACCCGCTCACGCCTGCCACCACTGCCACCACCTGGACAGGCCAAGTCCTCGTGTCGTGGGAGGTGTACGAGGGCTCACCGTTTCTCACGCCGGAGTTCGCGGTCTACGCCACCGGTGGCGTCAGCGCGACCTCCCCAACGGCCGGCTCCATCGACGCGTTCCTCGCACGCCTGCGCCCCTACGAAGGCGGCCTGTCCGCCGTCGCCACGTCACCTGCCACTGGCACCCGTGGCGTGTGGCTCACCGCCGTGAGCCAAGTGCTCCCTGGAGAGCCCGACTCCCTCAACGTCTTCGTCGCCTTCTTGTTGCCGGTAAGCGCTGTCCAAGAGTGAAATTCAAATGACTACGCCCACGCGCTCCTCACGTATCCGTCGTCTTGCTCCTGAAGTGCGCGCCCCGCGCTCCCTTCAGGCAAGACGCCGCTTCTCCCACAAGGTGACAGCGGCCGTGCTCTCGGTCTTGGTGTTCTTCTCCATGGCGGCGCCGTGGCAACAGAAGGCTGAAGCCCAAGACTACGAAAGTTACGACTACGACTTCGAAGCGGGCGAGTCAGCGGGCGCAGCAACGGAGTCAGGCGACCTCGCCGGCCTACGACAGGCCATCGAACAAGCTTACGCAGACAGCGAAGCTGGCGAAACCGTCAACCCTGACCTACTAAGCCCCGACCTCTTCAATGGCGACGGCACCCTCAACCCCGAAGCAGTAGAAGCCCTTGAGGGTCAGTTCGGCGACCCCGCCAACCTCGCCCCCATCGACGAAAACATCACGCCCACGGCACTCCCCACCGGCGACGCCAAGAGCGCCGTCGAGCCCGCCCGCATCTCGCTCCCCAACGCCGAGGGCAGCGTCGAAGGCATGGGCGAGTCCTTCGCCCCTGTGCTCAGCAGCGGCACCGGCACGTTCAGTGTGCCCATCGCCGTCGCCGCAGGCCGCGCCGGCGTGCAGCCCAGCATGGCGCTCAGCTACGCATCCAGCGGCGGCAACAGCTGCCTTGGCTTTGGCTGGTCCTTGAGCGTCCCCACCATCGTCCGCCAGTCCGATCGCGGCCTGCCCCACTACGACGACGCGAGCCAGTGGCACGCAGGCGAAGACCGCTTCTTCTACAACGGCGGCCAAGAACTCGTCCCCGTCGACTCCAGCGACATGGCCATCGTGGACTCCTCGGGCTTCGGTACGAGCCACTCCTACTACCCCACGGACGATATCCCTGCGGATGCCATGGCGCCACAGCCCTGGCAGCAGTACCGCGCCCGCGTCGAAGGCGGCTTCATGCGCTTCTTCCGCAGCCCCGACAGCCGCTCGTGGATCGTCCAAGGCAAAGACGGCTCCCGCTTCGACTTCGGTCTCTTGCCCATCGG
>JBLHKB010000012.1:0-38071 GCA_047619315.1 Polyangiales bacterium
GATCCAGCAGCGCGGTGTCGACGGGCGAGATCCCGGCGCTCGCGAGGCCCGCATGTTTCGTGAGGGCACAGGGAAATTTCCCCGACCCGCAGGCCACGTCGAGCAAACGAAGGCTCCGTTCGCCCACCTGCGCTTGGGCCGCTTCGAAGAGCTTCGTCCAATCCCGCGCCTGAGCGAGGTACCGATAATCGTCCGTCGCCAGTTGATAGAATGCGTCCATCCCCGCACGACCGGCCTCTGACCAGTGTGCGGAGCTGCGTGTTAAAATCTCACTCATCGAATTGCACCGGCCAGCAAATAGGGTTCATCGGACTCGCAGCGACATCGCCTGGACCCACGCCGGGCATGAACTTCTGCCAGTCCCCCGAAACCATCGTCGGTGAGTCCACAATGCGCGCGCCATCGGCGTAGTACGTGTTGGCTAGCACGATACGACTGCCATCGGTGCGGTTCCGCGCAGCCGTATGGAAGTTGAGGTTGTGATGAAAGCTCACCTCGCCGATTTCGAACGACGTCTCGTTCATGGACACGCCGTGGCTGGCGAACACCTCTGCGACGTTCTTGTCGTAGCGGGTCGAGGATTTTTCGAACGCGACGTTATCCACCAGTTCAAAGACACTTCGCGGATAGGCAAAAGCCAGCGGCCCCATGGCCAGCGAGATGGGCTGCGCGGGCGCCCAAGCGGTGACGACATCGTGGGTATCGAGGGGAAAATGGTGGTCGTCGAAATGCCACGGCGTCCGGCCACAACCTGGCTGCTTCGACAGCACGTTGTCGTGATAGAGGCGCACCGCAGGCACCTCCAGAAGGCCTGCGCAGATTTCCGACACGCGCGGCGACAGCACGTAGGCCCGCATCAATGGATTGTCGGGCCAGGTCATTTCCATGCTCAGAAACCGGTCCTGAACACCGCCATCGGGGTCAGTGCCGAATTCCACCGTGAGAAGTCGGACCAGCTCCGCCCTCAGCTTCATTACCGCGCCCGGTGAGAAGACCTTCTTGAGTTTGATAAAGCCGTTTTCACGGAAGAACGCGACGTGAGCGGCGCTCAGCTCAAAGGGGCGCGACAGTTCATTGATCACCTCCTCGTCGGACGGCAGTGGGACCTTCGGTAGCGCCGGCGCCGCTTCAAATTCTGTGTTTTCGCCCTTGTCGTGGGCGAGGCTCACATACCAATCCCACCAGGCTTGATTGTCCTGATCCCAAGGCTTGCTGACATCGGTATCGGGGCTGTGACGAGGGTCGTTCATGAACGCTTCGTGCAGCGGGCTAAATCCTGAAAATCGTGCACCTGAGAGGCATGGGGACAACTTGCTTCAAAGTCATGGGGGTGAAGCCAATGACTCCAGGACCGTTCATCAGCATCTTCTCCAGCACTGCAGCTTCAAGGACGGTGAGCACAAGCTGCTCCTTGGAAGCCAAGGCTAGCGACCGCGTGCTGCGAGGACAGCGCGGATCGCTTCCTTCGTCGTGCCGGACTCGGCGCGTTCAGCGCGCTGTAGGAGCCCATCGACGTCCGTGTGTTCGGCGCGAACGAGCAAGCCACGTACCTGAGCGCGCTCTTTCGGCGAGCCTTGACGCATGGCGTCGATGAGCATCTCGACGGCTTCGAGGCTTGGAATGCGGCCGATGGAGTTCAGGGCGGCGGCGCGCACCTGTTCGTCACCGCTGCTTCGGTAGATGCGCTGAAGTGGGTCGAAGGCGTGGCCAAAGTGGAGCTGGTGGACGGCTTCCAGAGCCTGCCTGCGAACCGCCGGCGCTTCGTCGTCGAGGCCACGCATGATGATGCCGAAGGTGCGCTTGAAGAAGAGCTGACGGGCGGCTTCGAGGACCGCGGCACGAACTCCGACCTCTTCGTGATGGAGGAGCTTCTCGAGGGGCGCGAGGGCCGTGTAGATTTCGACGCGACCCAATCGCTGGGCCAGTCCAGCGAGGACCTCGGGAGAGCGGTAGCCTTGGTCATCTGTTCCACCAGCGCTGCCCAGCTGATGAAGTCGGCACAGAAGCGCTCTACGACGAGTGAAGTCTGGCCACTTGGGGTCGAGGAGGACCTCGCCCATGGTCTCCGCCGCGTCGCCGTGCTGCTCCCACTCGATGACGTCGAGGCGCCAAATCTCAGGATAGGCCGTGTCCATCCGGAGGTAGTCCGGGAACGGAATCGAGGCAACGTTGTCGTCGACTTCGTTGGCGAGGCGCGCCTGGAGCCGCACGTATCGAGCTTGGCGCTTTTCGCCGAGGTCGATGGTACTTAGCTCACCGTAGACAGCACGAATCTCCGAGTAGAGACCTAGATCGTTGAAGAGATCGATGGCCGCGGCGAAGGCGTTCTCAGCCATCTCGGGGGTGCCGTCGACGAGGAGCTTACGCGCCGAGAGCACCTGCGTTTCAGCGGCCTTCTGCTGATAGTGGCGCTCGTAGGGCAAGTCGTGGCGACGACAGAACTGCGCCGCTTCGCGAAAGAGCGTCGCGGCGGCGTGGTATTCCTTGCGTGCAACGGCGAGGATTTGAAAGTCCTCGTAGTACTGCAGAACGTAGTACTTGAGGTTGTCCTCTGTCAGCACCCGGATGCAGTTGATGTATCCCTCGGCGAGGTTCTCAAAGGCGCCGGACTTACCGAGCGTCAGCAAGATCTGATAGCAGTCGAAGGCACGCTCGCGGAGCCCCGCCGCTTCGTAACCGTCGGCGGCGGCTTCGAGCAAATGCATGCTGCGGACGGTGGCACGGCGTGCGGCGGAGAGATCCTCGAGGGCGGTGCAGGCGCGACCCAAGTTGAAGCGCACGAGGCCGTGAACGTAAGGGTCTCCACCGAGGCGCGGGTCGTCGGCGAGGCGCTCCCACAGCACTCGGGCGTTGCGGACTTCGCCAGCGTCTTCCAGGAGGATCGCCGCGTGGCCAAACCAACCAGCTTCGCCGTAGAGTTTTGCGGCTTCGACGAGCTGCCCTTGGCCAATGCGAACGCGGGCGCGGTCACGCGGGTCTTCGCTGGCACGCCACGCGCCCTGGTAGTCCTTCAGGTAGAGAAGGATCGTCGCCGTCGCGCGGCCCATGTTGAGCATGGCGTAGGCACGGGCCATGAGACGTAAGCTCGCCGCGAAATCAGCCTCGCCTAGATGCGGATGATCGACGAGCTCCCAAAGGTGTCCCAGGCCATCCGCGGCTCGGTGTCCGTCGAGTGCCGCGGTGGCTGCTCGCAGCACATCTCGTTTGTCCCTCGCCATGGCTCTTGTACTCTTCTACGAATTGCGCGTCGGGCGCAACTCAGTCTTTCGAGGGCATCATCTGGACAAGCAGAATAGGCCCCACGATCATCCCAATGACCACATAAGGCTCATCCATCCACGTGGTGAGCTGCGCGATACCGTCGCTGACGACGGGGATCTTCACGACATAGACAAATCCCGCCGCTAGCGCTGCGCCAAGGATGAGCATGAAAGGCACCGTCGCCCAGAGAACCCCGGTGCGAAAGGGCTTCGCCAAGAGACGCAGAGGAGGCAGCAGCATGTCCACGGCGGCCATGTAGTTGACCATGCCCATGCCAAACGCCGTCATGGCGAAGTACTGAGCCCGTTTCGAGAGCTCCCATTCGGGCGGTGGCGAAGGGTCCGCAGGCCCCAGCTCCACATCGAGCACCTGAAGCGCGGCGATGGCCAGCGCTGTGAAGGAGAGGGTGAAGGCCGCTTTCTTCCAGCGGCCCTCCATCTTCATCCACTCCGGAAGATCAGGCCCGGAATCTTCTTTCACGCCGCGAGCGCGAACCTCCAGCAGGCCGGCGACACAAAGCAGTGGCAGCTGCCCAAAGAGGAGCAGGTCGATGAAGAGCTCGGGAACGCGCGCCATGACTTCGTCGAAGCGCGAGCACACGGCCGCGATGCCGACGAGGGCAAAGAGCGGAAAGAACAGGGTGGCAAACGCATCACGCCGCGGAGCCGATTGGCCCGCGGCGTGGCGAGAAGGGGGTGTAGAGTCCGTCAACGTCTACGAACCTGACCTAGAGGCCAAGGAGACGAATAATGTTTCCGATGATGGGAATTCTCTTGAGGGTAGCGAGGAATCCGCCGCCGCCCCTGCTCGTCTGGATCGACGAACTGCTGCTGGCCATGCTTGCCGCGGCTTCGACTCCGCTGGTCTCATGAGCGCTACTCGGCGCTTCGTAGTTGTCGTCCCACTCGGAGACCCATCCGCTCATCTCTTCGACGAGGCTGCGGTAGTCCTGAATCTGCGTTTGCATGCGCACGCGCTCGGGCACAGCTTTGTCTGCAATCGGCGCGAAGGCCGCCTCCGCCGTCGCCAGGCCTTCACGGGCGCGATTCAGGCAGCGCTCCATGTTGCCCTTCGATTCCGCGGCTTGCTCCGGCGTCAGGAAACCCTCCGTGGCGAACATCATCAGATCGCTGCCGGCGGACTCCGCGTTGCTCAGAGTGAACTCGTTATGGCGTTCGAGGCATTCGTTGAGCAGCGCGTACGCACGCTTCGCCGCCGCATGAAGAGCAGGGTCTGACTTGTCGCCGATGTCCCAGCGGTTGCAAATATGATGTGAAGCGTCCCAGCGCTTGTTGGGCGTTGGGTCTTCCATTTCGCGAACCATGTCTTCGAAGGTGTACTCCACCTCGGGTTCGTCAGGAAGACCCGCAGCGCGTTCCGCGTGGTTTTGGGCCATGATGGCGGCGGTCTGCGCTTCCATATTGGCTTGGAAGCCAGGCGTGTGCTTGGCGTAGAGCATCCCGTACTGCGTCGTGATGTGGTGGTCCGTGTCCGCGGCCATGGCGGCGTTCCAGGCGGTCTGGGCTCTTTGCCACTGGTCCATCGGGAGTCCCTCGGCGGCGAGGATGGCGTTGGCGTCTTCACCGCCAGCGATCTTGGCCATGACTTTGGCGTACTGATCAAGACTCACGCCTTCCAGGGCCTCCGCATCCGGAACGTCGGCCATGTGGGCCTTCATCATCAGCCGCTGCTGCATCGTCCCGAACTTCGCGTGGAGCTGGCCACTTGGGTCGGCTTCCATGCGGGTCCACCAGCCGTTCCAGGAGTGGGCCCAGGTGTTCTCGTCGATCCCACGTTGAGCCAGATACTGGTGGAAGTGCGGCTTGTAGGCCGGCTCTCCGTATTGCGCCTTCAGCTCGCCGTCTTTCGACATGATCTCTGCGCAATCTTGCATCGAAAGCCCGTGAATCTGCTCATCCATTCAATAACCCTTCCATAACCGTCGGCTGGAGCGTACGCGAACTCGAACTAAAGCGATACCCGCATTGACGAGACCAAATGAGGGGTTTTCGACTTATTCTAGAGCGCTTCGACGAGCGCTTCTCGGCTCGCAACGTGAGTTCGCAGCTCCTCGACGGCGCCGGCAAATTGAGCTGTTTCGCGAGCCGCCGCTGCCTCCAACGTGGATGCGTGGGCCGCGTAGATCGCGTTCATATTCTCTGCATTAAAATGCGCCGTCACAAAGCCCTGCATGAGCTCTTCATAGCGGGTTCGGTACGCGTCGATGTCGATGATGTAGCGGATGAGCGGCCAGTTCTCCCCAACCTCGCTCAGACCTAAACTTAGCGGGGCGCGCGGACCGCTCGAGGTCAACGACTCGTTGTTGTCCCAGGCGATCCAGTGGAGCGTGCCTTCGTCTTGGTAGAGGAAGTAGTTGTGGGTCATTTGGCCATAGGTGTCCCAGTTCTGAATCACCTGGTTGACGGCCAGGTAGCGCAAGAAACCGTCGACATCGAAGACCTCTTCGAGCGCCGTCGCCCAAGCCACTGGGTCTTCCGTTCGACGGGCATCGTGGAGCACATCGTAGAGCGCGCGAACATCGGAATAGTCCGCCGCCTCTTCATTGGTCTTCAGGTCCATCTCGGCCTCGTCAAAGGTGCCAAGGGCAAAGCTCGCGGCGTCACCGTCCGGCTTGTATAAGTTGCCTTCATCGCTGACGAACTGCGTCTCGTAAGCGGTATCGTCGATCTCTTCGACAAGTGTGTAGACGCCCATGAACTCCGGTCCGTCGCCACGGTCCAGGTACAACTCACAGAACGCTGTGCGCGGCGCGGGTACGCCGTACGCAAGAAACAAGTCGCTCGCGACCTTCTCGCGCATGAAGGACAGGTCGTTGTAGTTGCTCGAGAGGTTGAGCTGCTTGAAACCGAAGAAGCGCTGGTTGTCGACGGCGGGGTAGCTTTCTTCCCACTCATCGAAGTCGAGCTTGAAGGGGTACTTGCCCCCGCGCCGTGAAGCGGACTGAAGGCTGGAGTTGCCCTTGTAACGAATGCCCACGTGGTTCCAAGCGGCGCCGTCAAAGGTGAGCGTGGCCTCGGACCAGATAGGCGTAAAGTCGAGGTCGGCGCCCATGCCTGGGCCGCCGCCGCCAAGGTTCTCAGCAAGGTCCGCCTGCATCGCAGCCCAGTTTTCAGTGCTGATCGCGAGGTCGATACGATGGAGTAAGCCATCACCAAAGACCGCTTCGTAGTCCGGCTCCACCTTGCCATGGCTCGCGTCTGTCCAAGTTGGGTTTTCGCGGTCGATGGGCCCGGCGTCGGCTTCGCCGCCGGCGTCCGCAGAAGCGGCGTCCGTGGCGGCATCGACGGGCTGAACATCCGCGCGAGCGTCGAGAGTGGCACCGGCGTCCTGAACCGACAGCGCGTCATCGCCGCAGGCGAAGAGTAAAAGCGAGGAGAGAGAGAATCGAAGTAGAGTCATCGTGCTCTATGCACAGCAGAGAGCGTGCCACTGGGAATCAACGGCTCAGATGCGAACATCCGTCAGCCCGGGTGCGACTTTCGCACGTGGGCCGGCAGGTTCTGCAGTCATCTTACTCAGGACCCTGAGGGACTTCGACGCGCGGAGGAACCAAGAAGAAAACGGTTCGCTCATCGAGGGGTGAGCCATCGCCGAAGACCGTAAGGAGCGCCTTGTAGACCAAGGGCGAAGTGCTCGGCTCCTGGATGTCGTCGTTGCGGAAGGGCACGACATCCCAGCAGACGCTCGTGCCTGGGAGGATCGCTGAGAATGCGTCGTCGAGGCCGTCCATATTGGTGTCCTCGGTGTCGACAACGGGCGTACATGCGCCCACGCCGCCCACGTTGACGACGAGGCGATCGATGAAACGAAGGGCGTCACCGTCATCATCGGCGACTTCCGTGGCTTCGATGGTGGCGCGGAGAGGGACGCCGCGGACGACCTCAGTGATCGCCGAGGTGACGACGCCGGAAACCGCGGCATCCATGCCTTCGAAGACAAGTGGAGTGCCGGCACCGCTGAGAGATCCAGTCTCTCGAGCGAGGTTGAGCATGTCGTTGCGGGCGCTGCTTCCAGGGGAACCACTCCACACGCCGATGAACTTGATGCCCGCCGTATTCATGGCTGCGCTCGCTGCGCCCAAGGAGCCACCGTCGGAGTTCTCATCGCTGAAAGCCACCAAAAGGCGGACGGCTTCTGGCCGGAACTCGGGGCACCCGAGCATGCTGCTCGCGGTGGTGCACCCACGACCGCACGTGCCCGTCGCGACGCACGTGGCCATCTCGAAGAAGTCTTCGTCACTGCCGCCGGTGTCCGACCCGATCGCTGTACCGGTCGCCGCGGGGTTAGCCTGAAGAGAGAGGCTGTTGGTGTAGCTCCCCGTATATCGGCCCGCGCCGCTCCAAATACTCGGAACACATGTGCTCATGGCCGGGTCCTGAATGCAGCTTCCTTCGAGGGAGCAGATTTGGTCCGCGCCACAGATGTCATCGTCAGCACAAGCGACGCCGAAGTCCGTGCAGGTGAGGTCGCTAAGCACCGTGTTGACGGCCGTCCGCATGGCGTTGATCTCGCCGCTCATCGAGCCGGAGCGGTCAAACACGAAGTAGACGTCTGCAAACTGGATGCTCGTGCTGAACTCCAGGGTGTCTTCCAGTGGACTCGGATCGTCCATCCAAGGCACGACAAACACAAAGTTGCCTTCGGTTCGTGGGTTGACGGCGCCGTCCAAGGGGTCGGTGCCCGCCGCGCTCTCGATGAGGTCGCTGACGCCATCGCCGTCGCTATCGCCTAGAAGTGGGTTGGTTCCCAGCAGAGTCTCATCGAGGTCACTGAGACCGTCATCGTCCGAATCCGGATCGCGGAAGTCAGGGATCGAGTCCATGTCCGTATCGACGGGCACAGTGTTGAGATCGTCATCGCCCGCTTCGACGCTGTCGGGAATGCCATCCGAGTCGCTGTCGAGGTCGACCCAGTCGAGGAGGTCATCACCGTCCGTGTCGGCATCGCGCTCATGACCATCGTTGATGGTGTCGTCGTCGCGATCGGGGTCTTTGAAATCGACGAGGCCGTCGCCGTCGGAGTCGATGTCCGCGCCATGATCGCGGAGCTCCTCGGCGTCGCTCACCTGGTCGTTGTCATCATCCGGGTCTTGGAAGTCGAGGAGTCCATCACCATCTGAATCGATGTCGGCTTCGTCGCTGTCCAAGATGGTGTTGTTGTCGGAGTCCGTGTCCTGGAAGTCCGGCGTTCCGTCGAAGTCCGAGTCCCGCGGCGGCGTCGTGATGTCGGCGTCCCCGGCTTCTCGTGCGTCATCGATGCCGTCGTCGTCCGAGTCCGTGTCGCGAAAGTCCGGCGTTCCGTCGCCATCGGTGTCGAGTCCGGAGGCGCGTCCCTCGCGCTCGTCACTGATGCCGTCGCCGTCCGCATCCGCCGTGCCGTCCACGCCTCCATCAACGATGCCGCCGTCTCGTCCTGGGTTCGGCGGACCGCTCGGGTCACAGGCTAAGAGAATGATGAGGATGGGCAGCAAACGCATTCCCAAACCATAGCGGAGATTCTCCCGCTTCGGCACGATGGCGCAGCGAAATAGCGCGGCTCGGTGGCGAACGCCCTACGCGGCGTCGGCGTCTTGGCCAACGAAGAGGCTCTCAAGGGAGCGGGTGTGGGGCACCACGGACACCACAGAGGCTCCACTTTCCATCACCAAACGCATGAACGCAGGTAGATCGTCCGTGTCGTCTAGGGTGAGCTCAAGCGTCGACGGCCTTGGTTTGAGCTCTCCCATCTCTGCAAGCTTCACTGTGAGTTCGGCGTCCGCACCGCGAACCACCACATCCACGCCGCCGTCTGTGGCAGAGAGCTCGGCCACCGTGCCGCGTGCTTGGATCTTTCCTTTGCGCATGATCGCGACGCGATCGCAGAGCGCCTCCACATCGCTGAGAATATGACTCGTAAAGATCAACGTTTTCCCGAGCTCCCGCTGCTTGAGTAGGAGCTCGCGGACCTCTTTGCGGCCGACGGGGTCGAGCCCACTCATGGGCTCATCAAGAATGAGCAGCTCCGGATCATGAAGCAGCGCCTGGGCGATGCCGACGCGCTGCATCATTCCCTTCGAGAAGCGTCCAACGGGCCGGTCCTTCGCATGACCAAGACCGACCATTTCGATCATCTCAGCGATGCGGGTCCGGCGCTTGGCTCGGGACATGCCCGTGAGACGTCCACAGAGATCGAGGAACTCCTCGGCTTTGAGGTGCTGATAGATGTATGGGTTCTCGGGCATGTAGCCAACGCGGTACATCGACTCACGTCTGGATGTCGGCAGCCCAAAGATCTCCATCGTCCCTTCGCTGGGAAAGCTCAGCCGAAGGAGCGATTTGAGCGTGGTCGTCTTGCCGGCGCCGTTCGGCCCAAGGAGGCCAAAGATCTCTCCTTTGCGGACTTCGAAATCGATGCCGCGAACCGCTTCGACCTTCTTCCGAAAGAACCCCACGCGGTAGGTCTTCTTAAAGCCGCGGACGGAAACAACGGGTGCTCCTTCAGTGTTGGTTGCGTCCGCTTTTACGTCATCCGCTTTGGCTTCGTCGACCATGGCGCGATCATAGTAGAGCCGAAAAGAAAGAGGCCAGTATTTCGGCGCGGCACGTCGTAACTACCCCATAAGCTCGACGAGAGGTCCCGCCGCGCGTCGCAGACGGCCGTCTTCGCCGCCAAATTCGTTCAGCTCACGCCCAGCGACGTGTCCCAGTGTGTTCCACAGGTTGGAGACCTGCCGATGCCCATCGCCGCTTGTCCCAGGATAAAGAAGTGTCCGTCCGCCCCCGGCGAGGAGCCCGCCGCCGCCCACCAAGAGCACGGGGAACTCACTGGCCGTCGAGTGGTGTTGCTCGCCGTTGTCTCCAATGAACACGATGATCGTGTTGTCGAGCATCGTGCCGTCGCCGCTGGGTTCAGGAGTGTCTGCGAGACGTCGCGCCACGCGCGCGATCTCCGTCACCTGGAGACGCGTCACCTCTGCGATCGCATCGTTCAACGTCGGGTTCCGCGCAGAACCATGGTGCATATCGTGGCGGCTCACCGAGGAAACGCTGGAGTAGGTCAAAGAGAAAGGGCCGCCCGCGCCGGAGCCGACGACGGCAACGTTGGTCAGCCCGTCGATCATCGCGTCGGTGGCCAAATCGAGAAGAGCGCCGAAGCGAGGGATGGGAGAAAGCCCTGCAGCAGGAGCCGGGCGTGGCGTAAGGGTCATCCCGGCGAGGCGCGATTGTGTGAGCTGGAGAGCGTCGACGGCGGAGCCATAGACACCAAGCTTGTCGACGTCTCTCATACTAAGTCGCCCGTCCGCCATGGCGGCCTGAACGTCGGCGTCGAGGAACTCCAGCAGACGACGCTGGTGGTTGAAAGACCGTTCGGCTTCGCCTCCAGCAAAGGCCCCATAGAGCACGTTGTAGGCTGCTTGGGGATCGTTGATCAGCGGCAGAGAGAGGCCCCGCCCCTGGGCGCACGCACCAAAGTTGAGGGCGCCGCCTCCGACGTTCATACGAATAGCTTCGAAGGCCGCTTCGCCACGAACGGCTTCCACTTCGGCCAAATAGGCGTCGATGGTCTGGCCACCAGCGCGGCCACTGAGTGTTCGCGTTGAGCTGAGCGCACCATGGTAGCCAGAGTGACCACCACCGATGACTCGGGAGGAGAGACCAAAGATCGCAGTGGCCTGATCTGCGAGGCCCATGTCGCGAAGCGCTCCCAGCGCAGGCGCGTCCGCAAGGTCCGGCGCCGGCACGTCCAGCACCGCGTCGTGCTGATAGTCTCGGTACCACCAACGCTTCGTGCCGATCTCGCTTCCTGCGGCTCCATCGTCGAGGACCGCGCGCGCCGAGGGGGCGAGCATGGTGCGGGGCTCAAAACAGTTGCCCTCAAGAACGAAGAGAAAACGACACGCTCCCTCGCCGGCGGCAAATGCTCGGCGGAACGGGGCGATGCTCGCCAGCGCGGCGCCAGCTGCCACTCCTCGAATCAGCTGTCGGCGTGAAATGCGGCTCATCGCGAACCTCCTTCTTCAAGGTCGGTATCTCTTCGGTGGGTGAATGTTTCGCTCATAAGGAGAGCTTCCAGCATGGACAAGAACGATCCCGTGTCTTCGAGGGCGGCTTCCATTTCCACCAGCGTGCAGCCGTCGCTCAACAGTTCGTCACGACCCATGAAGAAGCGGAACGCGTGGCGAACAAAGCCGCGACGTGCGTAAGCGGAGCCGCCGAGCGCATCGACAAACTCAAGGGGGTCTGCATACGCGCGGTTGAGGACGGGGTCTGGGAGGTTGTTGATGACCGTGCTGCCGTCGGCGTCGCCACCGTGGTCGTACGCGCGCTCAAAGCCCGCGTGGTTGAAAGCTTCAAATGGGTTTCCGAGGGAGTTCATGTACTGATGGCAGCCAAAGCAGGCTGCGGCACCCTCGGTCTCTTCGCTTTCCGTCGCCTGGAAAACGCGCGCCCGGGCGGAGAGGTACTCCTCGGAATCCTCCGGCTGAGCAGGGAGCATCGCGACAAGGCCCTGAACATCGTCGAGTGTTCCAAAGCTCTGGCAGAAGAGCTGGCTTCGGATCCAGTTGCCGCGTTCGACAAGACTTGCGTCGTCTTCAAAGTTACCGCCGTGAGCTGCGAGCCATGCCGGGTGCGTCAGAACACCACGGCGGCGATCCATCGTGATCCAGCGATCCTCTCGGGCCAGACCTACGTTCTCTCGGAGGCCAAACACAGCCTGCTTCCACACATGACTTCTCGATACGCTACCTGAGCAGAATCCCGTATTGGGACAGCGCGGTGCAGAGCTCGGGCAATCATCGACGGAGTCGCAGGCGATGGTACTGCCGGAGCCAAGGTTAGACGGAAGATGATAGAGCGAAGAGGTCATCAGCTCGCGGAACACGTCACCATCGCCCGCGTCCGTGTCGATAACAATTCGCGCGATCATATCATCGAGTTGCTGGGTGAGCGTACCTTCGCTGCCGTTGGAGCTGGAGCGAAGCTCTCCATAGCTAACGACGGTGTCGTCATCCTCGAAGGCGCTTGTGGCGGAGGGGCTCTGCTTGAACACAGTGTTGGCATTGGCGTAGTCGAACCACTCCCGGAAAAACTGAATGAGGTTGGTATTTAGCCAGTACTCGCCGCGCGCCACGTTCGCGTTGGCGCGGTAGCCAAGGTCCGGACGTCGTTCACCGGAAGCACCACCCGCATAGAGGCGGAAGAGCGCAATGCGGGCCGCGGGATCCAGGATGGTTCCGTCTTCGACGGCCTCACGAATATGCCCCAGGCGGCCGCCGTCCAGGTCGTCGAGATCTGGGTCTTCAAGGGAATAGGCGCCACTGGGATCGTTGTGTATCGGCACCCCAGGGCCTTCGGCGGCGACAACGTGAGCCAGAGCGAGGCCGAGCTCGTCGGGAGTGAGAACACGCGTTGCATCACTCGATTCACCCAGCTCCGCTCGGAAGAGCGAAGCCGTCGAAAGCCGCGCTGCTTGGGCAACAAGCTCCAAGGTCTCCACGCGTGGGATCGACTCGCTCTCCTCACGCCCGAGAGCGTCGACGAGGAAGGTCCGCAAGCGCGTGTATTCTTCCGTTGAAGGACTCCGGAAAGCAGACCCCCGTACGAAGAGCATCTGAACGTAGGCGTCGATGCACTCCTCGGTCACTTCTCCATCGCGGGCAATGCAGCCAATGCTCACGCCATGCATGCGAGTGCTGCCCTCTTGCTGTGGGTCTGCCACGGTCCACGCCCGCGTCGCTCGCGGGAACTGCGCCATGAGAAGTCGAAGCGTTGAGGTCTCAATGAAAACAGAGCCCGCGTAGGTGGAGTAGCGAATGCCTTCGGGCGGCGCGAGGGGGTTTGTCTCAGACCGTCCAATGGCGGACGCGTTGAACTCACGGTCGTCGATCCTTCGAATTCGCGCCGGCGAAGAGCGGGGGGCCGAGGGATCTGCGCACGCGAAGAGCTCCGCAGGGTCGAGTGCGTTCGGGTCATAGGGGACGTCCGAAGGCGCGAGCTCGTCGCAGAATGTTGACGCGCCAGCGGCGATCCACGCTTCGATCTGCGCGAGCTCTTCCACAGGGCCATCCAGGCCGAGGGGCATTCCAGCGCCCCCTCCGCCACCTTGGGTGTGCGCCATCTTGCGATAGAGCCAGCTCGCTTCCGGGTCTCCCGGCACCAAGAGCCGCTCGCCAGGCATGCCTTCGCTCATCAACTCCGCGAGCCGCGGCAGGCCTTCACGCGTGAGATCAGGATAAGTCCGCGAACCTTGGTGACAGCTTCCGCAACGACGTTCGAGAAAGAGGATCGCAGCACCTGATTCGCCACAGGGGATCTCCATGTCCCCGTCAATCGCCGAGTCAAATCCGCCCGAATCAGGGCCGACGAAGCCAGCGTCTGCTCCTTCTCCCCCGATGGAACCAGTACAGGCAACAAGGAAAGGCAGAAGAATCAGATGGCGTGACACCGGTCGAAGATATCACACACGCCCGAGCGTTTACATGGACCGGACGGTCCCAAGCACCTCGATCACTTTGCCCACCTCTTCGTCACTCATCGTCGCGTAGAGCGGCAGCGCAACACCACGACGAACGCACTCGTCGGCGTTCGGCATCGCCCTCGGCGCGAGGGAACCGATGGCACCCAGATCGTAGGAGAGGCGCCCCACCTGAACGCCGCGCGCGCGGGCCTTGGTGATGAACTCTTCAGGCGCCTCGCCACGGGGCAGAAGCGCACCAAGAGTTTGGTAGTTCGCGAGGGCACCTGGCGGGATGGCCTGAAACGTCAGCGCGGGCTCCAGGGCGGCGCGAATCTGTTCGGCGCGCGTACGGCGTGCCTTGAGCAGCTCTTCGAGGCGACTGACCTGAATCTCGCCCATGGCGCCGGCGATCTCGGTGAGCCGCAGGTTGACGCCGGCCTCGACGAAGACGCCAGAGCTGCTTTGACCGTGGTTTCGCAGCACCTTCAGACGCTGGAAGAAGTCCTCGTTGTCCGTGACGACCACGCCGCCTTCGCCCGTGGTGAGGACCTTGCGCGGGTGAAAGCTGAAGGTCGACAGCCCGCCCAAAGACCCACAGGGCGCGCCGCCCGCGAAGCGGCTGCCGATGGCGCACGCTGCGTCTTCGACGATGGGAACCCCGCCAAGCGCCTCGCTGATCTCGTCGCCACGGGCCGGGTTGCCGAACTGGTCGATGACGATGGCGGCTTTGGTTCGCGCGGTGAGTCCGTCGCGATAGCCGGCCGCCGGAGCGTTCCACTCGCCCGGATGAACGTCGACGAGAACCGGCGTTGCGCCGAGGCATGCGATGGCGTGCGCGGGACTTGGCCAGCTCATCGCCGGCACGAGAACTTCGTCGCCGGGGCCCACGCCAAGGACCTGCAGCGAAAGTGTGAGCGCCGCGGTGCCGCTCGACACGGCGACGCCGTACTTTCGCGACGCGGCCTTCGCCACGGCGGACTCGAAAGCGGCGACGCGTGGACCCTGAACCAACATGCCGCTGCGCATGACGGCGAGTACGGCTTCTTCCTCCTCAGGCCCGAGGTCCGGGACCGTCAGTGGGATGAGCTTCCGCATCAACGAACCCCGACGGCTTTTCGCACGCGCGCCATCGTGTTCTGAGCGACGGCGCGAGCGCGGGCTTCGCCGGCTTCAAGGATCTCATCGAGGCGAGGCTCATCGGAGCGATAGTCTTCGTAGACCTCACGCCTGGGTCCAAGCTCCGCTTCAAGCACCTCAAAGAAGTCCTGCTTGGCGTGACCCCAGCCGTAGTTGCCGGCTGCGAGTTTCACTTTCATGGCTTCGGCGGCGACGGGATCCACCTGCTGGCAGAGCTGCCAGACGGTGCTCGTCTCGGCGTCTTTCGGCTCCTCCAGAGTTTCGGAACCGGTCTTGATGCCCATCACGACTTTTCGAAGCTTCTTCGCCGGAGCAAAGAGCGGAATCGAGTTGCCTCGGCTCTTGCTCATCTTCTCACCGTCGGTTCCGGGCACGAGCGGCGCGTCACTGATGTGGGCTTCAGGAATCACGAGGGTGTCTTCGCCATAGAGGTGGTTGAAACGTGCGGCGACGTCGCGACAAAGCTCAAGATGCTGCTTCTGGTCTTTGCCGACGGGGACGCGGTGCGCATCGAAGAGCAAAATGTCCGCGGCCATCAGGACGGGGTAGTTGAACACGCCGGCGTTCGGGCTCCCGTCCTTGGCGAGGGCGTCCTTGTAGGAATGACCACGCTCCAACTGGCCCGTGGCGAGCAAGCATGAGAGCACCCAGGAGAGCTCAAAAACCTCGACCACCCGCGACTGCCGATAGAGCAGCGTCTTTTCGGGGTCGAGACCGCAGGCCAGCCACGTCGCCGCGACGTCATAGACGCTGCTTCGAAGGGCCTCTGGATCACGAACACTGGTCAGCGCATGGTAGTCCGCGATGAAATAGTTCGTATTGAACGACTCTCCCATCGTCTCGGCCATGGAGAGCGCCGGCCGAATGGCTCCGAGGTAGTTTCCAAGGTGGGGTTTTTGAGTAGGTTTGATACCTGTCAGTGACGTCTTCACGCGACGATGCTGGCCTACGCTGTGAAGGGCTGCAAGTGCGGTGATTCTGTTCTATAGCGGGCACGTGGAGCACACCAAAGACCGACCTTTTCGAATCCTCGGCGTTCAGCAGGTGGCCATCGGCGCTACGGACAAGAGCAGGCTGCGAACTCTTTGGGTCGATGTCCTCGGCGCTACGCCCGCCGGGGACTTTCGCTCGGAGAAGGAAAACGTCGACGAAGACATCGTCACTTTGGGTCGCGGCCTTGGACTTGTGGAGATCGACTTGATGCAGCCCATCGACCCCGAGGCGAAGCCCCGGGTTCATGTTCCAGCATTGAACCACGTGGGCCTTTGGGTCGATGACCTCCACGTTGCCCACGAGTGGTTGAGCGCGAAAGGCGTGCGATTCACGCCGGGCGGCATTCGCAAAGGCGCCGCCGGCCACAACGTGTGCTTCATCCATCCGCGCGGCAACGAGGACGCACCTCTGAGCGGTGAAGGCGTTCTTATCGAGTTGGTCGAAGCTCCACCTGAGTTCATCGCCGACTACGATGCAAAGTGAATTGGCTGGCTTCTTGCTCTGTCTAAGTGAAAGAGAAAGAAACCTGGCTTCGATGGCGTCTAGAAAGCAAAACGTGAACCCTTCTTCTCGATCGCACCAGCGAGTGCGCCATTTCTTCACGTTCGCAGCGGGTGTCCTCGCGCTCAGTCTTACGTCCATCGCCAGCGCCGACCGCGTCGTCGTGCTGCCCGCCGCAGGGGATGTTCCTGAAGAACAGCGCGACGATATCGAAGACGCGGTTGCCGCCGCCGTGCAGGCACTTTCCCACGAAGCCCTCACGGAGGGAGCTCGCGGCGAAGCCGGCGCCATGCCGCAAACGGCCAACGAGATGCGGGCCATCGCCGAGCTGCAGAACGCTCAGTGGACCATCGTCGCGGTGATTCATGACCACTCGGAAGAGGCGTACTGGACGACACTGCGTGTCGGCTACGCACCCGAAGGTCGTGTCGAAGAGCTAGACGCAGAAGTACGCCGCTCCAACGAACCGTTTCGTTTGCGTGCGCTCTTGCAGGCGCTGCTTCGGCCCGAAGGTCTGAGCGAAGATGGCCTTTCCCTCGCAGGACAAGACGGGGCCGCACGCGCCGCGGAGAGCAACGCGCTGAGCGCTGAGGAAGAAGCTGCGCGACTGGCCGCCGAAGAAGCTGCACGTCTCGCCGCCGAAGAAGAAGCGCGCCTCGCCGAAGAAGAAGCTATCCGCCTCGCCGCCGAAGCGGCTGGTGAAGCCGAGGCCGAAGCCAACGCAGAGGAAGCTTTTGCGAATCGCGACCGCTATGGGGTCGCCGATGGCCTGATGCTTGTGGAAGTGGGCGTCGGCTTTCGACCTCTCCTCAGCACAGGCAATGGCGGCAACGGCGGCTCCCTTGGCTCCATTGAACTGAAAGTCGGACGTGGTTTCGCGGGTCTTCCCGGCTTCGAAGTACGCGGTGGCCTCGACCTCATGTTTGGCGCAGCGAGCGCAATTACGCTTCACGCTGGCGCCGCTTACCTGTTGAGCCCCTTCACCGCACCGCTCCACATTGGCGGCACCGTCGAAGTCGGGCTCTTTCAGGCGATCAGCGGCGACCGAGGCCCTGGCTTTCTGGTCCGCGCGAGCGCCCTCGTGACCTACAACCTCACCGGTGGCCTCTACGTCGAAGGCTCACTGCCGGAGTTCATGTACATCACCAACGGTGGCGGCGCGGTTTCGCTGGGCGTCAGTGCCCGCCTGGGCCTCCGCTTCTAGGTTCTCCGCCCAGGACGCTGTGCTCGGCCTCGCTTTCCTCGTCGAGGCCCAGAGCTTGTTGGACCGACCATTGGGTCGTGACTCACAGCAAGTTCGATAAAGCTGTGCGCGTGCTGTGATCCCCCCACATCGCTTTCCCCTTGTGCAATCGCGCTCAGCCCCGGACCGCAGCGTCGTTGAGATATCGGCGAGGCCGGCGTATAGCCTTGGCATGAAACGCGTCAGTATTGTTGCCCTCGCTTTTGCGGCTGCTTGTGGATCTACCTCGCCCATCGTCGCAGCGCCCGTGGACGTAACGAACGCCCGCATCGCGGCCCCCGCATATACCGGTCCTGCACCAACGGACGAAGTCGTTCGTTTGCGAGTGCCTGTCGATGGCAGCGAGCCTTCCCGAGGACCCGCTGATGCCAAGGTCACCATCGTCGTCTTCTCGGATTTTCAGTGCCCCTACTGCGCACGCGTGAGACCGACTCTGGACCGAGTGATGCAAGCCTACGGGGACAACGTTCGCGTGATCTGGCGGAACTTGCCCCTTCCTTTTCATGACCGAGCCAGGCCCGCAGCCGCTCTCGCGATGGAGGCGTTTAGTCAGCGCGGCGACGAGGGCTTTTGGGCCGCTCACGATCTCATCTTCATGAATCAGCGAGCACTCACCGACGAAGACCTGCGTCGCTATGCGGGTGAACTTGGGCTTAACGAGCAGGGCGTACTCGCGGCACTTAGCGGCGCTCATGACGCGGACATTGAAGCGGATATCGCATTTGCCGGGACCATCGGTGTGCGCGGCACTCCTGGGTTCATCATCAACGGCGAGCATGTGAGGGGCGCTCAGCCCTTCGAGGCGTTTCAGGCAGCCATCGAGCGCGCGACGACCGCCGCTGACTTTGTAATCGCCAACGGCGCAAGCCAAGGCAACGCGTACGCCGCGCTCATGCAGCACGCCTCGGCGACGCCGGTGCCGGAAGCGCCCCGTCCAAGCGCGCCCTCACGTGCTGGCCGAGGTCGGCCTGACCCCACGGCTGTCTACAACGTGCCCGTCGCGGGCCCACTGCCAACACGTGGTGCCGCGAGCGCGCTGGTTTCGATCGTTGTCTTCTCGGACTTCCAGTGTCCCTACTGCTCACGCCTTGAGCCCAGTCTTGATGAGGTTCTGCAGCGTTACCCAAACGATGTCCGCATCGTGTGGATGAATCACCCGCTGCCATTTCACCAAAACGCAATGCCGGCGGCTCAAGCGGCTCTCGAGGCTTTTGACCAAGGGGGCGACGCCCAATTTTGGGCTTATCACGAGAAGCTCTTTGCGAACCAGCGTGCCCTCACGCGGACCGATCTCCAGCGCTACGCCCAAGAAGTTGGCCTCGACATGACACAGTTTAACGCGGCTCTCGACAACAACGAACATCGCCAGGTCATCAACGACCAGGCCGCGTTGGCGCAGCGCCTCGGCGCGCGAGGAACGCCAGCTTCCTTCATCAACGGGCGTTACCTCAGCGGCGCTCAGCCTGCCGCTAGCTTCATCACGGTCGTCGACGAAGAGCTCATCCGGGCTCGCGCAGCCATCGCCAGCGGGACGCCTCGCGCCAACATCTACGACGCCATGGTCAGCAACGGATTGGCGGCGCCTGCCGCTCCCGTCCCCAGCGCCGCCGCCGCAGGCCCTGACGCTGAACGCGACTACGGCATCGCCGTGCCCGCGTCGGCGCCATCCCGCGGGTCGAGCAGCGCGCAGATCGTCATTCAGAGCTTCAGCGACTTCCAGTGCCCCTTCTGTTCACGTGTCTTGCCCACCGTCGAGCAGATCATGCAGCAGTACGGAAACCAGGTTCGCTTCGTGTGGCGCAACTATCCCCTGCCTTTCCACAGTGACGCACACCTCGCCGCTGAAGCCGCGCAGGAGGTCTACGCGCAGCGCGGCGACGCTGGCTTCTGGGCGTACCACGACTTGCTCTTCGCGAATCAGCGAGCACTCGGCCGCGCCGAACTGGAGACCTATGCCCAGCAGGTGGGCGGCGTCGACATGGCGCGATTCCGTTCCGCCCTCGACAGCCGAACCCATCAAGCAGCCGTCGACGCAGACATTCAGGCCGTGGCCGCATCCGGCGCCCGCATTGGGACGCCTTCCTTCTTTATCAACGGCCGGCTCGTTCAGGGCGCTCAGCCCTTCCCAGCATTCCAAGCCGCCATCGACCGCGAGTTGGCCCGCTAGATGCGACTCCTGGCGATCATTCTCTTCGCTGCCTGCGGGTCGCGAGATCCGGAGACGGCTTCCAACGCGGAGCCAGCTTCAAGCGAGTCGTCTTCCGCCGAGGGTGCGCCGGGCGAAGCCGTTCCCGTTGAGACGCCCATGGACCCAGCTCCTGTGCCCCTCGTCGATCTTCAGAGCGTCGATGACGAAGGCCTGTCTTTGCAGGTTCGTGCGGTCGGCGACGCCGTCGAACTTCGGCGCAACGTCCGCATCGAGCGACAGAGCGGCGACACCTGGGAGGCTGTCGAGGCCGAGTACAAATTGCGCGTGGATTGCGAGGAGATCTCAGGAGAGTGTCTCGCGTTGACCGCTGGCGCCGAGTTGAGCTCTCCCCAGCTCAGCACGGTCACGGGACAATGCGGCGGCTCCGAGCTTGCGCCCGGGACCTACCGCTTCGTGGTTCAAAGCTGCGCACCCGAGGGCACACGCCCTCACGAGATTCACAGCGTCTTCACGCTCCACCCCTAGGCTACGCGCATGAGCGAAGAACAAAACGTCGAGGAGGTACCACCCCTCGAAGATGGCCCGACTGTCCCCTCCGACGAGCGGCCCTTTCTAGGAATCCCGGGCACGCTCCTGCAGGGCTTCGGGCCAGTACGCCATGCCCCGGCGCTTGCGCGGAGCAGCGCTTTGCGCCCCGCCGTGCTCTTCGCGCTCCTGATTGGACTGCCCCTCACGCTCGCCTCCGGCGTCATCCCCTACACGCATCTGCTGACCTTTGGCTTCTCGTTCTCCGTCACCGTGCGCGAGGGCAATATCGCCTTGGACGTCCTTCGGGCGATGGGCTTGGCGCTCATCGCCATGGGCGCAAGCTACTGCCTGTTGGGCGCCGCCTTCGTCAGCCTCTGCGGAGCGTTCGGTCGCTCACGCGAAGGGGCTGCGTCGCCGAGCCGAGCCGCGCTTCGTACTGTCCTCTACCGGTCATGGCTTGCCCCGTTCAGCAGCCCTTTCGGCCTGGGCGCGATGCTTACGATGTGGGCGCTGCCCACTCTCGACGGCTTCGCCGAGTATGTCTTTCTCGCAGCGATGCTCGTGCCCTTCATCCTGCTCTTCATCAGTCTGCACGCGGCGGCTCGTCACGCGGCTGGATGTACGCCGGGAATGAGTCTCGTGGTCACGTTGGTCCCGGTCTTGCTTTTCTTGCTTGCCCAAGGGCTCCTCGTGGGTGACCCCCCAGGGAGCGGCGTTCTGGAACCATTGATGCCGCACCCGCCAGAAGGTCAGTCCGCGCCGGAATCCACGCCAGACGACTCCGGCTCCGAGGAATCCGAGCCCAGCCCTGAAGAAACACCCGACTGGGCCGACTCACCGACGACGGCCTCGCTCTGGACAGGCTCGGCCTCGTACACCACTTCTTCTTCCTCGTAGGTGTCTTCTTCTTCGTATTCTTCTTCCACTTCAGGTTCCGGGGTTGGCGCCGGATCGTCGGCCACATCCGTGCGGACACCGATGCCGATGAAGAACGCATTGACCGCCGCGGTATTTCGTCCCCACACCGTCCGTGCGTAGCCGACGTTGAGCTCCGAGCGTTCGCCGATACGCACGATTCCGCCGAAGCTGACATCGACGGCGTCGCGTTCGAGGCGAAGCTCGCGAAGACGAAGGTTGGTGAACCCACCGTAGTCGGCCGCGAGTAAATTCGGGTCGGTGGCGGCCACGCTGACGCCGATTTGTTCACCTTCGGTCACCGTGTAGGCGAAGCGGACGTCGGCGTAGAGGAGTACGCGTTTGCCAAGGCCTTGGCCAACCTTGAAGGAGCCGAGCACTTGGTCGCCGGCTCCAAGGCGCAGATTATAGCCCGCATCCAAACGCATGAACGTTCGGCTGCGGAAGCTTGTTCCGAGGAGCAAGTTTAGGTTGAGATCGACCTGGCCGTCACCCAGGGCGACGTCATCGCTGACGTTCTCGGGGCTAACGAGTTCGGCGACACGCTCCATAAAGTCTGCGGCGGTGGCCGGGTCATTGCCAAACGTTCCTTGAGGTCCCTCGTACCCAGCCGGGATCTTGATGCGAGCCTCGATGGCGATCGCGAGGGCGGTGCGGAGCAGGTTGTAGCGACCACTCAACCAAACATCGCCGATGCCCTGACGCGTTTGACCCAGGTCGATAATGTTCTCCTGGTAGAAGTCCAGGGAGCTCATTCCCATGCTCGGATCTTCCAGCAGAATCACGGGGTCCGAGGTGTAGCTCACCAGCTTCAGCGGTAACTGCAGCCCAAACTCGAGACGATCAGTGAACCCCGCGCGCAGACCCAATGTGAGCGTGGAGGCGGAGTATTGACCCTCCAGTGGAAAGTTCTGACGCTCGCCTTGTTCCAAGAATTCCTGCCGCGCGAACTGGTAATCGTAGCCGGCAACGACTGCGATCTCGCCGCGGTGCAGAGTCCAGGGCGACGCAAAAGCAGCGGTCGGCGAGAGGAAAGTGACGAAGAGAAGAGCGCCGAGGGTGACGCCAAATAAGGATTTCATAGGTACGGCCAGACTGACTAGAACGTTACAAATCCGGGGCGCTCAGGGCGCATCTCGGACGGTCGGGTGCGCATCGTTGGACGCATGCGAGGCCGCATCGTCACCACCAGCGGGCGTGTGGTTGGCTGAGGCTCGGTCATCGTCGTTGGCGGCGGCGTCACGACAGCCATGCTGGTCTCAACGAGCGCTGGGACGGCGGGCTCCTCGACGGGCTCCTCGACCTCTGGCTCCAGAGTCTCTTCCGGCTCTTCGACAGGCTCTACAACTTCGACCACGGGCCGGACGCGACGTCGAGGCTCAGTTGTCTCTGGAGGGCTGATCACCGCTTCTTCCGGGGCTTCTTCCAGGGCGGGTTCCGGCTCCAGCGCAATCGGGATGAACTGAGGCTGTGGTTCGGGAGGCGTCGCAAAAGTGCGGGGTGTCTCTACTGGCGACTCCAGGGCTTCCACCACGGACTCATCGTTGTCCATTCGAGCCATGGAGACGCCAACGAGCGCGGCGGCGGCGAGGCCAGCAAGTGCGAAGAAGAAGAACTTCCGTGACGAGCGCTCCGGCTCTGGACTCTCTCGATCTTCATCCAAGTCCACCAATGGAGTGGGGTTCAGAACCGCTTGTTTCAGCTGCGTTGGCCCCGTGCCGTGGCTCAGACGAAACGACGGCGCCGCGGCTGGTCCAACGAGCGATGCCCGTACCTCGTCGCGTTGGAGTAGAGCAGACAGCGCCGCGTGGAGCGCAGCTCCATCCGCCGGACGCTCGAGGGCGTTCTTCTTCAGGCACAGATTGACGAGCGCGCGAACATCCTCGTGCACCTCGGGGACACGTTCAAGAAGCGGCGTCGCCTCTTTCGTGCAGGCGTGGAGAATCACTGCGTGAGGGCTCTGGCCATCGAAGGGCAGCTCTCCACAGAGAGCTTCGTAGAGCATGATGCCCACGGACCAGACGTCAGCCGGTGTATCGACTTCCGTCGGCTTGGTCGCCTGCTCTGGGCTCATGTAGACAGGCGTTCCAACGGAGATACCGGTAGCCGTTCGTAAGTTCTGACTCGCGTCGGGGTCGCGAGCGACGCCAAAATCCAGAAGGCGCACAGTGCCGTTCTCTTCGACGAAGATGTTCTCGGGCTTGAGGTCACGATGAACCACGCCGTGTTGGTGAGCGGCGGCCAGCGGTTCGAGGGCTTCGCAGATCAGGTCGAGGGCTTCGGCGCGGGTATGCCCAGGCTCTTCCCACCAGTCCTCGAGGTCACACCCACGAAGAAGCTCCATGACCAGAAAGAAGCGGCCATCGGGCAAGCGTCCGGAGTCGTACACTGTGGGAATGGCGGGGTGCCCAATACGGCCCCCGACGGTGACCTCGCGCCGAAAGCGCTCGACGGCCATCTCACTGCCCTCGGTAAAGAGATTCAGCACTTTAACGGCGACGGAGCCACGCTCTTTCGAAGTCGCCTCGTACACATGGCCCATGGACCCGCGACCGACTTCGCCAACGATCGTGTATCCGGCGAGCGAAGGCGGAGGTAGCTCCTGCCCGGTCACATCGGAATCCCACTTCGTATAGCTGACTGGCTTGGCGCCCATATCTCCCTCTTGTACGTGATCTATGGCTTAGTGGATCGGCCCGCTAACGTTCTTATCGCGCCCTCGTTTACATCCTAGGGCCCTTAGGGGCGAAAGGCACGAATCCCACAATGGAGCACATGGGTCATGGGGGCTAGTTTATGAAGCTTCAGCGCGAGGGCTGAGATGGTCGCGGAGCCAGGTCATCGTAGCCGCCGCGTCGGGTGTTTCATCGCTCTGATAACCCCCCTTGCCCGGCCGCAACGTCAGAAAGTGCGTCACGGACGATTCAGCCACGTGAATCCCGTCCTGTTCCTGAACCGCCTCAAGCCGAATCTCGAGGGTTCGCTCTTGTTCGCCCCAATCGAAGGTGCAGCGAAACCAGTCCTGTTTCCACATTGAGCGAACGCAGCCCGCTTCGATGGCTTTGCGTTCGTCCGGGAGTTCCATGTCGTACGCGTTCAACTCCATCCAGAAGTTCAGCTCATCGCCGACTTTGGGTTCGTCATCAAACGCCTTCATGAGCGCCACGGCAAACTGCAGGCGCGGGTCGTCAGCAAGCTCTGGGTCAAGACTCGTCGCGTAGTGGTAGACGAGCAGAACGATGAGGCCTTCGATGCCCAGGACGTAGTAGAAGCCCAAGTACAGAAGCACGCCGCTCACCAGCACACCGATGACTGTGAGCGCGCACCCAATACGTGCGCGCAACGCCTCTCGTTCCCCGCGCTTTTGCAGCGCCTCGAGCGCCTCAGCGATCTCTTTGGGCGTCGCGTCAGCCTTCGCTTCAGTCCCTTCGAGGATCTTCATGACTCGTCGCATCGAAGAAAATGAACGTACACCCCGTCGCTGCTCCCAAACACCACCGCGTAGTCCTCGCCGCGTCGCGCAACACGAGCGTGGTGAGCGCTGCCATCCGGGCCGCGAAGCGAGATGGCCTCGCCAAGCTCCGCGGGCGCCGCGTTTGACGCACGGCGCACTCGGACTTCACGACGGGATTCGCGGTCTTCGCCCAGAGGCGCATCGGCGACAAAGACGAGGGAGTGGTCGCTCGCAACAAGATCCGTCGAGAGTGAGCCATAGCCCTCTGAAGGCACGACGGGCCGAGGCGTGGGGTCTTCCGTGCTGATGGTGCCGACGGCTGTTTTAGCAGCGCGCCCCACCGCCACGAAGGACAGCACATGACCGGTGGCGGCCGGTGCTGTCGCCCACTGGATCGGGTCGTATGTGTTCGCAACCGCCGCAAAAACCTCGGGGTCACCGTCGGGCGTGCCGCTGGGGAGGAACGCCTGGTTCCAGAGCGTCGAGGTTCCTTCCCGGGCGTCCACGAAGACCATATTGTGCGGCTCGATCCAAAGGGGGGCGCGAGCTGTCGCGCTCAAGGGCGTAATATCATGACGTCCCGTCACCCGGCCTGCGCCGTCCACGACGACAGCCCAAACGCGCGTGAGTTCGCTGCCCTCGGTGTAGGCGACGAGACGCGTACTCCCCGTCGACGCGACCGCCGGCGAGAAGCGTTGGTCCGCGTCGTTTCCAACTTCGCGAAAGCCAAGCCTTCGGCCGCCCAGCTGAACCACGTCGAAGAGAACACGGGCGCCTAAGTCGCTGATCGCGATGCCGATATGACCCGAGTCGATGGCGCCGAGACCAGGAGGAGCCACCCGTGGCGTTTGCAGCGGCCGCTCCAGAAGCTCCCGAAGGATCGGCCGCGGCGCTCCCCCGGGTGTAATGGTCAGCGCGAAGACCTCTTCGCCGGAGGCGCCGTTGGCGTAGCCCGCGATGGCAAAGCCGTCATCACCCACCGCCACGATGTCCGCGATGCCGGGATGCGCCCAGACGCGGAGCGCCTGTTCGCCAAAAGTCGCGCAGCCGTTCCTTGGGACTTCTACTGGAGCCTGCTGGGCTACGCCGTCCGGAATATCGGTGATCAGGTCGGGATCGTCGAGGCCCGCCAAAGGATCGTCCTCAGGGTCCGGCGCCTGCCCATTTCGCGCGTTCTCCGGCTCCAAAGGAGCCTGAGGTTCTTCCTGGGTCTCTTCAGACCCCGAACAAGCAAGGCCAAGCCATAGAGCCACCACAAGAAACCCGCGCACGCCCGCAGTGTAGGAGGCGCTCGCGCCCAAGGGAAGCATCGCTTGCCCGCGATGCCGGATGGGTTAGGCAGAGGCGTGCGCTCGTCCGACTACCTGGGCCCTCGGGGCCCCCTCGCGAAAGCGCTTAAAGGGTACGAGCACCGGCCGAGCCAAATGGCGATGGCCGACGCCGTCGAAGATGCCTTTGAGCACGGCGGCATCTCCCTCGTGGAAGCAGGCACGGGGACGGGAAAAACACTCGCGTATTTGGTGCCGGCGCTCATGAGCGGTCAGCGAATCGTGATCTCGACGGGCACGCGCGCGCTCCAAGATCAGATCATGGAGCACGACTTGCCGCTCTTGGAGCGCCACCTTGGGGTGCCTGTTCGCGCGGCCTGCATGAAGGGCCTCTCGAACTACTTGTGCCTCCGGCGCTTCGAAGAATTCAAGCGTAGCGCCGTCGCCGGAGTCCCTCCTTTTTCGCGGCAGCTCCCTATCGTTCAAGAATTTCGGGAGGTCAGCGCGAGTGGGGATCGAAGCGACCTCGAAGACCTCGAAGAGGGCGCCGCGATCTGGAGCTATGTCCAGTCGGGTTCAGACACCCGCATCGGTGCGAAGTGCACCTACCACGAGAGCTGCTTCGTCACGAAGATGCGGCGCGAAGCGGAAGCGGCGCAGCTCATCATTGTGAATCACCACCTCTTTTTCGCCGACCTCGCGATGCGCGGGCCTTTCGGTGGACAGGTGTTGCCCGACTACGACGCCGTCGTCTTCGATGAAGCCCATCAGATCGAGGACATCGCGACGCTCTTCTTTGGGACGCAGATCTCGACGGGCCGCGTGGAACGTTTGGCTCGAGATGCAGAAGCGACGCTGGCTGCAAACGACGGGGACACCGCGCTCACTCAACGTCTTCGCGCCGCAAGTGATGCGTTCTTCATGGCGCTGCCGGACACGCCCCATGGCGACAGCCGCACGCCTCTGCCACGTGGCACCTTCGACAAAGAGATGGAGCAGCGCTTCTTTGCGTTGGATGATGCCCTTGAAGCGCTCAGTGAACACTGTCGCCTCAGGCGGCACAAAGCCGAATCCCTCTCGCAGATGGCCCGGCGTGCAGGTCAGCTCCGTGATGGCCTCGCCAAGATCGCAGACGGCGCCACGAGTCGAAGTGTGCCCTGGCTGGGGCGTCGTGGTCGCGGCGTCACCGTCGGCGTGAGCCCGGTTTCGGTGGCGGGTGTTCTTCGGGATCAGCTCTTTCGCAAGACGCCCTCCGTGGTCCTGACGAGCGCGACGCTCACGACGGCTGGGGACTTCGAGTTCATCAAGAGTCGGCTTGGCCTCGAGTTTGAGGTCGATGAGCTCACACTCCCCTCACCCTTCGATTACCCCGCTCAAGCGGGTCTCTATCTCGCGCGTGATCTGCCAGACCCACGCGCGCCACAATACGCATCTCTCGCGGCGGAAGAAGTGCTCGCGCTCTGCGACATCACCGGCGGCGGCGGCTTCGTGCTCTGCACCAGCGTGCGAATGATGCGCGCGCTCGCTCAAGAATGCCGTGCGACGCTCGTCGACCGTGGCCATCGCGTCTTTGTCCAAGGCGAAGCGCCCAAAGCAAAACTGCTTGAGCTCTTCCGCGAAGCGGGCGACGCCGTCCTCTTCGCCACCTCCAGTTTTTGGGAAGGCATCGACGTTCCTGGACGGGCGCTTCGCTTGGTCATTATCGACAAGCTCCCGTTTCAGGTGCCATCGGATCCGCTCGTGCAAGCGCGCTGCACGGACCTCGAAGAGCGCGGCGGCAAGCCGTTCATGGACCTCTTAGTGCCGGCGGCGGCGCTCTCCCTGAAGCAGGGTTTTGGCCGGCTCATTCGATCCAAGAAAGACATCGGCCTCGTGGCAATTCTCGACTCACGCGTCGTGAAGAAGGGCTACGGCCGCATCTTCCTGGAGAGCCTTCCACCGGCGAGCCGCTGCCACTCCTTGGACGAAGCCCGCGCGTTCTGGAGCAGCGTCGCGGAGCAGTAGATAACGGTTCACTCAGCGTCGAGAGGCGCATTAAAACGACATGCCTACCGAGGCGCTCCCCTCCGGCTGGGATCTCCTTGGCTAATTATCCCGGAAAAAAGGCGCCGATGGGAGTGTTCGGGGGTGGGACCGGCCCGAAAGCGGCCAAGTTGCATAGAACTGTCGCCGAGAGCCGGTCCGGGCTATGCTCGCCGCCTAAACCACGGAGAATTCGAGCATGGCCGATACGCGGAAGGACAAGCGAGCACCGCTTTCCCTCAAAGTCCGCTTCAAAAGCGCGACCCTCGACGAGTTTGTCGAGCAGTATAGTTACGACATTTCGCGCGGCGGCATCTTCATTAAATCGAAGAAGCCCATGAAGGTCGGAACGCTGCTGAAGTTTGAATTTCAGCTGAAGGACGAGTCATCACTCATACACGGCGTGGGCCGTGTTGTGTGGCGGCGAGATCCCGAAGAAGGCGGACCTGCGCCGGGCATGGGCATCAAGTTCATCAAGATGGACCCGGACAGTCGTGCCTTCGTGCAGAGGATTGTCGAGGAGCGCGAGAACGCACCCGGGACCTTTGATGCCGGTGAAGATGGACCGGCGAAAGAGCCCGACTTCTTCCCAGCGGGCGCTCCGCAGCAGATCGATCCTCAGGATCGCACTCAGGTTCGTCACGCGAGCGAGTTCCTCGCGGAGGCGCTGTCCGAGTCGGATGGGGCTGCTGAGGAGGCCGAAGCCGAGGCCGCGGCGGCGCGACTTCGGACCGACGAAATTCAGCGCGAGCGTGAAGCCGCCGAACGTAAGGAACGCGCGGCCGAACAGGCCGCGAAAGACCGCGAGTCGGAGCAAGCTGCTGCGCGCAACGAGGTCGCGGACGCCAGCGACGCCACTGACGAAGCTGACGACGCCAACGACGAAGCTGACAAGAAGTCGGCAAAGACGAGCGACGCGCCACCAGCAGCCAAGGCCGAGGCAAAGAGTGAGGCCGAGAAGCCTACGTCAAAGACTCCAAAGGCAGAAAAAGCGGCAAAGGCAGCAAAGGCTCCAGCCGCAGCACCTCCAGCAGCGCCAGCAGATGACTCTTCCGGCGGAAATGGAATATGGATCGGGCTGCTCCTAGTGGCAGTGGTCGGCGGCGGCTACTTCTTCTGGCAGGGACAGAAGACTGACGACACCGGCGAAACCGTCAATGTTCAGCCGGAAGCGCCTGAAACTCCAGAGGTCCCAGAGGAACCACTGGTTGAAGAGCCCGTCGAGGAACCGGTTGAAGAGCCCGTCGTCGAGTCGGCTACCGCTACGGTCAGCGCGAACGTAGGCGCTGAGATCTGGATCGACGGCGAGGCTGTTGTCGCGACACTCGAAGAGCCTGTGTCCATCGACATCCCGGCTGAAGGTGTTGCGGTCATCGCTCGCGCGCGAGGCTATCGCCCTCAGACATTGACCGCTACGCCGGGGGCTGAGCTAGCTTTCGAACTTGAAGCGCTTCCCTGGGTCGTCCGCGTCACCACGGTGCCCGCGAACAGCCGTGTTTCAATCGACGGCCAAGTCGTCCGCAACTCAGAGCGCTCCTTCAGTGAAGAGCCGTCGGGGCTTCTTACCGTCGCCGCGACTCAGCGCGGGTTCTTGGCGGCCAACCGTGACATCTCAGCGTCTGACTTTGATGCTGGCGATGACGCGATGACAGCAAACATCACGCTGACGCTTCAGGAACGACGCGCCACGCCGATGACCACGCCGATGACCACAACCATGGCGCCCGTCATGGAAGCAGCGCCCGTCATGGAAGCTGCACCTGTCATGGAAGCTGCACCTGTCATGGAAGCTGCACCTGTCATGGAAGCTGCACCTGTCATGGAAGCCGCACCCGTCATGGAAGCCGCACCCGTCATGGAAGCCGCAACGATGGAAGCGGCGCCGCCAGACACCGTTCCCGACAATCCGTTCTAGGAAAAAATGAAGTTCACCTTCGCGGCGCACGTTCTCACGTGCGCCTTTTTTCTTGCTGCGTGCAGCGAGGCGGAAGCCCCGCTCATCGCTCCGGTTCCGCCGCCACCATCGGCGCCGGACTCGATGATCGGCCACTTCTGTTTTGAAACGAGCAGACTTGGTCCGCTTCGCGCCGCCGTCGACACGCCCGCGCTCGCGGCGATGATTCCAAGCTCAGCCCGCGACTTTGTCATGGCGCAATTTGATGAGGCTCCCGCGGCAGCCCAAACGGTCAACGAAGACTCGCGTGTGTGTGGTCTGTCGTTGGGCGAAGAGCTCATTGTCGCCGCCGAGACGACCCCGGTCTCGCCGCACGCGTTTGACAGCTGGCATGAGGACGCGCGCCACTTTGGAACGGTGGCAGTTTTTGGCGAACGGGAGGCCGTCGAAGAAGCCGGCGCCTACCTTGCACGTGTTCTCTTCGTCGAGGACGCCGAAGCGCCGCTGACGATCCACATCGAAGACGGCGTCGTCGCCGATCAGCTCCGGCCCGTCCTGGACGAGAACCTGCGAACTGGAAGTGAGAGCGCTCGCTCTGCCGCGCAGGCGGAGCGAACATCACGCGGGAGTGAAGCGGACTTTGGTGACCCCCAAGCGTTCGTCCGTGTCGTCGAACGCCGCCTCCACGGGCTGCTCCAGTGGCTTCCCGACGTGGGTGGAGTCGTCATTGAAGTCCACGCCCAAGGTGGCGCCGTTCATCTCGATGCGCGGATGGACGTGCGCGCGAGTTCTCCGCTCGCCTCTTTCCTAGACGACGCTCCCACGCAAGAGGCCAGCTTCGATCGGCTCCCTCGGGGGACCGCGCTGGCCTACTCTCGGGCAAGCGAAGGCGAGAGCGTTCTCGCGGCGTTGATCGAAGTCGCGGGTCAGCGAGCGGCCGCCGAAGAAGCCCAAGCGCTCCTCGCGTTGGCGCAGCAGATGCCTTCGCCTTTCTCGATGGCTCTTGGCACCTCCGGTGAGAGCAGCTCATGGCTTGAGTACCTAGGTACCGTTCCGCCCGACGAAGCTGTGCGTGCCACACTCCAGGGCGACTATCTTCGATCACTCACAAGCGTGCTCTTTGATTGCCCACGACCTCCACGAGGTTGGCCGGCGGAGGGCGGAAATGGCCGATGCCAGCTGCCTCCTCTTCAGATTCGCGAGGGCGGCATAGCCCTGGGGCATCCCCCACGCGAGGTAGTTGGCACGGACCCTGATATCGCGCGACTGACCGCGGGTTCACCCCCGACGCTCGGCGGAATCTACGTCGATGTCCTCCGACTGCCAGCGGCGCTTTCGCTCTTCAGCGCCCTTGAACAGCGGCCGCTTAGCCAAGACCGCGCCGCACCTATTCTTGGCACTCTTCACTACGAAGCGAGGACTCTGCATCTGCGAGTGCGATGCGCGCCAGGCAGCATCGCAAACGCCGTGGATGTGGGGCTCAGCCTCGTTCTTTAGCGTCGTCGATCTCGCGTAGGACGCAGCTGTTCTCTCCGAGTGACTCCAGCTCCCAGTGACCGGGTGCCGGCCGAATGAAGTGGCCCTCCGCGGTGTCGACGCACGCGCTCGCAGCGCCGAGAGGTGAACTGGGCGCGGCCTCAACCCAAGCGAGGGTTGGCACACTCGTCTCACGTTCATTCAGCATCGACGCAGTCTGCCCCGTTGCCCCCCAGGCGAGCGCGAGGGCGTCGCTCGCGTCCATGGCGCGTCGAACCAGCACCCGATTGGCCGTTTGCTCGATGATGGGCGGGAGCACGATGGTGGGCATACCTCCCAGCTGGCGCAGACGCTCTGTGTGTTCCTCACGCAGCGAAACCTCGACCTCCATCGCCGGCCCAAGTGCGAAGTCCCGCTCGAGCAAGCCTGGATGCGGCACCCGCGGCGCCTCGCAGCTCATCGGCGCCCAAAGAATGTCGAGGTCGAGCGTCCGGTTCGCCCAACGTGCGCTCTTCTTTCGACCGAAGAGGCGCTCCAGCGACTGGGTCAGGGCGAGCAGTTCGGCGAGGGGCAGCGCGCATTCGAAGCTCATCGCTGCGTTCAGGTAGTCCGGACCAGGAGGCGCGTCTTTCCAAGTCATGGCGGGAGTACGGACAAAAGACGAGCGTTTCGAATCGCCAAAGCGCGCCTCGAGCTCGTCCATCGCCGAAGTGACTAGGGCCCAACGCGAACCCAAATTTGAGCCAAGGCCGACAACAACTCTCACGTGTAGTGACTCCAAGAACCGGCGCGCGAGACGGGCCGCTCTTCGCCGTTCCAGCGAAGCATGCCGCCGACGAGGTGATAGACTTCAATGTAGCCACGTGCTGCCAGTCGTTCCGCAGCGCGAACGCTCTCGCGGCCGTTCCCGCAGACCACGACCATCGGCGTATCCAGCGGTTGTGTGAACCGTTCGATCTCCGCAAGGGGCAAGTACAGCGTTCCGTGGATGTGCCCTTGGTCGCCGTCCAAGTCCTCTGGCGCAAAGCGCACGTCGAGAAGCAAGAGGTCCGCGCGCGAGATGATATCCGCGGGCCGGACCTGGTAGTAGCCCCTCCGATGTAGGTACGCCTCCGGGATTCGAGCCTCCATGAGCCGAAGCATAGCCTGTGGATATGCGGGCCTGACAAACGAACGGGGAGGAGGCGACTTGGCTGACAATTTGTCATGGCAAACCTGCCTACTTTTCCCAGATCTGGAGTGAAACCGCCGATCACCCCCTGGCACTTGATGTGCATTGAATCAGGACATGAAACGAGCTCATCTCCTCCTCGCCGCCGCCGCTATCCTCTGCCTTGGCTGCGTGGCCGCCGTCGCAGACGCCTTGGTTGTTACAGACGAAGAGCGGCTCGAGGCTTTCGTCGATGCCGTCAGCGGTGAGGTCTCATCCGAGCGCATCGACGACGCGCTCTCCTTCGCGCAGACCGACCAACTCCCCGTCACTCTCCGTGCCGGATCGAGCGAGAGTACGTATGACAATCGTGACGCGGCGCTCGCGCGACGTGTACGCCAGAGCATCGAGCCTTTTCTCGGAACGGACGCCGAGCTCATCCAACATGATATTCGCGTCGATGGAGACGAAGCCGACGTGCACCTTCGCGTGCGTACGACCCGCGGGAGCCTCAGCGCTTCCATCGAACTTGAGAAAGTGGATGGGCGATGGCTTATCGCCGAAACCACGCTGCGCTAAACTCTAGGTTGCGCTTCGTTCTTCCAGCGCACCGACAAGCGCCGCGCGCATCAGGTTCACGGGTGCGCTCTGTCCAGTCCACGCTTCGAACGCGAGGGCACCTTGATGAACGAGCATGCCCAGGCCGTCCAGAGTCGCGGCGCCATGTGCCTCCGCTTGCGCCAAGAACCTGAGGGGAATCCCGTAGGCGAGGTCGACAAAGAGGCCCTGAGTCTTCGTCCACGGAAGTGACTTCACGAACGCTTCGCCGTGATGCCAAGAGGCGCTCGTCGCGTTGATGACGAGAGGAGCATCGAGACTTGGCGGCCATAGGGCGGTCACGGCGCCCACTTCGCGCAAGGACTCAGCAGCGCCTTCTCTACGGGCTGACACGTGAACTTCGACGCCGGCTTGGGTCAGCCCATAGGCGACCGCTCGCGCTGCCCCGCCGGCGCCAAGCACAAGGGCGCGCTCGTACGACGATGGGGGCTCCGGCAGGCTACGAACGAACCCCTCGGCGTCTGTATTCGTGCCGTGCCACCCGTCATCGCGGCGTAGGACGGTGTTCACGGCGCCCACCGCTTGAGCTTTCGCGTCGATGAAGCTCAGCGATTCCATCACCTCAAGCTTGTGTGGCACTGTGATGTTGAAGCCCTGAAACCCCTCGTCCCAGAGCTCTCTCATCGCCGCCGAGACGCCGCCCTTCACGACGCGACGGCGCTCATACGCGGCGTCGAGGCCCAACGCCTTGTAGGCCGCCGCATGCATCACAGGTGACAGGCTGTGATCGACGGGGTCACCAATGAGAGCGAAGCGCATCATTCGTCTTCCCCTGATTCAATGACTTTGGCCGTGAGCGATCCGTGGTGGAGTTTGATGCGAATCGTCGCGCCCTTAACCACATTCTCATGGCTTCGGATCGCTTCCCCTTCGTGGAGCGCGATGGCGTAGCCACGTTCGAGAACGCGAAGTGGCGAGAGCGCATTGAGGCGCGCCGCAAGCTCACTCAGGCGCGAACGCGCCGTACGCAGCGCCGGCGCTTTCCAAGCATCCAACTGAGCCACGGTGCGTGCGAGTCCGTTTCGTTCTTCAAGGAGACGCGCTCGCAGCGCCGACTCTAGACGCTCGTGCAGTGCAGCCAGACGGCCACGATCTCGCGCTAGGCTGACCCGAGGATCGTGGCGCGCAAGACGTGCGCCGAGTTCTTCATGGCGGCGGCGGTAACGTCGAAGCGAGGCGCGCATCGATTCCGGAAGCGATGTACCAAGACGCGTGAGCCGGCGACGGGCCTGGCTCAAGAGCGTGCCGGGGCGTACGAGGCGGGAGGCGATACGCTCGAGCTGCAAACGTTTCGCGTCGAGCTGCGTCGCAAAGGCGAGCTGAAGCCGTCGCTGATGCAGCTCGAGGTCACGCGCAACGTCTTCCATGCGCGGAACCGAGAGTTCCGCGGCGTTCGAAGGCGTGGACGCACGGACGTCCGCTACAAGCTCGGCGATGGTGACGTCTGTTTCATGCCCGACCCCCACGACGATGGGCACACGGCAGGCCGCGACGGCGCGGGCCACTCGTTCGTCGTTGAAGCACCAGAGCTCTTCAGGGCTTCCTCCGCCTCGCCCCAGGATGACCACGTCCAGGTCTGGCAAAGACTGGACGCGCTGCAATGCGTCGATGATGGACAGCGGCGCGTCACGCCCTTGCGTGCGGCAGTCCACCAGAACGAGGCGCGTGGGCGCCCGGCTTGAAGCGATGCGAATAATATCCTGAACAGCAGCGCTCTGCTGACTTGTGACCACGCCTACGACGCGTGGAAAGCGTGGCAGCGCTCGCTTTCGAGCTGGATCGAGGAGCCCTTCGGCGTCCAGCGTTTTGCGGATCGCATCGAAGCGCGCCGCGAGATCGCCGTCGCCCGCGGCGACGACCGCACGGGCCATAAACTGCGCGTTGCCTCGGGGTGGAAAGAACGTGATGGATCCACGCGTTCGTATGCGTGCGCCGTCACGGATTTCGACGCGCACCCGCTCCGCTTCGGTTCGAAAGAGCACGCAGTTCAGCTGCGCCACTTCCTGCTCATCGCTGAGCGTAAAATACACGTGACCCGCGGACGAACGTTTGTAGCCGTGGACTTCGCCTTCGACCCAGAAGTCCGGGAAGCGTTCCTGAAGCGTGTCTCGGATGGCACGGTTGACTTCACCCACGCGAAACACGCGCGGTTTACGTGCTCCACCGCGCCGCCCCCACTGACGAGGTTCGCTCACGAGCCCTTCTCGCTGGTGCTCAAGCGCCGAGGCGCAATGGAACCGCCTGGCTTTTGCAGCGCAGATATACAGTCGTAAGCCGCCTGCTTATAGGTCTCGGAGATCGTTGGATAGTTGAACACCATCTCGATAAAAAGATCGACCGTGGCTTCCATCAGAATCGCGGCCTGGCCCAAGTGGACAAGTTCGGTGGCGCGCTCGCCAATGACGTGTGTACCAAGAACCCGTCGCGTCGTCGCGCACACGACCAGCTTGAGCATGCCGCCAAGATCTCCCTGAATCTGTGCACGTGCGTTTGAACGAAAGTCTGCGCGGCCCACGACGATAGGCCGGCCAGCTTCCCGGCAAGCGCGCTCGCTTTCGCCAACACAGGACACTTCCGGAATCGTGTAGATCCCGTAGGGGATGACGGGGCTCATCTTGCGTTGCACATCGACGCCAAAGGCGCGGCAAACGGCGATGCGCCCCTGCTCCATCGATGCGGATGCGAGGGCAGGAAAACCGATCACGTCGCCGACGGCGTAGACGTTTGGGGCGTTCGTTTGGAAGTTCTCGTCCACCGTGAGGCAGCCGCGCATGCAGTGCTCGAGTCCCACCGTTTCGAGGCCCAGGTTCGCCGTGCAGCCAACACGTCCCGCGGCAAACAAGACCTGGTCTGCGCGCATGGTGGAGCCGTCGTCAAACTCCACTTCCGCGGCGCCCCCAACATCTCGCACAGGTCCCCAACGGCGTGGACGCACAAGCATCACACCGAGCTCGACCATCGCCAGCTCAAGGCGGTCCCGCATCTCATCGTCCAGAAACGAGAGCAGCTCCATCCGCGCATCGACGAGCGTCACGGCAACGCCGAGGGCCGCGAACATACACGCGTACTCGCATCCGATAACACCGCCACCGAGCACGATCATCGATGAAGGGATCACATCGATCTCGAGAACAAGATCGCTGTCGTGAATGCGCGGGCTTTCAAACTCAACATCTGGAGGGCGCCGCGGCGATGAGCCTGTCGCGATGACGATGATGGCCGTGTTCAGAACGTGGTTCCCAACATCACTTTCGACCGTGACCCTTGTCGGACCGTCCAGCCGCCCATGGCCCGCCACGTATTCGACGCCTAATTCTTCGAGCTTCCCACGGATTCGCTTCGATTCCACAGCAGCGATCGAGCGCTTTCGCCGCATTAACGTCTGAAGCGTAGCGGAACGTTCGAGGTTGACGCCGACGCCGTAGAGTTCGCGTTTTCGGTGTCCGCTCAAATAGAGGGCGGTCTCCCGAAGCGTCTTGCTGGGAAGAGTTCCTGTGTGAACGGCGGCGCCTCCAGGTTCATGGCTGCGCTCGACGATGGCCACGTTTTTTCCAAAGCTTGCCGCCTGAAGCGCTGCACGTTCACCGCCCGGACCCGAACCGATGACGACCAAGTCGAAGTCATTCACGGGGCGCACTCTAACCCCACTAGCGGGTTTCTCGAGGAAGAGCTGAGGCGCTCTCTCGAAATCACCACGAGTTCATGACGTGCGAAAAACCCTGATTCGAACAACTTCTTGATTCACCCGGGACAAGAGCTTCCCATGAAGGCATAATAGTACCGTGTCAAAAGAACAAGATGTTTCTAGTGACCCCGAGAGGCTGATCGTTCCCGTGGTGGGATTGGTTGGACCTGTCGTTCTCCTCTATTTCGCGGGCTTTCAGGCATTTATCTACGACAACGTCCCGGCAGCGACGCTCTTGGTGTGCGTTGGCCTCGCCTGCGCTTTTACACCACGGGTCCACCGAACTGGGCGCTCTGGCCTTCGCTTCCTCTCGTCGCTCATCGTGCTTGGGGTGGCCGGAACCGCGTACCTGCGGGGCGGCATCATTCTCGGCGTGCTCGGCTGGCTCCTCTTTCCGCCGTTTGTGTTCGTCCTCGCTTTTCGAATCAATGAAGCGGCCATTTGGTTCGTGATTTGCGCCGCCAGCGTGGGGGTCATTTTTGGACTGGAGCAGTTCGGACTTACTCCACCGCGCATTGAGTCCACTTCCACGGGCATGCTCGGCGGAGCGATCGCCGCCGTGGTTGGACTTACGGGCATTGTCTTCGCCCAGGCCTGCAGTCGGCAGACCGACGGACGTCAACGTGTGCTCATGGAGCGACGGCTTTTTCGTGCGAACAAGCTGGAGAGCATCGCGCGACTCGCCGGAGGTATCGCGCATGACTTCAACAACCTGCTCACGGTGATCAACAACCACGCCCAGATTCTCGCTGAGAAGAGACCTGACGAAGACGTCGAAGCGATCCAGCACGCGACCGCGGTGGGTACCGCTCTTACGCGGCGCCTTCTTTCGATCGGACGTGAGCGCGTCGCAACGAAAGAACTCGAGGCCATCGACCTCAATGGTGTTGGCGCAAAGGTCTCTTCGTTGCTTCAGACCCTCCTGCCCTCTGGTGTTCGACTCGTGTTCAAGGCCGCGCGAAGCCCGGCGGTGACCCGCGCTGACCCTTGGGACATTCATCAGGTGCTCATGAACTTGGTGATCAACGCGCGTGACGCGCTCCAGAATGGAGGCACCATTGAACTCTCCATTTCATTCGCCACGCCGACAGAGGACTCACCCCTGCGCTTCGGAATATTGAGGCCGGGTCCCTATGTCGTGCTTAAAGTTAAGGACACTGGGGTGGGGATGAGCGAGGCCGTGATGAACAAGGTCGTCGAACCGTTCTTCACCACGCGCGGCCAGAAAGGTGGAACGGGGCTCGGGCTCTCCATCGCCTATGGCGTGACACGTGCCCTGGACGGACACATCGACATCGAATCGGTGGTCCACGAAGGCA
>JBLHKB010000013.1:0-38020 GCA_047619315.1 Polyangiales bacterium
TCTGAGCCTCGTTTATGAAACAAGCCTCCCGTTCGCGGGGGGCTTTTTTCATGGAAATTCGATCGATGACCGGCGTCCCATATTTGCCGCGAAAAGAGCTACCTAGCGACGAAGCTTGGTCACGAGCTCGACGTCCGCTTTCGTCAGCTCACGCGTGACGGCGAGGACGGCCAAGTAGGTGAGTCCGCCGGCGACGAGGGCGGCGAGACCCAGTAGCCGTGAGTCCTGAGGAAGAGCGTGGGCAACCGCCCCGGCCGCGCAGGCCGCGAGTGCGCCGCGCACCAAAGTGGCCAACGGAATGAGCACGCCAAAGCGTCCGTAAAGCACACCGGCCGAAAGCAAAAACGCGAGCGTCGTCCCCGTGGCTGTTGCAGTCGCCAAGGCAGGAAGCGCTTCGGGCCCTGTGCCCGCACGTCGAACCATGTAGGTGCCGGCTAGAATGATGACAACAAGGGACACACCTGCGATGCCGGCTGCAAGTCCAGGTCGACCCATGCCTGAGAGAATAGTCGCCGTGATAACGAAGAGCGCGAAGGCCACCATCGCCAGAGCCAGGATCGTCAATGCGGGTGCGCCAGGGACGACGTACTCCGCGGGGTAGGCGATGCGAAGTGCACCCTGCGCCGCTCCTGCGATGGGTGCGGCGAGGGCCAAGAGCACAAGGAATGAAAAACGCATCGCACCGCGAACAGCGGAGCGCGCGGCCTTTTCGTCGCCGAGCGTGGTCGCTTTGGACACTAGGGGAAAGACAACAAACGTCAGGGCGAGAATGAGCTGATAGGGCACGAACGCAAAAGTCTGCGCCGCTCGGTAGAAACCGACTTGCCTGGATGCGAGCTGTGCTGCTTCAACTGCCGTCGCGCCGTTGTCGATGGCAAGTCCCGCGACGGCGCGTTTCAGAACAAGACCATCGATCTGAAAGCAGCCATTGAGCGCGAGCTGATAGACCCAAATCGGCGCCATGAACGCAAACCACTTTTTCCATGGAATGCGCGTCCCGGTTTTTGATCTGAGGTCCGACCGCACCGCGATGAATGCGATGAGCAAGATCGCGCTGGCTGCACAAGCGAAACCACTGATGGCGCCGATTGCGCCAAGCCCCAGGGCTGCTCCACCGATGATGCCGACGGTGCGCAGAAGTGAAAACGTGGCATCGAGACGAGCCTGGGCCACGAACGCGCGGCGACCATTGAGGGAACCGACGATGGCGGCGTAGAGTGCGTAGGCGATGATGACGACGGTGGCGACGCGAAGGAGCGGAACCAGAGCATCGTCTTTGAGAAATCCAGCCAGCAAGGGTGCGGCTGCGAAGGCGCCGAGGGCGATCAAGCCGCCGACGATGCACTGAACGAAAAGCCCTTGGCGTAGAAGCGCTGGGGCGTCTTCTTCGCTTTCGGACACGAACTTCGACACGGTCTGAATCGTCGATGCGATCAGCACCATGTTGAGCATCGAGACGGCGCTCATCGCGGTCTCGTAAAAGCCGAATTCCGCTGGCGAGCCCAAGAAGTGAGGCAGCGAGAACTTGATGGCAAAGCCCGTCAGGATGAACCAGATCTTTGCCCCAATGATGGCTAAGAGACCACGCCCGGTCTTCTTATTCTCTTCGCTGGCGTCGGCCTTCACCGGCCGGTGCTGGCATTTGACACTGCACGGGTCAAGCTGCGTCATGGCCCTAACACACCTGGATGAACACGGACGCGCTCAAATCGTGGACATCAGTAACAAAGCCGCGACGGTTCGAGAGGCCGTGGCGACGGCGCGCGTTCTCTTGGCGCCGGCGACGCTGGCTCTGCTTCGCGACGGCGCCCCCAAGGGCGATGTGATGGCGGTGGCGCGTATCGCAGGCATTCAAGCGGCGAAGAAGACTAGTGAACTCATTCCGCTGTGCCATCCCCTTGCTCTGACGAGCGTTGAAGTGCACTTCGAAGTGTTGGAGGAAGCCGTAGTCGTGCGTGCGACGGCGCGCTGCACGGGACCCACTGGAGTAGAAATGGAAGCCATGTGCGCGGCGAGTACCGCGGCGTTGACGCTCTACGACATGCTCAAAGCTGTGGAGCGCGGGATCACCATTGAGCACGTAAGGCTCGAAAGAAAATCGGGGGGACGCTCCGGCGAGTGGCTTCGCGGAAACGAAATCTAGACCGCCCGAAGTTCATGGGACGAGCCAAATGCGTTGTGAGGGCTCCGAAGACAATCTCCTAACAGCCGAAAAACGACAGACGAAAGGCGAAAGACGACAGAAGCTTCGCCGTTGGCAGGTCAAACGCCTGCTGGGAGCAGCAGCGATTGGCGCGCGGGAGCGTTGAGCACCACCTAGACTGGTTATTGGGGACCACTACACAACCGCGTGTTGTGTGCTAACCATTTCAGATGCACTTGTATAAGCTTCGCATTGGGATCGTCACGGCCCTCACAGTGGCCGCGTTCTCCCTGGTGGCCCCGGTCGCTCACGCTGCCCCGCTTCTTCGCTCCTTCGGCGGCCCGGAAGGGTTCGGAACCAATGTGTTGCCCTCGAACGATGACGGCTCATCGTCAGCGGTCGACCTAACGGGCGCGTTCTCGGGCGGTCTTCGCTTTTTCGGAGGGCCCTACACCGAGTTCTTCGTGAACAACAACGGCAACATCAGCTTCAACGACGACATCTTCACCTTCACGGCACGTCCCTTCCCGGTGGCGGATCAGCCGATGATCGCCCCTTACTGGGCTGACGTGGACACACGAAACCGTACGGATATTTCGGAGCCATCGGAGAACCTGGTGTACTGGCACCTTGAGCCCGGGCGCCTCGTCGTGACCTGGTACAATGTTGGCTACTTCAGCAGCCAGAACGATAAGCGCATGAGCTTTCAGCTCATCCTGACGAACGCCCTGGACTGCGGTTCTGGGGACTTTGACGTGGAGTTCCGTTACGAGACCTGCGAGTGGACGGCGGGCAGCGCGAGCGGCGGTTCCAACGGCTTGTGCAGCAGCGACACCTGTACATCGGCGCAAGCGGGCTTCGACGCAGGGAACGAAGTGGACTTCGTCGTGCTCCCGGGTTCGTTTTCGGACGACATCCTCGATGTGTGCACGACGTCCAACGTCGCTTTGCCTGGCATCTGGCGCTTCTCTGTCCGCAGCGGTGGCGTGGTCTGCCCTTCGGATATGCCGTGCGAGCTCCCCGACGAAGTCGGTCCGTGTGCCGTGGGCCGGACTCAGTGCGTGGGTACCGAGACCGTATGCCAGCCGATCAGCTCACCCGTCGCCGAACTCTGTGATGGCGTCGACAACGACTGCAATGGCGAGCCGGATGACGGCGAGGGATTGTGCCCCGGAGGCCAGACTTGCTTCCGCGGAAGCTGCGTTGACATCTGCTTCGAGGGCGGCTGCGCGTCAGGCTTCACCTGTGATGGGGATACCGGAAGTTGCGTCGAGAACACCTGCATCGACACCGAGTGTGAGACCGGTCAACGCTGTAGCGGCGGAAGCTGCGTCGATGCCTGTGATGGAATCGTCTGTCCCTTCGGCACCGACTGTATCTCCGGCAGCTGCGTCGATCCGTGCTCCGCGATTGCCTGCTCCGACGACCAGTTCTGCCGAGAAGGCCTCTGCGTGAACCGTTGCCCGTGCTCCCCATGTGAAGCTGGCGAGACCTGCAACGCCGACGGAACCTGTACGCCGCGCGGCTGTGACATCATCAGCTGTCCAGAAGGCTTCTACTGCGACGATGGGGCCTGTAACGATGCCTGCGAAGGCGTCGTCTGCCCATCCGGCCTGGAGTGCGTCATCGACACGTGCACGGTCCCACCACCGCCAATGCCGCCTATGGACGCGGGTGTGCCTGACGCCGGGATGTCCGATGCTGGCGCCACCGACGACGCAGGAGTCAGCGCTGATGCGGGTCCAGCTGGTTTCGACGCCGGTCGCGTCGCCGAGCCGACGTCAGACGGCTGTAGCTGCCGAATCGTGGGCAACTCGTCCTCCAATCGCGGCACGGTGGCGCTGTTCGCACTGTTCGGTTTGTTCCTCGTTCGCCGACGGCGCAGCCGATGAGCCGGTCGACGTACCAATCCGTGACCCTCTGCGTCCTGGCGATCTTCGCCGGATGCGGGGATGACGTCCAGCAGCCCATCGATGTGGGTACCGTCGACTCCGGTCCTGCGACTCCAACCACCTGTGAGACGGACACCGACTGTCCCGACACTTACTGCAACGCAGGCAGCTTCATCTGCTGTCTCCCGGCCGATCCGCCCCTCGAGATCTGCGGCGATGGCATCGACCAGAACTGCAACCGCCGCGACAGTTCGTGCGGCGACAACGACCGCGATGGTGTGCAGGCGTGTCGACCTGGCGAGGACCCAATCGGGGGTGTTTGCGATTGTGACGATGAGCGTGCTGACGTGAGGCCACCCTTCGGCGACATCGCCGGCGCGACAGAGATCTGCGACCGCGCCGACAACGACTGCAACGGTCGTGCGGACGAGTCTGCGGAGTGCTGCGAAGGATGCGCCTCGCTAGGCGATAATCGTGCGCGGGCTGATGTGTGCACGGTCGCGGGTGACTGTGTATGCAGCACCGGCTCCGGAACAGAACCTTGTGTCGAAGGGCAGACCTGCTGCGAAGCTGGATGCACCGACATCCAGACGGACGCCATCAACTGCGGGTTCTGCGGCGCGGTGTGCACTGGATCGTCAGACAGCTGCGTCGCGGGCAACTGCCTGTGCGGCGATGCAATGCCATGTGACTTGAACTTTGAATGCTTAGACGGCGTCTGTCAGACGCCATGAGTCAACGGAAGAACAGCATGAGAATCGCAACCAACCTCCTCCCACTCGTCGTGTTCACGGCGCTGCTCGTACCCATCGGCTGCGGCGACGACGACCGCGTGCCAGTTGACGCCGCGGTACCTGACGCCGACGTTCCAATGCCGGACGTGCCGATGATGCCGGACGGAATGGTGCCGGACGGATCGCCGGACGGAATGGTCGAGATGTGCGAGCCCGGTCTCGTGGACTGCGGCGAAGGCTGCACGGCCCTTGCTGGCGACTCCGATCACTGCGGCGCCTGCGGGAACGCATGTCCTTCGGGCGTCTCCTGCGCTGTCGGACGATGCGACTGCGAAGCACCCGGGAAGAGCTGTGATGGACTCTGCACGGATCCCGCGACCGACAACGACAACTGTGGGATGTGCGGCAATTCGTGTCGCGAAGGCGACATCTGCCTCGAGGGAGCCTGTGTCGTCGACTGCGAATCGCCCGACCAGCGATGTCCTGGGACGGACGGCGAGTTCGTCTGCTCCGATCCTCAGACCGACTCCGTGAACTGTGGCGTCTGTGGCGCCTCCTGTAGCAGCGGCGCGGAATGCGTGGGTGGAACCTGCTCCTGCGGAGAAGGCCAGATCAGCTGCAGCGGAACCTGCGTCGATGCAGCAAACGACGCCGATTTCTGCGGAAACTGCCTGACCTCATGTGGGGAAGACGGCGTCTGCACGGCCGGGGCTTGTTCCACTTGCGGCACCGGTCTGACGGCGTGTGGCGACGTCGCGCGCTGCACCGACACAGACACGAGCCGTCTGCATTGCGGCGAATGCGACAACACGTGCGGCGCCGGAACAGGATGCACGGACGGTGCCTGCACCTGTCTTCCCGGGTTCGTCGACTGTGATGGTGAGTGCGCAGCCCTGATTTCAGATCGCAACAACTGCGGCGGATGTGGCATCAGCTGCGGCCCGCTCGGAACTTGTTCCGGCGGAAGCTGCGTCTGCCAGCCCGAAGCTACGATGTGTGGTGAGGAATGCGCTGTGCTGGAAACTGACCCGAACAACTGCGGCGCCTGCGGCGACCCCTGCGGGAGCGGCGAGATCTGCCGCGAGAGCACCTGCCTGATGCTCAATGCCACCTGCGCGACGGGCACGCCGATCACTGGTGACCTCATCATTGAGGACGAAGTCCTCGACGACGGCGGAGATCGCCCAACCGGCACAGGCTGTGGCTTCGGAAGCGGCTCCACCGCGCTCTATTACGCGATCACGGTTCCTCCGGGTCAGCGAGCCACGGCGGCGGCGGACAGCACCACCGACCTGGTGGTCTTCACCCAGGAGGCCTGCGACGACGATGGCTGTACCACAGCGAGCGACTTCCCCGAGCGAGTGACCGTCGACAACGTGGCGGGCGCAGCCGATAGGACGTTCTACGTTGGTGTACGCGGCTACAGCAGCGCGACGGGGACCTTCGATATCGAGTTCACCTATGTGACGCCGGTCGTCGCCACGAACTCTGCGTGCAATATGGCGACGGAGATCACCGGGGACATCACGATTCCTGATGAGGACATCGAGGAGGGCGGCGTTCGCCCCACCGGTGCTGGCTGTGGCTTCGGAAGCGGCGCAACAGCGCTCTACTACGCGGTGACGGTACCAGTGGGTCAGCGGGCCCGCGTCGTCGCCGACGGCTCGTCTGACCTCGTGGTCTTCAGTCAGAGTGACTGCGCCGACACCACATGCACGAACGCGTCTGACTTCCCAGAAGAGCAGACCGTGGACAACGCATTGGGCATGGCTCCTGTGACCCAGTACGTCGGCGTACGCGGCTACAGCAGCACGACGACCGGCACCTTTGAGCTGCAAGTCACGTACACGACGCCCGTCGTCGCCGCCAATGCATCCTGCGCAACGGGCACCGAGATCACGATGGACACATCGATCTCTGGTGAGGAAATCGAGCAGGGCGGCGCTCGCCCAACTGGGACGAACTGCGGCTTTGGAAGTGGCTCGAGCGCTCTCTACTACGCGGTCACAGTGCCGCCGGGTCAGCGAGCTCTCGTGGGCACCGACAGCTCTTCGGACCTCGTCGTCTTCAGGCTGAACGCTTGTGGCGACGTGGCATGCATCAACGCTTCTGACTCCCCAGAAGAGCAGACCGTGGACAACGCGCTGGGCACCGACCCACTCACGGAGTACGTCGGTGTGCGCGGATATAGCAGCACCACCAGCGGAACCTTTGACGTCGACGTGACGTACACGACCCCCGTCGTTGCGGCCAACGCCTCGTGCGCCACGGCGACCGAGGTCACTGCAGACATCATGTTCAGTGATGAGGCCACGGAAAATGGAGGGCCACGTCCAAGCGCCAGCGGTTGCGGCTTCGGCAGCGGCACGCAGAGCCTCTACTACGCGGTGACGGTTCCAGCGGGCAACAGCGTGGAGGTACAGACCTCCCCATCGGGCGACATCGTCCTGTTTGAGCTCGACATGTGCGGCGCTGCCGCGTGCGTCACGTCGACGGACTCCTCGCCGGAATCCCTGACCTACTCCAACTCGACGGCGTCCCCAGTGACCCACATCTTCGGCGTTCGCCCATACTTCGGCACAGGCACTCCGACATTCGACATCGAATTCACCTACAGCGTCATCTAGCACGTAAGTGCTAGGCCGCTCAGAGCCATAGGCCAAGTCAATGCCACGCCGAATGCTCCGCTATCTCTCGAACCTGGCTCCGCTCGCGCTGCTCTTATTGAGCAGCTGCGGCACTACGGAGTCTACGTTCGAGGGTCGATGGGTGGGGGTCCTTCAGACGGGCTCCTTGCCTTCTGGCTCGAGCCAAGTCGTGCTCGAGATCATGGCTGCCAACATCGGGGAACCAGTCGTCGCCACGCTCGTGTTTGGTGAGGGCCCTCCTCCGGGCGAGCCCACCGATCCCGAGCTTGGGTGGCCAGCGGGCGTGGACCCACAGCTCGACGCAGTGCCTGTTGCCGATGGATACATCTATCCTTCCCTCGATGGCACACGCACTGGTGACGCTCTGCGAATCAACATCGCCATCACCGAGCTGTGGGACAGCTGGTGTGCTCTGCAGACGGCACACCCGGTCGGTGGCGGAAGCCCCGAGGCCCAGTGTCTTCCGAACCGTCCGTGGGACGCTACGCCCTTCATGTGCTCGGTGGAGGGCGACGCTGAGAACCCCGAGCTGAGCGTCGATTGCCTCAAGCTCTCACTCTGCCGTCGAACGCGAGTGTGCTCTTGCACCAACATGGGCGGCTGCGTGCCATCACCCACCGGTCTCACCCTTGAGGTCGAGGTGACGATCGAAGGCGAAGAGGCCTTCGGAACGCTTCGGTGGAGCAGCGAGGACGAACCGGGCACTCGCACTGCCCGCATTCTCCTCGCTCGCTGACCTCACCTGCGACATGTCGTGGATTTCGAACGACACCGAACAAATCGCCCTCGTCCGCCCACGCCCAGTCCATGGTTCGGCGACGGTGACGTATTGGTGTTTAGTCGCTTCCGTTCGGAATCGGCGGCACATTTCCGCTCCGTACGCATGACGCTTGGACTCTCAAGCCCAGGTTGCGCGTTGGCGCCACGGCGAAGAAACGAAAACGCAGGACAGGCTGGCATTCAAATTCAGCGAAGCCCGCAGTGGGGGCAACAAGCGACGCAGCTCAGTTCAAGATGCGGGCTGTCTAGAACGAGCGAAATGCATAGCCGATGCTGAACACGAAGCGTGCATCGACGTATTCCGAGGCGAAGCGAACGCGTGCCCTCAACCCCACTCGATAGCGACCTGAGACGTAGAGCGCGGCGGCCTCCAGGCGGGCGAGAGCTCGCAGGGTCCAGGTGCGTGATGCGTCAGGGCCAAGCGACAGGACGTGGGTGGAGAGGAGCGCGTCGATACCTCCTGCTGCGCCAATGAAGAACACGCGGCTTCGATAGCCACCGCCCAGAACGACGCCGCAGGTCGTTCGCCAAGTGCGAAGCTGGAATTCCGCGGTGCCGTCTTCGGTTTGAACCTGTTCACAGCCGCCGTCGAGGGTGGCGTGCTGAAGAAAGCGGAACTGGAGATCGAGGCCATAAGTGGTCCCCCGCAACAAACGAAGCTCACTTTGATGAATTCCGACGCCCAAATTGAGAAAGAGCGCGAGTTCGGAGTCAGCGACCGGAGCCGCATCCAGTCTCGCGGGCAGCGCCATCGCCGTGGAAACGAAAAAAAACGACATGAGGACGAAAAAAGATGCCTGAGCACTCTTTTTGCCGCTAATCCGCGCAGACAAGGGCCACCTCCATCGTCGGAAAGGCGAGGGGAGCGCGCTGACAAAAGCGCTCCGGATACGGCGCGAGGCCGATGGCGCGGAGCACAAAGTCGTGCAGCAGCGGAGCCGTTTCGTCGCGAAACGTGAGGAGCGTTTCAAGGGCGAGTCGCACCATGGCGTCGTTGGCTTCGTCGATCGGTGTGGACGCTGCGACGAGCGCGCCGCGGTACGCCCAGAAGACTGAAGCGAGGACCGCTCCACGTTCGTGCGGAGACAGCATCGGCTCATCGACACGCGCGACATTTAAGTCACGTGTACCTACTTGGAACGAGGCGCGAACGCCAGTGGCGCTGCTCGTTACACCAGCACCGATGATGTCGGCGAAACCTTCATCGATGGCCACTACGTCGCCGCTGGGAAAACGCTGCGTGGGATCCGAGTGAAACGAAAGAGCGTGGGCGAACTCATGAGCAACAACGGCGCGATTGCAAGCGAGCGGCAACGCATCGATGTCGCTTTCTGGCGCGACGAGAAACCAGTTGGCCCCGCGCACGTACGCCATGTTGTCGGTGAAATCACCAAGCTGTCCAGAGCTCACCTGAGGGTGAAGGAATACGTCATAGGGAGGCTCATCCTGGATGCCCGGAACATCAAGTTCAGCGATGTACTGACGAGACGCTTCAAGGTGGTGCAGAACACAAAGTGCGAGGAGCGTCAGGTAGTCCGTGGGGACAAGCGAGCCGTTCGTCCCACGCTCAACGCGGGCATGGAGGGGCGTCGCTGGCTCGCGCACTTCGGGCCCACCCATGAAGCCGAGTGTTCCCCCGAAGAAAACTCGAATGTCCCCTGTTTCTAGGGGTCGAAGCGAGGTTAGGGGCAAAGGGACAGTGTCCGGCGTGTATCCGTTCGGCCCATACGTAAGGACCTGAACACGCTCGTCTTCACCAAGACTTGGGATGCACCCCAAAGCAAGGAGACAGCAGCAAAGAGTCGATGCCATTAAGCGCACACGGCATCGTCGACTGACGATGGCGTGTGCGTCAAATGAACCGCTCTTGGCCCTACTCTTCCATGGTTGCTTCGGTGCCCACTACACGAGCGACTAGCTCGACGCGTGAGTGAACTCCGAGCTTCGCAAACACCCGTTTTAGGTAGGTGTTAACCGTCGAGACCGTCAGTCCAGCATCGCTTGCGATCTGTTTTGTGCTGCGGCCCGAAACCAAGAGTTCGACGATGTGTCGCTCTCGAGGTGTGAGCGACGTACGAGCGAGCGAAGCACGGATCGATGGCCCGTGGCGACGTCCGGCGTCCTTCGCAAGGCGACCTGCATAGTCGAGACCGCGGCCAAGAATACGAGCTGCCCAGCGCGCGACGCGGAGAGACTCGTCGTCGAGTCGCTCCTTGTCATCCACGTACAAGTGAATCGTGCCGATCACGTCGCGACCGACTCGAATGGGCAACGACACACTCGGTCGCCCCGCGGCCTCCCCCGACGTGAGCGTCGACTCTCCTTCGCGCTCAAGTCGCCAATGCGACGCGCCAACACATTTCGCTACACCCGATGCACCGCGGCTCGGATATGAGCGTACTGGGTCCAGAAGGAAACAATCCTCCACCCCTTCCATTTTCTGGAGCACTTTTACTCTCCCCCTTGTCCCACCAACGCAAAAGTAAGAAGGAACCCAGCTTAAAGGTCAACGCCACCGATCATGGACGTTGATTGTAAAAAGCACGATCGCTGGGCTGGCTCTTTGATAAGGTGCGAGCGATGGATCCCGCCGCCATTCCGCGTCAAGCCTTGGATGCTCTCTCGAGCATCCACCTTTTCCGAGGAATTGCGCCGGCTGGCCTGCGCGAGATTGCGGCGATAGCCAGTGAAGAGAGTCACCGCTTGGGGGATGTGATCTTCCACGAAGGCGACGCTGGTCGGGCCCTTTACCTCATCTTGGAGGGTAAAGTACGAATCTCCCGCGAAGTCAGCGGTATGGGCGAGGAAGCCCTTGCCGTGCTCAACGCCGGGGACGCCTTTGGCGAGATGGCCCTCATTGACGAGACGCCGCGCAGCGCTGATGCGCGTGTTCACGAGCGCTGCCGACTGCTGGTGATCTCCAAAGACGCTCTGGAAGACCTGCTCTTCCTTCACAAAGATCTGGCCTATGAGATTTTGTGGAATTTCGTGAAGATTCTATCGTCCCGGCTTCGGGAGACGAACGACAAGATGACGTTTTTGTCTGTGACGGGGAAGTTCTAGACCACTTCAGGTCACTTGATATTGCAGCGGTTTTTGACGCGACTCCTTGCGTGCGGGACTTAATCAAGATGATGGGAAGTCGCCCGGCATTGCCACGGTTTCAACCTCGGCGAGCGAGGCGTTTGGTAAGCTTGTCTCGATGCGTGTCGAATGCGCTGGTCGCTGCGCGGATACCGGCTGTGAGAACATCGAGTGGTCGCAGCCGCGTGAGCGAGCGTCGTCTGCGATGAGTGTCAGGTCTGCGAAGAAGGGAGCTGTCAGTTCGTGCCTTGCGCGGCAACAGGCTCAGATGGCCACTGCTTCGAGACACCGGCTGCGCCTGCCATATCGAGTCCAAAGAAGCCCCGCGAGCGCTCTTGGCTGCTTCTGGGTCTTGTGAGCCTGGCCCTCCGCCGCCAACCGTAAAAGAAAACAAGCCGCCCTCGTGAGAGTGCGGCAGGATGCCCGCCATGAGGCTCGCTGCCCTCCTTGGACCTGACCTAAAAGCTCTCACCAGCGATCCCGAAGCTCTTCGGGAGGCGTTCGACGAGTTTCATCCGGAGGACGTAGCAGAGCTCCTCGAGGACCTCCCCGCTCTCGATCTCGTCGAGATCATCGGCGCCCTTACCGCCGAGACCGGGGCCGACATCGTCGGCCGGCTGAGCCCTGAGCGGCAGCAGCAGGTCATGGAGGCTCTGGGGATCGTGGCCGCCGCCGAGCTCCTCGGCGAGATGGACCCGGACGACCGCGCGGACTTTGTCGGCGACATGGATCGCGAGCAGCGGATCACGCTCCTTGATGAGCTGGCCAAGACGGACGCAGAAGCCGCCGAAGAAACCCGCGAGCTCCTGGCTTTCGATGAGGAGACCGCCGGCGGTCTGATGACCACCGAGTACGTCGGTCTCGAGCCTGAGACGAAAGCTTGGGAAGCCATCGAGCAGCTGCGCAAGATCGCGCGCGAGGACGAGGCTGAGACTATCTATCTCATTTACGTCGTTGGCTTTGGCGAGAAACTCCTCGGCGTCGTGTCCCTGCGCGATCTCATTCTGAGCGACCCAGCGCAAACGCTCGCGGAGATCATGACGGAGAACGTCTTGTCCATCCGGGCGGACGAAGACCAAGAGGAGGTCGCAAAGATATTCGCTCGTTACGACCTCAACGCGATTCCCGTCGTTGACGAGCGCAACGCCATGCTGGGGCTGGTCACCGTCGATGACGTCGTCGATGTCGTCATTGAAGAGGCCACGGAAGATGCACAAATGATGGGCGGCGTCGTGCCCCTTGAAGACTCGTACTTTCAGACGCGCTTTCTCGAGCTCGTTTGGAAACGCGGCGCATGGCTCATCGTGCTCTTCTTAGGACAGCTTCTGACCGCCACGGTCATGGTGGCCAACCAAAGTGTGCTCGCGTCGACGCAGGCGTTGGCGATCTTCATCCCACTCATCATCAGCTCTGGTGGCAACGCCGGTTCCCAGTCATCGACGCTCATCATTCGCGCGATGGCACTCGGCGAAGCCGAACCGAGTGATTGGCTTCGGGTGTTCTGGCGTGAGCTCCTCGTTGGGCTCGCTCTTGGCTTCATATTGAGTGCGATGGGTTTTGCACGGGCGTATTTCGCGGGCGGTGACGTGAGCGCAATTCATCTCGCGGCTGTCGTCTCCGCGAGCATTTTGGCCATCGTGACGCTCTCAACGGTCATCGGTTCGCTGCTGCCGATGCTCATTCAACGCGTCGGCCTGGACCCCGCAGTCAGCTCGACGCCCTTCATCGCGTCCGTCGTCGATGTCCTTGGACTCATCGTCTACTTCGGGCTCGCCGTGGCGATTCTTGGCCTAGTCTAAGCGTTGAGATGACTCGGGCTGAAGTGTCGTGGCACCGAGGACGAGAAAGACCGGAATCGTAGGTCGCGGGGTGAGGGTCATCGAGGGCCTCTATCACCCTCTTGAGAGAGCAGCTCGGCGGCAGAAGGGGAACGAACATGCTATGCGCCGGTCATGAACCTCAGCGATCTTAAGCGAGAGCTCACCGAAATCAGCGATCTCAGGTCCGTTGCCAATGTTCTCGAGTGGGACCAGCTGACTTACTTGCCCAAAGGCGGCGAGCATGCGCGCGGACGACAGTTAGGTCTCGTGAGCCGTATTCTGCATGAGCGCTGCGCATCGCCTACCCTCTCGAAGCTCGTCGACAACGCCTCGAGGATGGCCGACGAGGACAGCGTCGATGGCGCTATCGTTCGACGTGCGCGACGCATGGTCGAGCGGGCCCAGCGTGTTCCCGCGGAGCTGCAATCCGAACTCACAGCGCACGCTTCTCGGATGTACGGCGAATGGGTCGTCGCAAAAAAGGACAACGACTTCGAGCGTATTCGACCTCTCCTTGAGAAGAACGTCGAGCTCAGCCGTCGCTACGCCGATCACTTTGACTTTGCCCACCCTGCGGACGCGTTTATCGATGAGAACGATCCGGGAATGAGCGCCGAGTCGATTCGGACGCTCTTCGCCTCGCTCCGCAAGGAGCTCGTTCCGATCGTCCACGTGCTTCGAGACGCGGACCAACCCGACTCGTCGTTCCTGGAGCGCGACTTCCCCCATGACGCGCAGCTAAAATTCGCGGACTACATCGCGCGCGCCGTCGGTTACGACTTCGAACGCGGTCGCCAAGACCTGACCGCGCACCCATTCATGATTCGCTTCTCGGGCGGCGACGTGCGCATCACGACGCGCGTGGGCTCAGACCCCACCGGCGCGATCTTTGGCACCATTCACGAGTCGGGCCACGCGCTCTACGAGCAAGGTATCGATGCTGCGTTGGACGGCACGCCGCTTGGCGCTGGGACCTCCACGGGCGTCCACGAAAGCCAGTCTCGGCTCTGGGAGAACATCGTCGGACGGAGCCTGTCCTTCTGGACCCGCCACTACCCTGCCCTCGTCGAGCACTTCCCCGAGGCGCTCGGCGATGTATCGCTCGCAAACTTCCACCGCACGATCAACCGGGTCCACCGCTCGCTGAAGCGCGTGGAATCCGACGAAGTGAGCTACAACCTTCATGTCATGCTTCGCTTTGACCTCGAGCTAGAGGTCCTTGAAGGCAAGCTCGCCATCGCGGATCTTCCCGAAGCATGGAACGCTCGAATGCTCAGCGATCTTGGCATCGAAGTGCCAAGCGACGCCGACGGGTGCCTTCAAGATGTTCATTGGTACTGCATGCCTTTCGGCGGCTCGTTCCAGGGCTACACCCTCGGCAACTTGATGAGCGCTCAGTTCTACGAGGCTGCGTGCAAAGGCGGCGGCGTAAGCGAAGCGCTTGAAACCGGAGAGACGGCACCGCTTCGCAAGTGGCTCACGGAAAACGTCTACACGCATGGTGGCCGCTACATGCCGGATGAACTGGTGCAGCGCGTCACGGGGCGTCCACTGAGTGCAGACAGTTTCCTATCGTACCTTCGCCAGAAGTACGGCGCGCTCTACGCCGTCGATCTGTAGGCTCGAGAAGCAGAAGCGAACGCACAAATAGAAAGCGCCGGCCCCAAAAGGAGCCGGCGCTTTCTCTTGTGTTGGGCTTAGTGCACTAGCAGAAGAGGCATTCCATCGAGGTTCCAACAGGACACTCGCCACAGGTGTTCGTCATGACCGGCTCGCCACAGCAGCCGGCATCGTCGACGATGAAGCAACCTAGCGGAGGAGCGGGGCGTGCCTCGTCTTCTGGAGGAGCCGCACCGGGCTCTTCGCTTGGTTCAGCCGTCATCGAGTAATCGATGCACTCACCCTCGTTGACGCTACCAGCCGGACAGATTCCGCAACCGTTTGCAGCGACCTCTTCACCACAGCAGCCGCCGCCGATGTTCACACGACAGCTAGTGGGTGGAGCGGGGAAGAAGTCCGCGTCGCCGGAGCAGCTGTCGGCTGAGATGCTTCCAGCCGGACACATTCCGCAGATATTGGCCACGACGTCCCCGCCGCAGCAGCCGCCGCCGAGGTCTTCGCGACACTGGAACTCGGGAGGCCGAATCGGCTGAGGAGCGCCGGCCATTGGAGCACACTCGGACCCTGGAAGGCTTCCAGCAGGACACATGCCACAGGCTGCTGCCTCGACGCCTTCGCCGCAGCAGCCGCCGCCGATGTCTGCAAAGCAGGTAGGAGCCATGAGGCCGTCTCGATCTTCGTCGAGCTGACCACAGTCTTCTTCAAGAAGGCTGCCTGGCGCACAGCCGCACATGCCTTCGCTGCCGACGAAGTCGCCGCAGCAACCGTTGCCGAGGTCCGCACGGCAAGAGCGGGGCGGAGCGGGGTCTTCCTCGGGAGCGCGAATGCGTCGCGTATCATCACAGCCGCAGCTTGGGAAATCGCCGGTGCATGAATCAGCCGGCACCGAACCCGATGGACAGGTGTCGCAGCTCGTCGTGAAGACGGAGTCGCCACAGCAGCCGGCACCGACATCGACGCGACAAGCGATCGGCGTCTCACAGCCCGTCGTGCATCCCGTTGTTCGACATGAAGTCTCAGTCACCGTTCCCGTGGGACACGCCTCGCAGACAGAGATCTCGCTTCCTACGCCGTCGCAACAACCAAGCGAATCAACGGGCGCGCAGACCTGTCGCTCCGCGCAGCGGTCGGGCGGATTCGTGACTGAAAAGCAGCCAAACAGGAATACGGGAAGGAGCGCTAAGATTTGTTTCATTGGTATTCTCGGAAGTGGGTTAGGAGGCGGTCGAAAATTGAAGGTGGAGTTCGTCGTCCAGCGGTGCCAGGTTGATCAGGGTTCGCACGGATCGCACGTGGTGGACGCGCCGGCAGGGCAGCTTCCACACGCAGTGACCGCGACAGCTTCGCCGCAGCAACCGTCGGCGGTGAGTTCAAAACAGCTCGCCGGTTCTGGGAACGCTGGGGCGTCGGCGCCGGCGACCTCAGCGCAGGTCGAGGCTTCGACGCTTCCTGATGGGCACTCTGCGCTGCAGGCGTTTGCGGCAACCTCGGTGCCGCAGCAACCGCCGCCCAAGTCTTCGCGGCAGGTCACCTCGGGGGGTGCGATGCGGTTTCCCGACATCATGGAGCATTCAAACTGGGGCGTGGTGCCGGACGGACACTCGCCGCACTCGGAGGCGCCAACGAAGGTACCGCAGCAGCCGCCGCCGAGGTCTTCAAAGCACTCAAACAGTGCCACCGCTTCTTGATCCGCGGGCGGACGGAAGGCGCGGATACCGCCACAGCCGCACTCGGCTGGGTAGTCTGCGGTGCAAGCCGTGGCCTCTACGGAGCCAGCAGGGCATGCGTCACAGCTGGTGGTGAACACGGCATCACCGCAACAGCCGGTGCCGTAGTCCATGCGGCAAGTCAGAGGTGTCTCGCACCCCATTCCACAGCCGGCCATTCTGCAGTCGGTTTCTTCGATCATCCCTGCAGGACAGGAATCCTGGCAGAGGGAGATCTCTCGTGCGCCGCCTGAGCAGCAACCCACATTGTCCGCAGCCACACACCGACGAGTCTCGCTACAGGGATCTGGCTGAGGCGTTCCGCTAAAGCAGCCGGCAAAGGCGAGCGCGGATACAAATGAGAGGGTGAGTGCAGAATGGTGGGTCATGGACGGTCCGTGCGGTATATGTGCCAGCGTGTGCCAGAATGGCGCCTGCACATTGAATAATGCATTCAGTGTGCCACGCGGTATTTCTAGTGCTTTCTGGCATTTTGCCGGGCGTATCTGCCCGCCCCGCTTTGGCATGGTGGATGCAGATGAGGGTACCCTATGGCACTGATGCGCCGCTCTACTTGGCTCCTACTCACCCTAGCCCTTGGTTGTGGGCCTCTGCCGCAGACGGATCTTCGTCTGAGCGAGTTTGTCTCGTCGAACGAAGGGGTTGCTGTCGATGAGTCTGGAGAGACCGAGGACTACATCGAGCTCTACAACGCCGGTGAGGTCCGTATTTGGCTCGACGCCTTTACGCTGAGTGACAGCGGCACGGTGGCGCCGCTACCGGAGCTGCCTCTTGGGCCGGGCGAGCGGATCATCTTTTACGCCGATGGCGAAGTCGAAGAAGGTGAACGACACCTTCCCTTCAAGCTCTCATCCGGCGGCGAGCAAGTGCAGCTTCGGTCGCGCAGCGGACATATCTTTGAGACCATTGAGGTCCCCGCTCTTGCGGAGAACGAGTCCTACGCGCGCTTCCCTGATGATGACGAGGGCGAGTTCATGGTGTGTCGCTACGCGTCGCCGAACGCGGCCAACGGCGACACTTGTGGGCCGCCCACTCCGCCGGAGGTTTCTGTGGAGCCCTTCGAGCCCTACGCTTGGGCGCTTCCTTTTCCAACGCTCAACAGCGGCGTTCGTATTACTGAAGCGGCGTTGCGGCCTGCGGCTTTTGTCGAGTTGACGAACGCTGGGAGCGGCCCCGTCGATCTCTCTTCTCTTCAGCTTCGCCTCGTCCCCCACGGCCCAAGCTTGGATTGGCCGGGACCTGCGGATGGCATGGTGCTCCCGCTCTCGGGTGTTCTTGCCGTAGGCGAGCGAATTCACATCGACGTGGCCGAGAGCGACCTCAGCGACGTCGCCGCGACGGATCAGTTTGAGGGCGTGCTCACGCTCTTCGAAGGAAGCGCCGTGCAGGACCGCCTAGACTTCATGGCCTGGCCCGAGGACACAGTCTTGGCGCGCTATCCCAGCGACGACGATCATTTCGTCTTCTGTGCCATGGCCACGCCGGGATCGAGCAACGAGTCGTGTGCGCCGATTCTATCGCGTCCCGTGGCAGACCGATTGCGGCATCTTCGCACGCCGGGGGATTTCGACGCTTTGGCCGCGGGCGGAACGACGCTTGGCCTCCGAGCCGTCAAGTTCATCATCGATCTCGAGCGCGGAGACTCCGTGCACCTCATCGGCGCTGAAGCCTACGGTCTTCACTACACCTACGTACGCGAGAACATCTTCGCGCTCGAACCCCTCGACCGTTGCGATGCGGAGCAGGCCTCGGTCTTTCGCGCCGCATGGAGTCGATACAGCGTTGAGAACTACTCACGCGTTGCCGAGCGACGCTTCCTCGGCGGCACTCTCACCGAACACACTGGCGCCGGCGTTCGCTCCGTCGACTTCGTGACCGGCGACAGCATCTCCGCAGCGCAGATGCAGCATGCGTTCTTCACCCTGGCTCCGCATCTCTTGGCTCCCTCCGATTGGACGCTGAGACCCCAAGGGAATCGCCAAGCCGCTGCGCTTCAAACCATCGAGGGGATGGCGCCCATCGTCGGGGAAGACGCGATACGCAGCGGCGTTCGCTTCCAACCTCTCAACGCCGCCGTCAACTACGGCCTTCTTCGATACGTTTCGGGGAACGACCTAAACGAGACCCCTCTTAGCTCCGAGGTCATCCTCTTGACGGACGAGGTCCCCAACGACCTCCCTCTCGTCGGTGGCGTTATCACGGAGGCGCTCCAGACCCCTTTGGCTCACGTGAACGTTCTCAGTCGTGGACGTGGCACACCGAACATGGCGTTGCGGGATGCGCGTGAAGATCCGCGCATTGCTCCGATGCTCGACCAACTCGTTCGCTTCGAGGTCAGCGAAGGCGACTTCTCGATTCGAAGTGCCACGCGCGCAGAAGCCGAGGCGTTCTGGGAAGAACGCAGACCTCAAGGACCACGTATTGCGCCGCGCTTGGACCCGGCGCCCCGTGAGCTCGTCGACCTCTCCGGCGCGACTCTTGATGATGTGGCGGTGGTCGGCGCCAAAGCCGCTCAGCTCGGCGTCCTCTCGCGAATCACGGCGAACAGCGGTTCATGCATGGGCCCCGTCGCCACCCCGGAGGAAGCGTTTGGTATTCCGGTGTCTTTCTACCTCGATCACTTCGAAGCCAGCGGCGCCCGCGCTTACCTCGCCGCCGCGATGCAGCGCGATGACTTTGCCGTCGACACGCGCGTCCGAGCCAACGTCCTCGCCGACGTCCGTGACATGATCAGCGGCTACTCTGTGGACCCCCTTGTGCTCGAGCTCAGCAACGTCGAAGATCTCTCAGAGTTCAGCGGCGCGGGCCTCTACACCTCCGCCAGCGCGGAACTCGGCGACTCCAGTCGATCTGTGGAAGACGCGCTGCGAATTGTCTGGGGGAGCTTGTGGAACCACCGCGCCTTCGAAGAACGTGAACGTGGACACATCGAGCAGAGCGCGGTCGCGATGGGCATCTTGGTTCACGCAGCCTTCCGCTCCGAGCTGGCGAACGGAATCGGCGTCAGCCGAAATGTCCTCGACCTGACGCGGGGCGATATCTACTACTTCAACGTTCAGATCGGCGAGGCCGGCGTTGCAAACCCTGCCCCCGGCGTGCGCACAGACGAGTACGTGTACCGGTTTGGACGGTCGCCACGCGTCGTCTTTGAGAGTCGCTCTTCGCTCACGCCCTTCGATATCCTTCGCGAAGAGGAATACGACGAAGCGGCCTGCGTTCTACGCGCGATCCACAACGGCTTTCGACCACTCCTCGACCCGGAGCGCGAGAACGCATTCTTCGCCATGGATATCGAGTGGAAACTCGTGGGGCCGGATCGACGAATCGTGGTCAAGCAGGCGCGGCCTTACGATGTTGGGGACGCAGAAGTTCCGGCGGACTGTCGAAACTTTTAGTCTTCGCGGGTCAGTCCTTCTCAGGGCTCGGGGCGGCGATCTGGCTGCTCGTTCGGTTCGGGGCAGGCACACGTGGGCCGAAGGCTTTCGGCCTGCTTTGTATCGCCGCGCCATACGGCGACACGAGGTCTCTCCCGTCGACGCTTACGTCCATCGCGCGACGAAGCTTAAGCAGCTCTGACATGCATGGAGGTGCACAACTCGAGAGATGAGAACGGTCCGTTGGCGAAGGAACCAGGCGAAGCGTTGTTGAATGGTCCCCGCGACTGAGTAGAAGGAACCGAGCGGAGCGCTCAGGATCGTCGAAGAATGACGCTGCCCACCGAGTAGCCAGCACCGAACGAACAGAGCACACCGATATCGCCTTCGGAGAGGTCTTTGTTGTGCTTGTGAAAGGCGATGATGGATCCTGCGCTGCTGGTGTTGGCGTATTCGTCGAGAACGGTGGGGGACTCATCTTCCGTCGGTTCTCGACCCAGCACGCGCTTCGCGATCAGCAGGTTCATGCTGAGATTTGCCTGGTGCAGCCAGAAGCGGCGAACGGTCGCGACGTCGATGTTCTGGTCTTTGAGATGGTCTTTGATGATGTTCGCGACCATGGGGCAAACGTCTTTGAATACACGTCGTCCCTGCTGATGAAACAGCTTATTGCGGTCGTCTGGGGTGGAGCCATCATAACGGTCCAAAAACCCAGCATCGTTTCGGATGTTGTTGCTGAACTGAGTGTGAAGGCGCGTTGCGAGGACTTCCCAAGAGAGCTTTCCGCGCGCGTCGTCTTCGCCTTCAAGAATCGCGGCGGTGCACACATCTCCGAAGATGAAGTGGCAGTCACGATCGCGAAAGTCCAGATGGCCCGAGCAAATCTCAGGGTTCAGCATCAGGACTCTTCGTGCAGAGCCGCTTCGAATCGCGTCCGTCGCGTTCTGAATACAGAAGGTCGCGGACGAACACGCGACGTTCATGTCGTAAGCAAAACCTTGGGTGCCGAGGGCTGCTTGAACTTCAACGGCGAGGGCGGGATACGCGCGTTGCATGTTTGAGCATGCGACAACCACACAGTCGATATCACTCGCGCTAAGACCAGCCTCAGCGAGTGCATCGTTTGCCGCCGCGACCGCCATCTCGCACTGCAGCGACTGCTCGTCTTGAGGACGCTGAGGAAGGCTCGGCGCCATGCGTGTTGGGTCGAGGATCCCCGCCTTATCCATGACGTAGCGATTTCGAATTCCGGACGCTTTGACAATGAACTCGGCGTTGGAATACGCGAGTGGCTCCTCACCACGCTCAGCTCGTTTTGGGTTTTCCAATGCAACGTATGCGTTGAACGCTTCGACGAGCTCATCGTTGCTGATCGACTCGGAGGGCGTGAAGAGACCGGTTCCCGTGATGAAGACGCGTTTCATGTTGGCGTGAGGCTAGCAGCATGAGATCCGCCCCGGAAGCACCCTTCTCCCCTTCTCTCTCCAGACTGAGGTTGGCCAAAACCCTTCAGGATCCTTGCAAGTGTACTCTTTGGGACTGCACCATAGCCCCCGTGGAGGCGCTAGAAACCGGAGCAATGGTCGCCGATATGGAGGTGATTCGCCTCCTCGGGAAGGGCGGATTTGGCCATGTTTACGGAGTAAATGCGCCGGGTCATGCGAATCCACTGGCGCTGAAGCTCATGAACTTGGATGTCTGCAGCGAGAGCATGCAGAGGCGCTTTCAGCGCGAAGCTGAGGTCATTCAACGACTTGAAAGCGAATTCGTCCCCGTGATTTACGACTTCGGAGAGCAGGACGACGGCTCGCCCTTCATTTTAATGGAGCTGCTCCAGGGCCAAACGCTTGGAGAGCTGCTCGAGGCTGAGGGGGGAACCCTGCCTTGGAGGCGCGTTCTCGCCCTTGGACTGCAAGCGTGTGAGGCGCTCGATGTCGCTCACTCAGTCGGGATACTCCACCGCGATTTAAAGCCCGAGAATTTCTTCGTGGTGGGCACGGCGGATGAAGAGCAGCTGAAGATTCTCGACTTTGGTGTAGCGACCTTCGTCTCCGGCCACACCGATCGACACGGCGCCCTCACGCAGACGAGCGCCATCGTGGGGACGCCTCACTACATGTCGCCCGAGCAAATACGCTCTTCCACCATCGGTGTTGAAGCCGACATCTATATGCTCGGTGTCGTGCTCTACGAGTGCCTCACGGGACACCGGCCCTTCGGCGGTGAGTTTCTCGGTGATCTATTGGGCAGCGTGCTCAGTGGACAGTTCCGGCCCATCTCGGATCACGCGCCGCAAACACCGCGCATCCTCACGAACGCTGTGCAACGCGCCATGTCTCTTGAACCAGAACGACGCTTCTCGAGCGCCGTCGCTTTTGGAGGAGCACTCCGTCAAGGGCGGGCGGCTATCAGCGAAATACCACCGAAGCCCAGCGTTTCGCTCGGAGGTGTCGACCTCGAAAAAGCCACCATGGCGCTGACCAAAGTAGCCGCGAATGCGAACTACGTCGCGCCTTCTTCGGCTCGGCTAGCGTCGCAATCAGCGTCACCGCGACGGATTGGACTCATCGCCACAGGGGCAGTGATTTTTGTCCTGCTGACGTCTGCAACCACCTACCTCATCGCCACACGCGAACTCGCACCGCCGGCGGTGCGGGGGACCGAGCCGCTCGTCCCAGAAGCCCCTCCTGAACACGAGGAGCTGGAAGTGGTTGCTGACACTGACGAGGCCTTCGAAAAAGAAGCTCTCGATGCACCCGTAGGTGTTGCGGCTCCCACGACAGAAGAGCCCGAACAAACCGTCCAAGTACGCCCCCGTCGAAACCCAACACCTGCGCGAGAAGCCGTCGAAGAGCCCTCGCTCGAAGTTGTACCTCCTCCACTCGATCCGGTGCCCGTTGTGACGACGGCTCCGAATGGACTCATCAACCCCTTCGAATAGATTTCTTATGCTCGCCGATTCCACGCGCCGCTCAGCCCCTGAGCGTGCTCTTTTCTTATCATTCACGCTGGCCTTCATTGGCCTGAGCATCCCGAACACACTCCAAGCGCAGCCGCCGCTTCGTGTCGTCGCGAGCGCGGGCGTAGCGGGTGAATTCGCACGACCCATTTGCGAAGAGGGCCAGACGCTGGAGCCACTTGCCTTTGCACGCACGGCGCGGGTTCTGGCGACACGAAGAGCACAAGGGGACATCGTCATCGACACCGGGGGCCTTTTCGCGCGTCACGGTGTGGCTCGTTTTACGTCGCGAGAGCACCCCGCCGCTCTCGCTGAGCTCAGCGCAGCCCTTGGCTATCACGCCCTCGCCGTAAGCGAGGCGGACCTCGGAGACCCCCGTGATTTGCTCCTGGCCCGAGCACGCGCTCTGCGTGAACAGGGTATCCCAATGGTCGCCAGCAACCTGCGCTGCAACGAGAGCACACAGGCTCTCTGTGATGTTCTCTGGACCGCAGAGGACGGGGTTCCCACGATCAACGGCGTCGCAATCCTCAGCTTTATCGAGCCCGCGGCGCTCGGCCGAGTAGGTCCTGCAAGCCGGCAGGGACTGCGGCTCCTCCCTCTCGCGACGAGCATCACGACATTGGTTCGCGCGGCTCGGGAGCGCGGCGCCGACACCGTCATCGCCGTCATCGATAGCGGTAGTGGTGCGGAAGCAATCGCCCGTGCCAGTGCGGCCATGCGGTCGATCCCCTCTGCGGAGCGACCCGACATTGTATTCTCGGCAGACGCAGGTTCCGACCTGCTGTTTGCGCGCCCCGCCGATGTTCGACCTGCATTTGTGGCCGCACCCCCACGGGGCGCAGTTAATCTGGATATTCGCCGCACCGGCGCTCGCTATGATCTCCTTGCGACGCCAATCGAAGGCGTAGAGGCCACGGCGGTTGACGCGATCAACCACTTCATCGAACGCATTGGGCCGAGCTACTGTGAGCACTGGGGAGCTCCTCTCGCTGGCGGATCTCTGCAGAGAGAAATGAACGCCGGAGACCTCGTTACCCTCAGCGCATCGGTGATGCGAGAGGCAGCCGACGCGGACGTCGCAATTCTCAACCGCTACGCCATCGACGAACGCTGGTCGCGCGACGAAGGCATCTTGTCGAACTCAGATGTACAGATTGGTATCCAATACGACGAGAACCTTGTCGTCGGTGTTGTCCGAGGAACCTGGTTGCGTACGCTCGCTCGCCGTGCCGACCCCGCGCTTGAGATTCCAGGACTTGTCCTCACAAACTCAGGGACCTCACTTGAGCTTCTCAAGCTTCACGGACGCACAGTCATCGACACCGCCGAGTACAAGGTGGTGACCATTGGCTTCCTCGCGTCGGGGGGTGACGCCGCTCTACCGGCGTTCGATGAATGGGCTTCGCCGAATGAAAGCATGACACTGCGCAGTACCGTCGGTGATTACCTTGAGGTATCGCGCGAAGAAGACCCCCGTGATGCCCTCGACGATCCAGCCACTGCCATGGAGTGGACATCCAACATAAGCACAGCACTCACCTTCACGGGCAATGCTGTTCGCGATGGCGGCGAGTACGCTGAGGGTCCACTGACGAACCAAGGACAGGTTCTTGTTGGCTTGCAGTTGAACATGCAACTCAACGGCGCCTCGCGCCTTGCGGCATGGAGCAACGAGCTTGCGGCTCAATATTCTCTTGCGTCGACGCGCGAAACGGATGGCTTCGACGAGGGTAGCGACCAGATCACGTATCGTACGAGTGCTCAGTACCGAGGTTTCCGTGCACGCGTCGACGAGCTCTACGTCCCGGACCTTATCTTGGAGGGTTTCCTCCGAACTGAGTTTTCAAAGCCCGACGAAAGAGAGAACCACTTCTTAAACCTGCGCTTTGTCGCAGGCCCCCAGTGGCGTCTTCACACCTTCGTATCCTTCCGCGCCGTTGGCGGTCTTGAGATCATCGAAGCCACGAGTTCGGCTCTACGCCGGGTCGAGCCAGGCGTGGGCGCACAAGTTAACATCAGGCCGTGGACCTTACTTCGAGTGGGCACTCGGTCGCTGAAGGTCGGCATGACCCTCGACTACTTTGCGAGCGGTTTTGGCGGTGATGTACGCCACCTCGTCCAGGGCGCTCTTGAGACTCAGCTGAACCTCTCGCGCAGCGTAGGGATCGGATTCGCCATGACGCTCTACGGCCTTCAAGAAGCCGAGGGTCCGTTTTCTTTTGCGATGGGCACATCGGCGAACCTTCAGGTCGGATGGGGCACCCGCTGGCTTAGCAACTAGTCTCAGCGGCTGGGATCGCATTGAATCAACCGGTGGTCCGCGTTACGTTGCCACCGATGACTTCAAGGACCTTCCCCTCGCTCCTGGCTTTCGCTCTTGTTTCGACGTCCCTGGTGGGATGCGGCGGCACGGTGGACGAAACTCATGAGGGAGTCCTTGAAGAAGGCGACGCCCGCCAGTCCACAGACGACTCGTTGCAGGACCCCTACACGTTCAAGACCAACGAAGGATACGCCATCGACATTGTGATGGAGTCGTCGGAGGTCGATGCCTATCTCATGCTTTCTGATCCGGACGGCAACAAAGTCGGCGAGAACAACGACGAGGTGCCCGGTAACAACAACGCGCGCATCCAAATGGTGGCTCCGAGCAGTGGCACGTACACTGTGTTCGCCAATACCTTCAGGCCTGGTGAAGCCGGGTCCTACACCCTGACGATCCACGCGACCGAACCAGCCGCCGCAGAGTGAGCCCCGGTAAAGTAGAGTTTCCGACAACCATTGTCCGCCCCTACAGCGCGCAGATACGTGCGCGCGTGGTGTCGCTCCTGGAGCGCGTCAGCTGCCGCTTTGATCCTGGACACCTTGTCCCCGCCAAGACCACGGACAGCGTCGCCATCGACCAGGTGATAAGCATAGGTAACGCGACGCTGCTTCTTCCGTTTCACGCCCACAGGGACGGGCAGGGTCAGAGCATCGACGGTATCTCCTTTTTCGAGCAGCTCATTGTGCGCGCGGACGACATCCCTTGGCGTGCGTTGATGCCCAGTACGGTCTTTGGGCGGGCCGCCCTTGGGCTTCGCATCAATGCTCTGCCGGAGGTGCTCCGCCGGCAACTTTTTGTATTCAGCACGGAGGACGCTCGGGCCGAACGCGCACAGAGCACCCTCACACCGCTACGCGCATTTCTTCACGCGGATGTGTAGCGTCGAGAACCAGCGCTGGGAGAGTCAGACTTCGATCGTGGGTTCGACGGGCACCATGGCCCCGGTCCACCACTCGTAGTCCCGCCCCATCGGATCCCCGCTAGGGAAGAAGACGAGGTAACTCATCGCGTCGTAGGGCAAGAACGTAGGGCGGCCAGGCAACACGTTCCCGATTTGGTGCACTGTTCGCCAAGTTCCTGTGTTGAAGTACGCCGCGCGTTCCCCGCGAAGCTGTCCGAGAGGGACCATCGAAGCGAAGTGCGAGTGTCCGTTGACGGCGAAACGCACATGTTCACGGGCGCTCATTTCCTGGGCCGCGTAGGCCGCCATCTTCCCGTCGAACCCGTGCTGGAACATGCGGTAGATCTTCGTCAGCTTCTCGTCTGAACCGCGGGCCACGACGCGCTTGGTGGAAAGCTCGAGGAGGAGCCGAAGCTTCTTCCCCGTGTCGAAGCCAAGACGCTTTTGCTCGGTCAGCTTCCGCTCACGCATCCATCCGCGCACGAAGGGCTTGCTCAAGAAATCCTCGACGAGCGCAGACCAAGTCTGCGCCACCGGGCGCATCAACGAGCGGTCGACGAACCCAAGATTGCGCACCCAAGCCGGCACGGCGTAGATAGGTCGCACGTCGTCGATATCGTCGAGCAGGCCTGCGTGTTCCGTAGAAACAAGCTTCTTAACCATTCTCGGGAAGCGTGTGATGAGCTCAAGGCCAATGGCGTCGCCTATGGTCCCGGCGCCGTCCTGCTGCACGTTGATGGGGTCACCCACGTGTCCGTGGTAGGCGAGGACCTTGTGGTCGGGAAAGTGTCGCTCCGTGTCGAAGACGATGTCCTCGTCACGTCCCGTGAGCGCCTTCCAGATCTTACGTCGTGCCACCGGCGCGGAAGCGAGCAGCCTATCGTGGTTGCCTAGGAGGTAGGTGACCTCAAGAGCGCCGGACTCCACCTTCTCTCGAATCGCCGTAAAGAACTTGGCTTCGCGGTCCAAAATACGGTCGACGATGCCCCCGAGGACCTCAAGCACTCGGTCGTCCGTGTTGTGGTAGGGGCGAGCTGCGCTCTCAAGCCATGACGGTGAGCGGACGAGGTCGAAGAGGTCACCGACGAAGCAAAGATGCGCGGGTCGCTTTCCTCGCGCCGCCTGAATACGAGTCCAGAAGCGTTCAAAGAGCAGGTCTTTGGGGACGCTGGTGCCGTGAAGGGAATCTGTGAGGTGCTGATCACTCACAAAGATCAGCATAGGTCGCTCAGCCACGAGGAGAGTGTACGAGATCTTGATGCCAAATTCTCGGCCAGCCTTGTTTCGCGGAAATACGGGCGTAAAGGGGCGGACTCACATTTGAATACCTGAGCCGCGCGAGCTGCGTGTCAAAGGATAGGAAGACACGACTATGGGCGGTTTTAAGAAATTTATTCTGCGCGGCAATGTCATGGATCTGGCTGTCGCAGTCATCATCGGCGCCGCGTTCAAGAGGATCGTCGACAAGTTCGTCGAAGGAATCATCAACCCGGCCCTCGGCATGATCGTTGGCGAGCCCAACTTCGACGAGTCCCTCATCTTCGGCGAGATCAAAGTCGGGCTCGTGTTAACGGCCGTCGTGAACTTTATGCTGACCGCTTCGGTGATCTACTTCTTCATGGTTCGTCCCATGAACAAACTTCAGGAGCGAATCAAGGACCCGGAAGACCCCGAGGTTGCCCCGGAGCCCGGCGAGGAAGTGTTGCTCCTGCGCGAAATTCGTGACGCCCTCAAGAAATAGTCAGCTTCGACCCAAAAGGGAGGCCTCCGCAGAAGAGGGGCCGGTTTTCCTATGGGACGCGGGCCCTATTCGATAAGAGCGCTCAACTCCACGCGGGTGTCCACACGTTCACCGTTGCGAACCGTCGTCACCAAAACGACATCGCCGACGACGTGCCGGTCGATCACGCGGTAGAGGTCGATGGAGTTCATGACGGCGTCCCCATCGACGGCAACGATCAAGTCGCCGATGAGCACGCGGCCATCGCGAGGATCGCGACGCGTGGGTTGCAGCCCTGCCCTGTCTGCACCGGAGCCGGGAACGATGCCGAGGACGAGGGCGCCGCGAAGCCGTAAACGACTGGCGAGCTGACCGTCATCGAGCTGAACACCCAGGCCGGGGCGTTCGACGCGGCCCGTTGTAATGAGCTGCGGTACGACGCGGGCGACGATGTCGATCGGCACAGCAAAACCAACACCCGCGGACGCGCCACTCGGTGAGTAGATGGCGGTGTTCACACCGACGACACGACCCGCGCTGTCCAGAAGCGGCCCGCCCGAGTTGCCGGGATTAATGGCGGCGTCTGTTTGGACGACTCCTTGGATTGGGCGGCGGCTCATGGACATGATCTCTCGACCGAGACCGCTGATGACGCCAGTAGACAGAGTCTGGTCGAGGCCAAATGGGTTACCGATGGCGAACACATGTTGACCCACCATCAGGTCTCCGGACGTACCCACGGGCAGCGGCGGAAGTTTGTCTTCGGGTGCGTCGATTCGAAGAACCGCGAGATCTTTGTCTGGGTAGGCTCCGACAAGACGAGCGGGCCAAACGCTCTGATCGGAGAGTGTGACCCGCGCGCCATCCGCGCCGGCTATGACGTGGAAGTTGGTGACAATATGACCTTGGTTGTCCCAGATAAAACCCGAGCCGGTGCCCGCTGGCATCGCCATAGCGTTTCGGCGAACATGGTCCATTCGAACTTCGAGCTTGGTGATGAACACGACGGAAGGGCTCGCGTTGCGGAAGATGGCGACGGTGGTCTGCTCGGCAGGCGAAAGATCACCCCGTGCTTCGACCAGCGGCGGAGGAGGCGTGTCCGCCTCCGGTTCCACGACGGGCTCGCTCACCTCGATGGGGATCGTCGGCGGCAACACCTGGGGCTCCGCTTTGAAAAGATAGGACGCGAGAAGCACCAGCGCAGCTCCGGCCATCATCGAAAGTGGAATGACGAAGATTGGCCAAGTCGGTGGCTTTTGGGCGTTCACCCAGCGTACATAGCCACCCTGTCCCGCCTCGTCGAGATCCTGTCACGAGGAACGAAGAGATTTACGGTGACGCAGAGCCCCCGTCCTAGGAACAGGGCGGACTAGCCAAGAACACGGGAGACGGCATCGAGGAGCGCTCCACGGCGGGTTCGCTGGGGCATCCGTTTCAGTGCCTCGCTTCGTGTAAACGCGTTGAGCCAGGGCTCGATGGGACCTCGCTCGAGAATACCGTCCAGGCCGTAAAGCGAGAGCCGCTCCACGCCCGCCGCCCGCGCAACGCCCACATCATCGATGAGCTCCTCCACGCTCCGGTAAGCCTGCTCGTCGCCCAGCGCTCCTCCGCCCACGACGCCGAGGGAAATTGCATTGCTGCGACCCGCGATCCGGCTGAGGAGGTCCCGAGCGACGCGACGATCGATGAGCCCGCGACCGTAACCCTCGAAGAGGCTCGTGTACGCCATGGACTCAACGCGCTCGCAGCCGAGCTCTGACACTGGGGTCCCCAGTCGCTTCTCCCACTTGGCGCCGTATGCGATGACAGGCGGTACGACCGCTTCCACCTGCCACCCTTCGCGTCGCGCCCAGGTCGCAAGCCCCCCGAAAGTACGCTTCGGTGGCGCCTGTAACGTGGGCTTCTTCGCCGGCCTGAGATCGAGCCAGCGACGCGTGACGGCGATGGGCGGCTCAAGGTCGAGGAGCAGCACCGACGCGGGCACGTCACGGAAAATCCGCGCCAGCAGCTCTTCGTACTCAGCGGTATTCGTAGTGCTCGCCCAGCGGCCAAGACTATCTTCGAGGAGCGGCCAGACCACGAGGCGTACGTCCATGTCGCGGCAGCGGAGAGCGAGCGCAGGCAGCCGTGGCACCTGTGAGGGGAACACGGCCACCGCGAGATCGATGCCGGCACGTGATCGCGCGAGCGCCTTGATGAGAGGCCGGTCGAGGACGTTCCATGGAACATGTTCGCTGTAGACGCGGCGCACCGACGCTTCATAGCGCGAATTCGCCTGGCACAGAAGGCAACCTGGTAGAACCTCGATATGAAGATTCTCTATGGCGTCACCGGCGAAGGCATGGGGCACGCGATTCGATCGAAAGTGGTCCTCGATTTTCTGCTGCGTGAAGGCCACGAAGTCGAGATCATTGCTTCAAACCGTGCCGCGTCGTTCTTGGCCGAGCACTTCTCCGAAGTGCACAAGATCCATGGGCTGCACATCGTCGCCGAAGAGAACCGCGTGCGAAAGGGCAAGACGCTCTGGTCCAATGTTCGGGAAGGCATCAAGAACCTGCCCAAGCAGATCGATGCCTACTTCAACATCATCGAGGACTTCAAGCCTGGCGCCGTCATCTCGGACTTCGAGAGCTTCTCTTACCTCTACGCTCGCACACACGACGTGCCCGTCTTCAGCATCGACAACCAGCAAGTCCTCAACCGCTGCGAGATCCCGCCGGAGGTCATCGAAGGGGAGCGTCGTGATTTCGAGATCGTGAAAGCTTTCGTCAAAGCGAAGTTGCCCTTCTGCGACCACTACTTCATCGCGACGTTTTTCCAGCCTCCTATCCGCAAAGCACGAACAACACTCCACGCACCGATTCTGCGTCCCTCGATTCTCAGCGCTACGCCCACGAACGGCGAGCACCTCCTCGTCTATCAAACCGTCGGCGAAAACACGCCGCTCGTCGATGCCCTCTCGAAGCTCGATCGAGACGTGCACATTTACGGCATGCGCAGAGACGCGACGGAAGACCAACGCGAGGGCAACCTCGTCTACCGTCCGTTTGGCGAACAGAGCTTCATCGACGACCTCGCGTCCGCTCACGCAGTTGTCGCGTCCGCTGGCTTTACGCTGATGGGGGAATGCGTGTTCTTGGGCAAACCACTTTTGGCCGTCCCCCTCGAAGGCCAGTTCGAGCAGGTCTTCAATGCGCGCTACCTGGCTCACCTTGGCTATGGGGCCGAAGCGGAGGTCCTGAACGACGAAGTGGTCCAATCGTTCATGACCCAGCTGCCGCAGTTCCGTGAAGCGCTCGTTGGCTTTGCCCATGATTCGAACCGCTCGCTTTTCGATGCTCTCAACACACACCTCGACGAGGCGGCGGCGGGGCTCCTCTGAAAGCACGACATATGCCTTGCGGGCGGGCCCAAAAGCCACACGCTTGGGGGATGCGTTCTCTACTTCCGATTCTCTTTCTCGCGGGTTGCGCCCTCGACCACACGGGACTCGTCGGTAGCGATGCCGCCGCCGTGGATGTCCTGGTGATGAGCGACGTGGCGACCGCGCTCGACGGCGGAGGTCGTGATGGTGGGCCGGCCTTTGATTCCGGAAGAGATGCTTCGGCGCGCGATGGGGGTCCTGACGCGGCGAGCCCCGACGCTGGTAACGACGCGGGTAACGACGCGGGCAACGACGCGGGTAACGACGCGGGCAACGACGCCGGGCCAGTAGACCCATGCACCGTCGGCGACGACTCGGACGGCGATGGCGTCGTTGATGCCTGTGACGCCTGCCCTGGCTTTGATGACAGCAACGATGTCGATGGCGATGACATCGCCGACGGATGTGACGATTGGTCCTGTGGAACGCGACCAACGGTGGCTACGGTTGTCGAGCGCGAGGCCATTCGCATAAGTGATGTCAGCATTCGTGGTGGGGGGAACACGAGCGTCGTTCGCGCTGGGGAGAACTTTGCCATCGCCTTTGACTGGTTTGTCGGCAACGCTGGCTGTTCCGGCTGCATCAGGCAGCTCGAGTTGGGCTTCGATCGCATCGGCCGCGTTGGGTGCATTTATGATGCGAACCCACCTAGTGCTGGCGCATCCGACCGAGCAGACTTCTCCATCGGCCCGATGCCGGCGATGGCTGAGGGCCTCTACGAGCTCCGATTCAACCTCGGTCAAGAGTTCGACTGCGACGACATTGAGAACTGGCACGGAAGTGAGCCGGGTCCTGAGCAAACGTTCGGCGTCGTCTGTGTGCCCCCCGACGGAATTGACTCTCCGCCGTGAGCGCCGCCGCACTAAAACACCGCTAGCCTAAGGACAAACCGAGCTCTCACGAGCACTATCGAGGTTCTGCGGAGCGCACGCCCGGCGCGCACGTCGGAAAACAACTGCCACCCGACTATTCTTCACCGCGACCGCGCGCGGGTGAACGAGTCGCTGGCACGCATGACCCCCCACCCTCCGAGATGTCGCAGACCTCGCCAGGTTCGTACGACCCATCGCAAACGCTGCCACAACCCGTCGGGAGCCCCGCACCGCCTAGCCACACACGGGCGCGCGCTCGCAGTCACCCCCAACGCCGTCGGAAGCACCAGCGGGTCTACCATCACAGTCTGGCCGGCATGTGCAGCGAGGACCTCCCTCCACACCCGTCAGGCTGCGCACAACGGTCAGGGGACAGGTTTGCTCACAACGGCTGCCCTCAGCGCACACGGAACCGACCGGGCGACCGGTCGCGCGTATCCCGCCGCCTACGTCGGGCTGTCCGCAAGAGCCAACAGAACAACTTGGCACACACGTAGGCTAGGCGGACCGGATCCGTCAGGACGGCGTAGCGCCCTGCACACGTCCCAGGTCGACAGGTGTCATCGCACCCACAAGCGTAGGTTGGTCCGGTCTGCAGCGCATACATAGCGAACGTCATGTTTGGGTCTGGCTGCCTACACTGCCCGCCAGGGTCCTGATTCTCGGCGATTTGCTGAGCGGGAGCCTCATACCCACATTGCCCGCAAGGCGTATTGATGGCGCAAAGACTCGCGCTTCGATAACCTGTTTACGTGTGGCCTTCGCCATACGCTCGATGGAGGCCCTGGCGTGAAGAACTCTGTATTTTGGTTGGTACTCTTATGTGGTGCCTGCTCGTGCGAGGATACGCCGCCGCCGCCCGCCATCCCATTGGATGGCGGACCCCCGAGCATGGATGGCGGAGCGGACACTTTTGTTCCGCGCGTCGACATCCCTAACCCCGTTTTTGTTCAGACGGCGTCCAGCGAAGAGGTTCGCGCCGGCGAGCTGATCATGGTCACGTGCACCATCCTCGACCAGGACGGCGAGACCTACAGCGCGGTCGGGCGAACGCCACGCATTCGTTTTAGCCCCAGCGACTCCGTGGCCATCGACGGCGAAAACTACGTCGCCATCGTCGCAGGGGAAGTGGAAGTGAGCTGCTCGTTCCCAGACTTGATGTTGACGGACGACCAGCCCGCGATCACCCGCATCGTTCCTGGCCCAGCCGTCGAAACCACCACGACACTGGATGGCGTGAGCATCACCGCTGGCGAGACCGTGACGGCGGAGTGCATCACATTCGACGCATACGGAAACCGCATCGACGACGCGGACCCCGGCCTCCGTATCGAGCCATCCGACCCCGGCAACACGGTGGATGGTCTCAGCGCTGAGATGACCCGAGCCGGCATCTACGAAGCAAGCTGCGAGCTTGAAGGTGCTGCCTCTCAAGCCGCACCCCTCGAGGTGGTTCCGGCGTTACCAGCGAACTTGATCGCAGGCCGTGTGCCTGAACAAGCGGTCTATGGAATCGGGCAGGTGGTCGAAGTCTCCACGGTTGTCACCGACCGCTATGGCAATGAAGTCTCTGATGCGCCGATGAACTTCACCAGCGTTCCGGTGGGCTCTCAGCTCGGTCGCAACCGCTTTCGTTATCTAGCGGACGGCGTCTATGACGTCACAGCGCGGGTGACGGGGGCAACCGAAGGCGGCGCGCTTCTCGAAGCCACCGTCCAGTTCATCGTGAACGGTGATGGTCCCACCATCGTCTGCGACGGACCGGGCGACGGGACGATGATCGATCTCCCAGGGTCCGGGCGCGTGACGTTCTCCGGAACCGTGGGTGATGTCAGCGGCATTGAAACCGTTCGGGTCAATGGCATGGTGGCAGACGTAGACGCCGGTGGCGGCTTCACGGCGACGGTCGACGCGACCTTTGGCATCAACTTCGTGGAGATCATCGCTCGTGACGCCTTCGGCGAGGAGAGCTCACGCACATGTTCGTTCTTGGCATCAAGCCGCTGGGGAGTCCCGACGAGCACGTTTGAGGACACTGTCTCCCTCGAGCTAAGGCAGGCCGCCATTGATGACATGAGCGCTTCTGGTCCCATCGACTCCCTCGATGATATTCTCGACCGAGTTGTGAACAGCAGCGGCCTACGCGACACACTTCATACTTCGCTTCTTGCGGCGAACCCGCTCAAGCCAAGCTCATGTGACCTTCGCGTCTTCGTCTGCGTGTTCCGCTCTCAGGTGGACTACCGCGACATCGTCTTCAACGGCGCGCGCATCACAGACCTGACCCTGCGCGACGGCGGCGTACGTGCACACGTTCGCCTCGAGGACGTGCAAGTTCAGCTCGAGATCAGTGGCACCCTGGACACCACAGGCTGGGCCGACTTCGAGTACATCGACATCACGATGGACCTCAACACGTCGATCTCCGCTGGGCGCCCGCGCCTGACCGTGGTCCCGGGCTCCGTCAACACCACCGTTGGCGATATCAACCCACGCTTCAGCGGCTTCAGCGGGACCATCGTCAACATCGTTGTGAATCTCATCAACGGGCGGCTACGGGACTTGGTCGAAGACCAACTTGAATCCTACGTCACAAGCTCTTTTAACGACGTCCTCGACGGGGTGCTCGGCGGACTGGATATCGAGAGCCTTGGCTCGACCTTCAACGTGCCGCGACTCGACGGTTCAGGTTCGATTCCTCTCGGATTCGGTGTCGCCTTCAACTCGCTCACGACCAACACCTCACGGATGCGCTTCGGCATCGGGACACGCTTTAGTGGCCCGACGACGATCGCTCGCCCGACTCGTGGCGTCGCCGTTCCAGGCACGTCCGGCGGCTTCATCGATAGCCCCATCGGCACGAACTCGATGACCGTCAGCGTTCATAACGTCATCTTCAACCAGGTCCTCCATCAGCTCTGGCGAGGCGGCCTGCTCGAAGCAAACATCGACGGCGCGACGCTTGGCGGAAGCCTTCCCGACGGTCTCACCGCTGAAATTTCAGGTGCACTCCCCCCGGTCGTCGTCATGCACGAAGGCGGAGTCGACCTCGGCATTGGCGCGTTGACGATTCGCCTCGTGTACCCCGGACTCTTCGACGAGCCCATCACGATGGTTCTTGGCGCGAACTCCAGTACCAGCGTCTCCCTCGTCGGCAACGACCTGCAGTTCGGCGCCATCACCGTTGAGGAGCTCCATTTCTCCACCGAGGATGCGTCGCTCGACGCTGGCACGCGCGCGACGCTGAGCCGCTTTTTGACAACGCTCGTTCAGAGCATCGTGGACTCCGCATTGAACGACGCCCTCCCCGCCATTCCGATTCCCTCCTTTGACCTGCCGTCGTCCCTGACGACCTACGGCATCCCGGCGGGAACCACCCTCGGCCTTCGAAGCCCGGCGTTAGCCCGAGAGAACCCCCACTTCGTCCTTCGCGGCATGTTTGGGAGCCTCTAATGCGTCGACTCTCTGTTCTCTTGATCCTCCTCGCCGCCTGCGGTGACGATTCCGCACCGACCAGCGACGCCGGCCGAGGCATGGACGCCGGCAGCGATGCAGGTGGTCCAGACGCCGGCCCTGGGGCCGTCCCTGAATCGCTTGAACTTCGGGTGGCGCCCGCCCGCTCTGCGTACTTCACCGACCAGGCTGTGCGCATCGAAGGCGTTGTGCGAGACAGCGCCGGCGCCATGATCCGCAGCGTCGGCTTCACGCTGGAGACGCCACCTCAAGCTACGCTGGCAGACGATGGGACCTTCACCCTCAACACCGAGGGCTACGTGAACTTTGAAGGCTGCACGGACAGACCGGGCGCCGAAGGAGCAGAGGTCTGTGACTTTGTCCGGATTCTCGTGGACGATGGAACGCCCAATCTTGAGGTCAGCTCGCCCGTCCCCGGCGAAGAGATCGGTGGCGGCACAGCGACGAGTATTCTTGTTGAGGGAAGCGTCGCCGACAGCCGGGACGTCGCGGTGCGAGTCAACGGAGACCCCGTTAGCCTCGACGCGATGGGCGCGTTCTCTCACGAGGTGAGCGCACTCTTCGGGGTGAACCACCTCGTCATCAGCGCCAGCGACGGCATCTCTAATGAGGCACGCGTCGAAATGGATGTGCTCTACTCCGACGTGTTCCGCGCCGGCTCCGGCGGCACGGAGAACACCTTGGAGGACGCGATCACGCTCCGCTTGGGACAGGCGTTCTTCGACGACCGCATGCCGACGACAGCTCTTGAGGCCACAGACCTCGCGGACGTGCTCCAGCTCGTGCTGGAGAACGCGGACCTCCTGAGCCTATTGCCAAGCCCCCTCATCGGCTCCGCCGGTTTGAATCTCAGCGCCACCGCCGTCGACGTGGAAGATGTCAGCGTCGAGCTCGACGTCGTCGATGACGGTCTCGATCTCTTCGCGCGTCTTGGACGTATCAACATCTCGACGACTGGTTCTTTCACCGTCGACGGGACAACCCTGGATCTCAGCGGCGGCCTCGACGCAGAGCTCTCGGTCTACGGTCACGTGACGATCCTTAAGGACTCCGTCGATTCACCCATCGAGTCGTCCGTCGACTCTCTCACCGTCGCCATCGAATCCATCGACGGACGCTTCGCCAGCGAAGAAGCCAATGCGATCCTCGCTCTTGCCGAAGGTCTTCTGCGAAACCGCATCGAGGCCCTTCTCGCGGACAGTGTGGGAGACACACTCCTAAGCGCTGTCCCGGCAGTGCTCGTCGACGGCATTGGCGCTCTTGACACCTCTCTGAGAGATCAGACTTTCGTCCTGGACACGGGTGTTTTTGCGCCGATGACGCTGAACATCGACGCTCGCCTTTCTCGCCTCGACACCGTCTACCTGTCCCACGTTGATGCGCCGATGAACTTCCGAGCTTCGACGGACCAAGAGAACATTCACCCGGAGTCCCGCGGCGTCGCTGACTTGGCTGATGGAAGTGAATCGGTTCTCTTCGACGTACCCGCCGCCCTCGCCGCCCGCGTTGCTGTCCTCAACGGACTGCTGCACTCGTTGTGGTCCAGTGGTCTTCTTCAAATCGACGCGACGGAGATCCTCCCCGAGAGCCTCGCCGGTGTTGTGGAGGAAGCCACCCTCCGCGGTCTCATGACGCCGATCATTCGACCCGCGCGCGGCGCCGAAACCGACGACTTCGTTTTCACCATCGGCCAACTCGAACTCGACCTCGACCTTCTAGGTGAGCAAGTCACGTTCGGTGTCACCATCGAGGCAGGAATGACCATCGACATTGTCGAGGGCGCCCTCGTCTTTGCCGTCGAAGAAGAGCCCGATGTGCGTGCATGGATCATCACGTCCACGACGCCTTCGCCGTCCGTGACAACGGACACGTTGCGGACACTGGTTCTGACTCAGCTCTGGCCCAGTTTACGCGACAGCTTGTTGCCTGGGCTCTCCCTCGCGCTGCCGAGTTTTGCCCTTGGTGATCTGAGCGCGATCGCTCCGGACCTCAGCGGCTTCGCGCTCAATATTTCCCTCGCTTCGCCCGTCCAACTTCGGCGTCACTCCCTCGTCGCTGAGCTCGGAATTCGGGGCTCGCTCTAGTGAGAACTCGGTGCGTGGATCAAGACTCGACGCCTTCTCGAGATCGCGAATGCGTGTTCGACGGATCGGACGAGATCGCCAAATACAGGGCTGAAACACGGAAATTCGGGTCTGAGCCCTAAAAATCGGCGCCGAAGACATTCCGCAACGACTTTAACCCTTGATTTCCAGATCGGGGAGTGCAGTGTGGCCGCACCAACGCGTCCACGGGCGCCCAACCGACAGCCGCCCTGGGCGGCTACGGAGATTCAAAATGGCCAAGACAACCGCGATTACGAAACCACTCAGCAAGTCCGCCCTTCTCGCCGAGCTTGCCGAGAACACGGACCTCTCCAAGAAGCAGGTAGCAACCGTCATGGACGAGCTTGCTGCTGTCATCGAGCGTCACATCAAGAAGAGAGGCGCAGGAACCTTCACACTTCCAGGCCTTCTCAA
>JBLHKB010000014.1:0-36700 GCA_047619315.1 Polyangiales bacterium
ACGGGGTAGCTCATGGCTTCTCCGGAGTAGTAGGTCGGCGAAAGGGAGAGCTCGCTGAAGATGGCGCGCGTCGCCGAGGCCAATCCGCAGGCGCCGGCGGTCAAAGCGATACGCTCTTGGCTGAGTACGCTCAGCTCGATGGTGTCGGCGGCGCAATCTGCAGCGCCGGGAGGAATGTAGCGCAGTAGATCGCGGCCGAGGGCCACTCGCTTGTCGGCGTTCGCGCAGCTCGTACGCAGGGCGATGACAACATCCAAGCGGTCATCGCCTAGGCGTTCGGAGAGGTCATTCTCGCTGCACTCTTTGTAGACAACTTCTGAATCACCGGCCTGAAACGAAGCGACCAATGAGGAGAGTGCACGTGCGCCAATGATCGGTGAAAACCCGAGACGCAAAAGCGGCTGATCCGGCCGATGGTACGCATCGGCGGTGACCTGCAGCGCCACGTGAGCACGGACCAGATCACGCATTGTGGAGAGCATAGCGAGCCCAAAAGCCGTGAGCTCGACGCTGCGCGTGCTGCGCCGAAAGAGTGGCGCGCCAAGGCGTTCCTCAAGGCGGGTGACTGCGTTTGAGATCGTCGGCTGCGTCACACTCAGAGCGCGAGCTGCGGCGCTGAATGATCCTTCGTCGACAACGGCGAGGGCATATCGAATGGGGTCAGGGTTCATGGTGGCAACGGTTGTTAGGATCGAACCTAGTATCTAAGGATAGGCCTCACTCATTACAATCCTAAATAAGTACATTTACATAGCGGGTCTAGTGAATGGGAGAGGGATACCTACAAAGTCTTCATCCAAACACACAAGGACACCCCATGAAGATCTACGATACCGCCGGCTTTCCCAATCCCCTCCGCGTTCGAATCGCCCTCGCCGAGAAAGGCGCGAAGGATGTGGAGTTCATCCCCGTCGACGTGATGGCGGGTGAACACCGCTCGGCGGAGTTTCGGGCGCGAAACCCCGATGCCACCGTTCCTTACGCAGAACTCGAGTGCGGCACCTGCATCTCCCGGTGCACGGCGATCATCGAGTACATCGACGGCCACTACGAGGGCGACTCACTCATCGGTTCTTCGCCGAAAGAACGCGCCGTGGTCCAGATGATGAGTCTCCGCGCCGAGTCCGGCTTACTCGACGCTGTGGGCGCCTACTTTCACCACGCGACGCCTGGCCTTGGGCCCGATCTGGAGACGAACCAGAACGCGACGTGGGGCGAGGGCAAACGAGAGGTCGCCGTCCAGACCATGCGCTACCTCGACGGCGTCCTGGCAAAGCGACCATTCTTGGCTGGTGAGAACTTTTCGATGGCGGATATCACGGCGTATGCGGGCCTCGTCTTCGCGGACTTCGCCAAGTTGGATGTCCCAGCAGAGCTGACCCACCTAAATTCTTGGCGCACGCGAATTTCCGAACGACCAAGCTGCGCTGCCTGAGGCAGTATCGACTCGTAAACCCGGAGCATGCATGGAACTCAACGCCGACTTTTCAAAGCGTGTGGTCATTCACAGCCACGACGTCCCTTGGTCTCCTTCGCCCATAGCAGGGGTTGACCGACGCATGCTCGACCGCATCGGGGACGAGGTCGCGCGCGCCACGAGCATCGTGCGCTACGCACCTGGGAGTCACTTCTCGCCGCACGTCCACACCGGCGGCGAGGAGTTCATCGTCCTCGAGGGCGTATTCCAAGATGAGCACGGCGACTACCCCGTGGGCTCGTACGTTCGGAATCCACCGACGTCGAAACACACGCCTGGCGCCGCGGAGGGCTGCGTCATCTTCGTGAAGTTATGGCAGTTCGATCCGGATGACCGTTCGCCGGTTCGAACGGACATGAGCAAAGGCCTTGAGGCGACCGAACGCGAAGGCGTCAAAGCGCGTGAGCTCTTCGAGGACGATCGCGAAACCGTCGTCATCGAAGAGTGGGCCCCGGGTGCGGAGGTCCAAATCGTGATGCCAGAAGGCGCAGAGTACTTGGTTCTCGAAGGCACGTTTCACGAAGGCGATGATGTCTTGAAGACACATTCGTGGCTTCGTATTCCGATGGGCGGAACGCTCAACGCGAAAGCAGGGAGCGACGGCGCACGCGTGTGGATCAAAACTCGACACCTTCGGTTCACAGAGGCTCCCTCTGTCTGATTTACCAAACCGCACCAAGGTGCTCATCGTTGGCGGTGGGCTCTCAGGTCTTTCCCTCGCGACGAAGCTCCATGCGGCGGACATCGACTTTCACCTCGTCGAAGCGCGGGATCGCTTTGGCGGACGCATCCACTCGCCGCAGCTCTCCGCCGGCGACGCCACTGCGGCTTTTGACCTGGGACCCGCTTGGTTTTGGCCCGGTCAGGCTCGAATGGAAGCGCTCGCCCTCGAGCTGGGTGCGACGGTGTTCTCCCAATGGGACCAGGGCGAGCTCGTCTTCGAAGATGAACGCGGACGAGCGCAGCGCGCCGACTTCTCGCCGATGGCGGGCTCGCTTCGCATCGACGGAGGCATGGGCGTCCTCATCGATGCGTTGGTGGCGAAGCTCCCCAACGAGCGACTTCATTTAGGTCACGCCGTGTCAGGTCTCCACGGTCCAGAGCCCCGGGTGCACATCGGCGACCACACCATCGAGTGCGATCACGTGGTGCTCGCGCTGCCGCCGCGTGTCGCGGCGACGATGGAGTTCTCTCCGGCGCTAGATGCGGATGTTCTTGCCGCGATGCATGCGGTGCCCACCTGGATGGCGGGCCATGCGAAAGTCCTCGCGCTCTATGAGCGACCGTTCTGGCGGGAGCACGGACTCTCTGGCGACGCGATGAGTCGACGCGGCCCGCTTGTTGAAGTTCATGACGCGTCCCCCCTCGAAGGGGGCCCCTATGCGCTCTTTGGTTTCGTCGGCGTCTCCGCGGAGAACCGTTCCCAGGCGGCGTTCCTCGATTCCGTCAGGGCCCAGCTTGCCCATCTCTTCGGCGAAGAAGGAGGCGCGGCGCAGACACTCCACCTACAGGATTGGGCGCTTGAAGTGCAAACCTCGACGCCACTGGACCGGCAGGCTCCTCATGGGCATCCCGACTACGGAATGCCCACCGCTCTGCGCGACGTCTGGGACGGCTCAGCGCTCCTTTTTGCGTCGAGCGAGATGGCGTCGGACTTCGGCGGCTACCTCGAAGGCGCGTTGGCCGCCGCGGAAGCTGCGGCACGAACCTTGGTCCGCAAGTAGCGCTGCGTCTTCTAAGATGCGTGGCGAGTTGAAGGGCGCTAACGTGGGCGGGTGAAACACCTGATCGCACTCGTTTTCGTTCTTAGCGCTGCCGCCTGCGGCGATGATGACACCGTCACCCCCGGATGCACCCTCGACGATGACTGCGACGCTGCCGAGATGTGCGTAGATCAGCGCTGCGTGCCCAGCACCCCCGACGCAGGGCAAGACGCCGCGACGGATTCAGGGCCAGCCTGTGAGTGCGTTGGTGGCGAAGTCTGCCGCGCAGACCGCTGCGTGATGGAGTGCGGAGACCCTGCCTCGGAGACTTGTGGCGCAGGCAACGCGTGTGACTACGCCACCGGCACCTGCGTGAGCGAAGGCGCCGCCGGAGCGCTCACGGGCAGCGGCGAAGAGTGCGGCGACACGCTCTGTCTTCCCGGAACCGAGTGCAACCTCGTCGGGAGCTGCGTCCCAGCCGCGCCCTGCGACACGCTCCGATGCGCTGAAGATATGAGCGCTTGCTGGGGCTCCATGTGCCGAAGTGAACGACCGGCCGGCGCGTGCACGCCCGCTCCCCTCGAGCGTCTCAACGAATCGGACTTCATCCATGGCGGCAGCGGCGGCGCCTTCGATCTCGAGTTCGACGACATCTGCAACGCGTACACCGTGACGATGATCAGCGGCACCGACTATATGCGGCAGCTGGCTCCCGACGGAACGTTCACGGAGTGGGACGGCGTCACCAACCTCAACATGGGCGAGGTCGCCGTTCGTCGACTTCCCGACAGCGAGTTCGGCATGGGCGACGGCCCTGGAAAGGTGGCCTTCACCTACACCTGCTGTCCGACGTGCGGCTGCGTCGGAGACGACCCCCAAGGCGTGGCGCAGCTTGTGCGCGAAGGTGATGTGAACCTGCCGATGGTGCTCACCTCTTCCACGAGCCAAGGTATGGGACCTTTCGAGGCGAGCCTGACCTACCTCAACGCGGGACCCGCCGGCCTGACCTGGGGCCGAGACAACACGCTCTTCGTCGGCAACGTCGAGAGCAACGGGGACTTCGTCCGCGCCGACGTCGACGCCCTTGAGGTCGAGGTCATTCAGACGTTCCCAGAGCGCGTTCACGCCAGCGCGGTCTTCAGCAACACCTCGCTCCTCGTCGCCACCGCCGGCGGAACGATCTACCGCGTGGCCACAAACATCGACGCGCGCGAGGTATGGGCCGAGGTCGGCGCGGATGTGACGAGCCTGTTCCGCGATCCCTTCACAGGGCGTGTCTTCGTGTCCCTCAGCGGCGGCCGCATCGACACCTACGACCCGAGCGGCACGCTCATCGGCGAGTTTGAGTCCACCGGCGCCGACGGCCGCATGACCTATTCGCCAGACGGGTTCCTCTACTACCTCACGGCGGAGCAAGCGACGGCGCGCGTTCTTCGCTTCGCGCTTCCAACCTCGCTGGGTGAAACCATCTGATCGCTTCATGTGGGAATAGAAGGAGTCTCGCCGCGGTGTTGTGACCTAGCGATGAGCATCTTCTTTCTTCTCTCCGTCCACGGCGACGAGCACGACCCCATGGACGGCGGCGGATGGATATGGGCTCGTCCATTGAGGTGGCGATAGAGGTCTTCGTGATCGTTCTCGCCCCTCGCGTATGGCGCACCCGGGCTCCTCGTCGCGATCATCTTCGCGCGCGCCCATCGGCTTCCGGGCGCGTCTGAATACGCCCCCCTTGTCGCTCCGCGCGTTCTAGTGCGGCGCAAACCGTCTGCGCGATCCCCATACGATGTATGGCGGTTTTGCGTGCGGCTCGGCTCAGTCCGACTACCACCCGACGCATGCACCTACGAACTCTCTGCCTTTCTCTGTTCACCCTGTCTTCCTTGAGCGGGTGTGGGGACGACGACCGACCTTCTTCAGATCCTTTCGTGGCCGATGCGGCGCCAGGGATGGATGGCGGGACCGGCGGGCCTGATTCAGGGACCGCGACCGATTCCGGAACGGATCGTGATGCGGGAACGGATCGTGATGCGGGAACGGGTCGCGATGCTGGGACCAGCATCACGGGACCCGTCGAGGCCTACCTTGACGTGATGTTTGCGCGCTTCTCCGACTCGGAGGAATGGACGGCTGCCGCAACCGTGGGACCAAATATGCTCCAAGAATACAGCCGGGTGCTTTGCCAAACCGGCACTGGACTTGGAGGAAGCGGGATGTGTCTTCCGACGACCCTCCCGGTGCCTGGCCAACCCTTCGAGGTCGCCGATCGCCGCAGCGATCGATCTTTGACGGGTGACGCGCAGATCTCTGTAGGAGATATTCGACTTGCGGCCATTGGGAGCTCGTCAGGCACCTGGCTCTACCCCAACGGCTCGCGCCCGCTGCCGGCCCCGACGAGCCTTCTCATCGCGGGCACCGTGGGGGAGCAACCTGTGGAGGTCGACTTTCCAATGATCGCCGCAAACGATGGGCAAGTGGAGCTGAGCGTGGACAGCGCTGGGGACACCGCGACGCTCACGTGGAACGTGACGGAGGTGGGCCAAACGTTTGTCAGGATCCTGGCGTTCCAAGAAGGATCGGGCATTGATCGGTCGCAGTTCATGCTCATCGACGACGGTGAAGAGACCATCGCGCTGCCGTCAGCCGAGCGATACACCGTGACCCTCGCGCGTGTTCACCAGGCGGAACAGCGGGTGGGCGGAGTCGTCGTGCTTCTCACCTACGTCGACTCAGCAACCACCAGCACTCCGCGCGAGTGAGCTTCAGCCTTCGCGAAACTTGATGGAGCAGCCCACGGCGAGGGTCTCGGCTTGGGCGACCGCGCTTCCCGCCGTTACTGCCGTCAGCGCGTCACGGAGGTAGTGCTCCTGGATAGCCTCGGGGTCTTGGCTGTCATCGATGGCGCCGTGGTAAACGAGGTGTCCCTCGGCATCAAAGAGGTACGCCTCGGGGGTCTTTTCGGCGCCAAATGCGCGGGCGACGTCGGAGGTCTCGTCCATGACGTAGGGGAAGCGCATGGAGAGCTCGGCGGCGCGGGCCACGGTGCCTTCGAAGGAGTCGCTTGGATATTCCGCGTCGTCGTTGGAGTTGATGGCGATGACACCGATGCCCTGCTCCATGAACTCATGGGCCAAGGCGACGTAGCGGTCCTGCCAGGCGACGGCGTAGGGGCAGTGATTGCAGGTAAAGAGCACCAAGGTCCCCTTCTCCTGCGCCACCGAAGCGATGCTGTGCATCTCGCCGTCGACGTTTCGCATCTCCGTCGATGACATCGGTGCGCTTCCGCCCATCGCGAGGCTCTCGGCGACGGCCGCTTCCGCTGGCGCTTCGAGCGTCTCTGCCGGCGCTTCGGCGGCACTTGTCGCTTCCGCGGTTGGGCTTGCCGGCTCGGCAGCTTCACTCCCGCAGGCGACAAAAAGGAGAGCGGCGAGAACGCAAGAGAGTCGCTGGATAAGAGTCATCATTCATTTCCTTCTGAGAGCATTCGCTGCACGGCGCTCTCAAGTTCGTCCGTAGGAACTTCGCCCACCCACATATGCCGGGGTGTGCGTGATCGATCGAAGAGAATCGTCGCGGGAAGCGTCCCGGACCAATCGTCATGCATCGCTGGGATGAAGTCCGCGTCGCGCCCGACTCGGATATACGACGGCGAGGGCGCCTGCTCCTCGACCATGAAGCGGAGGGCCTCGGCGCGGCTCGCGCTGATGTCCATCGAGATGAACATCGCTCCGAGGCCACCGGCGCGATGCCTCGCCGCCAAGCTCACGAGCTGGGGCATCTCTTCCATGCACGGGCGACACCACGTCGACCAGAGGTTGACGAGGAGGACGTCACCGGGAGCGGCGCGAAGTGCGCTTTGTACTTCGGTGGAGGTGAGGTCCGTCAGCGCCTCGAGCGCCGGCTGGCTCGCAGGAGCGGGTGGTGGCGCCTGCGCTTCGCTGGGCTCTTCGCAAGATGCGATCAGGACGCCAAGTGTAAGCGCTAAGGGTAGGACTTTCATCGCGCGACGGACTATAGAGCGAGCGCCAAAAACGTAAAGGGTCCGCTTCCGTGAGGCGGCGGCTGGAAGGTCTCGTCAGCGAAGCGGGGTCATTTGCGCTTCCGAGACCGCGTCCGACACCGTGATGATGCGCAAGCGCCGGCCTTGTACTTCGACGACGCGGCCCGGGAGAACAACAGGGGCTGGGGGACGAAGTCGCCACTGTCGGCGTCCTGGCTTCAAGCAGGGAGAGTTGAAGTCGTAGGGAAAGCGAAAGGTGTCGACGACCACGCTCTGAATGGTGGCTCGGGGATCCGGCGGTGAGCACATCATGCCGTCGAGAAAGTCGACGAGGTCACGTCCCCCGCTGCCTCGATCGTTCGGAAGCGGGACGATGTAGTCTAAAAGAGGCGCAAAGAGCGCTGCGTCTCCGAGGACCTCGAGCATCTCGTAGAGGGCGCCGGCGACGACCCACTCCGAGTGTGTTTGTCCAAGCGAGCCGCTCACGTTCGCCAAGTACTCACCTCCGCGCGGGAGGTCGTTGAGATCAAACGAGAAGGCGGTTTCGCCACCAATGGTGTCTCCGTAGAAAGCGCTGCCGCGGGCCGCGGACGAAAAAAAGCTCGCCCAGCCTTCACGCCACGCGCCATCTGGGTAGGCGTTGACGCCTTCGTGTCCGTCCCCGGGGCCGACGCGCGACGAGAGCTCGTTTTGGGACTGCACGAAGTGTCCGAGCTCATGCATCACCACCGGCGTGTCGAACTCATCGGTGTCGGATGGACCGCCGAGGATCCACAGCTCGGGCCCAAGCGCGTAGGACGTTCCGCCAGGCGTGTTGCGGCCACGCTCCCAGCGGACCTCCACGGCCTGTCGGCTGATGAGTCCAACGTCATCGGCGTAGACAAGTCCCGCGCGGATCGTCTCGTAGAGCGCCAAGGCGCCCGAGAAGTTGGGCTCCGTCACATCAAAGTCGAGGCGCGCTCCGCTCACGGAACGTTCAAAGGTATAGATCGCGCCGCTTTGGTCGCTCACGAGGAGAGGTGGGTCGAAGTCCTCGGCGATGACACGGACGGTGGCGCCGGTCGGTGGTGTGGTGAGAAAGACGAAAATGCCGGCGGCGTTTGTGACGCTGCGCTCGACCTCTCGGCCGCCATCCATGAGCGCTACACCGATGTTCGCCAAAGGCGTGAGGCTGGGCGAGGACAAGCCACGTTCCGTGACGTCGCGGATCTCGTAGCGAAGCGTTCCGACCAGTGCAGCCTCGGGCCCCGCGTCCAAGAGAGGCGTGTCGGGAGGAACATCGAGCGTCGAGTCGAGGGCGAACGCATCCACCATCGGCCCAGCATCGCCGGCGGCTCTCGGGCCGCTGCCTCCGCATGCGAGCAGAAGGAGAAGGCTGGTGCGAAGGATCATGCCGAACGTTAGCCCTCACCGGCCTTCGAGCACAACGAATGCGTACCGTGAGAGCGACTCGCGCTGAACGTCGTTATCCAGACTCAGATTTCGCCGCAGCGATCGCCGAAGTCCTGAAGGGCCTCTGCGCATTCACCACCGTCAAAGACGCGCTCGAGCTCTTCACACGAGACGGACTCGACGCACCGAAACAGGTTGTTAGCGAGACGTTCGCAGGCGGGACCTCGAACGAAGGCTTCGATGTCGAAGCATCCATCGATGCATTCCCCCACGTCGGTGCCCTCGACACACAGCTCGGCGCGCTCGCAGAGCTGGATGCACTCGGCGGGAACGTCGAGGACTGAGCCTGCGTCGCGGCCTCCGTCAAAAACAGGACCGGTGTCGACGCCAACGGGACCCACGTCGCGTCTACCAGCGTCACGACGTGGAGGCACATCGGCGCGCGAAGAATCGAAGCTGGGGACATCGAAGCTAGGGACATCGAAGCTGGGTGCATCGAATGTCGCGGCGTCGACGCGGCTTGGCCCTGAATCGAAGTCGCCGATGAGGTGACTTTCGGAACAGGCGGTGAGGAGGAGGACGGCAAGCAAGCAACGCATGAGCGCTTTATATCAGACCGCGTTTCGCGCACGAACTCAGACAGCTTGATGAGAGCGTCAGGGCGGGGTGCCGACGCCGTGCGTGCTCTCAGTATGCGGTGTCGATCCCCACCAGGACTCACTTCGCCGACAAGTGGTCTGGAGCCTCGTTCACCAAGCGTACCCTCAGTATTTGGAGTCGATCGGCACCAGAACACACTTGCGAAGTGTATGACGTCGATGTCACCAGCTGGGCCCAATCCGCGACAACGACATCGGACACGCGATCAAGTGTTGATGCAGCTGTCCTCTCGGAGCCTCCAAGTGCAATACTTGAGGGCAGCGTTGGGGGAACAACATTGATGACATCAGAGAAACACCTTTCGGCTAACGAGGTAGTAGGAGTCGTAGCCGCGAATGCTGCCCGACACGATGCCGTGGGGAGCTTCCCCAAAGAGTCTGTCGAAGCTCTTGCGGCGAACGGACTGCTGGGGCTCTGCGTAAGTCCTGAGCATGGAGGCAAAGGCCAGTCGTTCCGAGCCTTCGCCTCGTTTGTCGAGTCCCTTGGTGGAGCATGTGCGTCGACGGGGATGATCTACGTCATGCATGTCGCAAGCTCGAAGTCTATCGAGGCGTCGGCGCTCAGTGATGCCAACTCGCTGCTCAAAGACATCGCTGCGGGCAAGCACCTCACTACGCTTGGTGCGTCCGAGAAGGGCTCGCGCTCCCTTTTTTGGATGCCGGTTTCCAAACTTGTCACGCACGGTGATGGCTATCGAGTCAGCGCCGAGAAGAGCTGGGTGACGGCAGCGCACCACGTTCAATCCTTCGTGGCGACGGCACAGAGCCCTGATGCAGAGTCACCCCTTCAAAGCGAGTGCTTCCTCGTGCGCACGGACCGTGACGGGATTGACTCAAGCCGCGCTTTCGATGGTCTTGGGCTTCGCGGCAACGACTCGGCACCGGTCTACCTGACTGACTACAGGGTAGCGCCAGGGGACATGATCACTTCGGATGCGAAGGGGTTTGAACATCTCCTTGGCGTCGTACTTCCATGGTTTCTCGTCGGTACAACCGCGCTCTCCATCGGCCTCATGAAAGCAGCGACGAGCATCACTCAAGAGCATCTGCTGAAGTCTTCATTTGAGCACGATGGATCGCGTCTGGCGGACCTTGGCAACCTGCGGGCGCGACTGGCACAGATGAACACCACGGCGTCAGCGGCGGCGGGATTGCTCGAAACCGCGATCGCGGCTCTGGAGGGCAACGATCCCGCCGCGACACTTCATCTCTTACAAGCACGACTCTTCGCCATCGAAAATGTGGTGCGGGTAGCAGACCAAGCGATGCAAACCTGTGGAGGCGCAGCCTTCAGCAAGCACTCTCCGCTGGAGCGCGTCTTTCGCGATTCGCTCGCGGGACGCGTGATGGCGCCGACGACCGACCACCTCCATGATCTCATCGGAAAAGCTCTCCTCGGCATGGAACTGTTCGAATAGCTGGCCGCAATCGAATGCCAAGCGTAGCCGAAATCTGGAGCATGCTTAAACGGAGCGTCGAGGACGTCGAGGACGTCGAGTTCCCCGATGCGCTCCTGCTCTTCGACGCCTGGCCCGTCAAATGTGACGCCGCTTCCTTTCGTACACGAGTCGTGACGAGCCCCAGCACCGGAGTGGTCAACGGCCATGCTCAGGTCGCTTGGATTCGCAAGCGCTCAGAAGGGATCTTCTCGGGACTCATCGGCATTGGTCGGACGCGGAACAACGACATCGTTTTGCCGATGGCGGGGGTATCGAAATACCACGCTTACATTCAGCAAGACATCGTGACCGGCATCTACAGCATCGCCGACGCGGGTTCGAAGAATGGAACACTCGTTGATGGAAGCGCCCTCACTGCGCGAAAACCGGTGGAGCTTCAGGACAACGCCCTGGTGAGCTTCGCTGGCAATGGCTGTCGCTTTCGACTCACCCCAGCGTTCTTGGCGTCGGTCGCAGCGAGCCCGATGACGCGATGACGTCTCGAGTTCGTTGTTGAGCTACTCAGTAATCGCCAGATCCGTCGCGCCGGGCGTCGCAGGAATGTTCGGCAAGCTGGGGCTGACATTCATCGATTCAAGGAAGTTCAGGACGTCTTCGAGGTAAATGCGGTCTTTGGGATCGCCCAAGAGTGCACAGCGTACCCACTCCGCATGGATGCAATCGTCAGGAAGAGCATCCGCTGTGATGGGGAACGTGCCAGAGCAAAGGCGAAACGCGATGACGCCCAACGCGTAGATGTCAGACGCCGTTGAGGCTTCGCCGAATGTGCGCAGCTCAGGAGCCTGATAAGGCAGGGTTCCGTTGGCAGGCGCACGATTCGCGGGTGTGCTCTCCGAAGCGAGGCCAAAGTCTACGATCTTCAGGGCGGATGAGTCACGAGGACCACAGCGAAGCATCATCGCGTTCTCACACTTCAGGTCGCGATGAAGGATGCCGCCTTGATGAACCGCTTGAACTCCGCGGCAGAGTCCAAGGAGCACGGTACGTACTTGAGCGTCATTGAAGACGCCGTTCACCTGGAGAATCTCTTCGAGGTTTGCGCCATCGAGGAACTCCATCGCCACGTACGCGACGTCACCTCGGCTGCCGTCTTTGACGATGCGCACAATGTTTGGGTGCTCTAGGTGCTGGAGGACCTCGAGCTCTCGGGCGAGTCGCTGTTGGTTCAGCGGATTCATGAGAGAGCCGGCACTGATCAGCTTCAGAGCAACGAAGTTCCCCGCTCTGGACTCCGCCAAGAAGACACTCCCTTGTCCACCGGTGCCAAGGGACTGGTGAATATGAAAGTCTCCAACAAGGTGAAGGCGTGATCGAAGAATCCCCTCCACCGCGGCAGCCAACTCGTCCGGATGAAACGGCTTGGTGAGGTAGGCGTCGACGCCGACCTGAAGCCCGCGAATACGGTCATCGAGATCGGCATGAGCCGAAAGCAAAATGATACCGACTTCGCGAAAGTCGGGGCGTTCGCGAAGCCTCCGGGCGAGCTCAACACCGTCCATGCCGGGCATGGACACGTCGCTCACGATAGCCGCTGGGCAAACCTCGCTCAGCGAATCCAACGCCTGTAGACCGCTATAGACCGACGTGACCCGGAACTTTGCAGCGAGGATCGCGCTGATCTCAGCGTTCATTTCGACGTTGTCTTCGACCACCAGCACCCTTGGTCCGTGGGCCCCGTGATGCTGTATCTTCCCAGCACGTGCGCCGCGGAGGGCCTCGTAGCGTGCGCGGCGTGACATACCCGCCATCATCGTGAGTCCCACAGTCACCTGGCTTTTCGGTGACACGCTTTGGGATCGGCTACGCAACGAGAACGGAAAATGGACCAAGAACGTCGCTCCTTCGCCAAGCGCGCTTTCGAGGTGGACTTCGCCACCCATGCGTTTCGTGAGGTCGAGAACGAGAGCAAGCCCGATGCCCGTGCCGCCGACGGTGTCATTGTCGTCTGCCTGCACAAAGCGGTCGAAGATCGTAGCTTGGGCCGACTTTGCGATGCCTGGCCCCGTATCTCGCACGCGAACTTCGAGTCCTCGGTCCGTTGAATGTGCGTTGACGTGGATCGCTCCGCCAGCGGGTGTGAATTTCAATGCGTTGGAGAGGAGGTTAAGAACGACCCGTTCCATGTGCTGTGGGTCCAGATCATAGGCGTCTGGTGCGTCGATGTGTAAATGCAGCTCGATCTCCCGCTCGTCGGCAGCGGGTCTCACGTCGGCGGTGAGGTTCGTGAGGAATCTCCGAAGGTCCACCGGCTGCGGATGAACAAGTAGCCCAGTAGCGTCCATCTTCGCCACATCGAGGAGCGCATTGATCTGGTCCAGCAGGCGATAGCTATTGCGCATGACGGAGGAGAGTGAGCGTTTGTCCGATTCCGAAGCATGAGCAAACAGACGCTGGGTCGGGGCAAGGATCAGAGCCAAGGGTGTACGCAGCTCATGGCTGACGTTCTGAAACATACGTGTTCGGAGTTCGTCGATTCGTTTGAGCTCGTCGATGGAGTGGGCGAGTTCTTCGCGATGGCGTTCTAGCTCCGCCTGTATTCGCTTCTCCTCGCTGATGTCGAAGATCGCCCCATCCAGGTATCGAAGCGCACCCGACGCCGCACGAACCCCTCGCCCGCGTGAGCCGACCCAGCGTTCCTCACCATCGGCGCGACGAATTCGGTACTCAAGGTAGAAAGCTTCATCGGCCTCGAGGGCGGCGCTCACTTCTTCGTCAACTCGGCTTCGGTCCTCTTCCACCATGATCGAGCCATAGTCCCGTGTGCCATCCGTGAACTCATGCCGCGGATAGCCGGTCACGTTTCGAACGGACTCACTAATGTACTCCATGGTCCAGCCGCTGTTGAACTCGCAACGATAGACGATGCCCGGAATGTTGAAGATTAGATTCTCGAACTTTGCTTCTTCTTCGGCGATCCGGTCGTTGTATCGCAGACGCGCCAGCGTTCGGTGAGCCGCAGTTCGACGAGGCTTCGCTTGAGCGGAAGCATCCAATAGTCATGGGCCCACGCCGACGAAAGTATGGAGGACTCCTCGCCCTCACCGATGACGACCACGTACTTTGCAGCTTCATCGCAGGGCGAATGCGTGGCTTCGCAGAAAAAGAAGGTGGGGCTCGCTCCCTCATCCACAGCGTGAATACCAACCGAGTCCAGGGCCTGCTTCAGAGCTGCCTGGGCGATCTCTGGAAGGGTTGGGAGGTCGCACCTCCACGTCGGTGCACCTGTGGTCAAGGTGTGGAGTATACGACCCGCCGACCTTCATCCGTAGACCCTTCGGCGCCTTTTCCTGAACGCCTCGGAAGAATCCGCCGTACACTTTGCGTCGATGCGCGAGCGAATTCTCTTGGTCTACAATGCTGACGGCGGCGTCCGAGGAGAGCTGGCCTACTTCATCAAGAAGGGACTCGGCATCGCGAAGTGCGAGCTTTGCACCATCACTCACAGTGGGTTGAGCGAGCGGGGTTCATGGATTGACTGCAAGAGCGGCATCGACGCCGAGGTTGTGGGGCTTCATCGCAATGAACTGAGCGACGCCGAGCTGCGTTTTATTGCTGGGCGATACCCATGCGTCGTGAGCGACCGAGATGGTGAACTGGCCATGGTGTTGGGGCCTGAGGAATTTGGCCCTTATAAGGGCGAGCCAGAGAAGCTCGCGGAGATCATCGGTCAACATCTCGGCAAGAGCCGCACGTAGACGCTATCCTTGGCGCATGAAGCGCTTCTCACTCGCGGTATTCCTTCTTCTCGCTTGCGGGGATGACGTCGCTCCAAGCGATGCCTCAGCCGTCGATGCTCCAGGCTTCGATGCGGCCGCTTTCGATGCCGCCGCCGTCGATGCGAGGGCTCCAGGTCGCGATGTGATAACGGTAGTCGGCGATGACTTTCCGCGTGCGGGCCATGTGGATGGAGCCTGCGAGGTGCCGGCAGAAGCGGCGGCGGAAGACGTAAGCTCCCCAGACCATGTCGTGGGCACGGGCACGCCCGAGAGTTGCACAAGCGACGCCGTTGTCGCCGCCGTGGCCCTCGGCGGCGTCATCACCTTCGATTGCGGACCGGATCCCGTGACCATTCGGATGGAAGCGACGGCCAAGGTCTTCAACAACACAGGCCCACGCATCGTCATCGACGGCGGCGGTCTAGTGACGCTCAGCGGCCAGGGGCAGCGTCGTATTCTCTACATGAACACGTGCGACCAGGATCAGGTCTGGACGACACCGATGTGCGACAACCAAGATCACCCACAGCTCACGGTGCAAAACCTGACATTCGTCGACGGCAACGCAGCCTCGGAAGAAGAAGGTGGCGGCGCCATTTTTTCGTACGGTGGTCGCTTCAAGATCGTTAATTCACGCTTCTTCAACAATATCTGCGCGCCCGTTGGCCCGGACGTGGGCGGCGCGGCGGTGCGCGCCTTTGCTCAGTTTGAAGGAGCCCCAGTTTACGTGGTGAACAGCACCTTCGGCGGTCGTGAGGGGCTTGGAAATAGCGGCTCCAACGGCGGCGGACTGAGTAGCATCGGAACCTCGTGGACCGTGATCAACTCATGGTTCTCGCACAACGAAGCGATCGGCAACGGCGCGAACCCCGCCGACCCAGGAACCCCCGGCGGCGGAAGCGGCGGAGCGATCTACAACGACGGCGGCCGGATGACGCTGAGCATTTGCGGCAGCCTCATCGAATACAATCAGGTCAACGCCCACGGCAGCGCGATCTTCTTTGTCAGCAACGACCACACTGGAAACATCATCATTGATCGCTCAACGATCACGAACAACACCGGCGGCAGTTGGTACGAGATCGCGCCGCAGATCAGCGGTCACTCCGATACAGGGTTCGAGTCGCGCGATTCCCTCATCGAGTGACGATGACGCCAGCGCCGGGCGAGTCGATACAGGATGTCGGCCAAGGTGATGCCAGCGGTGTTCGCGACTAGGTCGCCGATCGAGAAAGAGCGCTGTGGGACGAAAGCCTGACGGACCTCCTCCAGGGTGATGAGCACGAAAACCACAATGGAGCCGAGGAGGAGCCTTCGCACGGCTCGACCACGGAGTACGACGTTGAAGAGAAACGTCGCGATGGCCATGAGGGAAAAATGACCAAGTTTGTCCCCGTGAGGGATCGCGTTGATCTGGCCGAACCAGCGGCCACCGTGGTCTGCGTCCCAGGTCACAAAGACACAGAACGCAGCAAATAGAAGCGCTGGAAGCAGGCGGCTGAGTCGGAGCCTAGGGTCTGTCTGGGCTTGGTTCACGCGCTTCAACGCTAGCGCAAATTCGAATTATTCCAGCGGCTCATACTGGGACACTGAGAGCCCCACCTCTTCGGGTGAGTCATAAAAAGAGGCGCCCGGAAGGTCGGTAGACGAGGTCTAGCGTGATATTCTCGCTCTCGAGGTTGGAGGCGCTAACGGACGTGCTGTTAGGGGACAGAGAGAGCTGGCTAGATGACGGTCGTCAAAAGCGACTTGTCTGGGCGCTTTGGTGCGCGCTCCTGGCGGCGGTGATGCTGGTAGGCGTCGCAAGGCTCATTACCGACAAGCCCACTCCACTCGTCTGGCCCTTCTCCCTCGCCCTTGGCGCCATCGCGTTCTGGATCCGCCGCGGGCGGCTCAAGTTGGCCACTCATGCCCTTTCGCTTCTGATCGCCGCCACCGTCATGGCGATGACGTACATCGCGGGTGAGCTAATCCCAATCATGCACTGCCTGGCGGTCATTCCCCTGTTCACGACGTTCATCGCCGGCGCACGGGCGGGCTTCATCTGGTGTCTTCTCGCCCTCGGGCTGCTGGGGCTCACCATGCTCGGCGTCGCCTATCTGCCACTTCCCACTCCAAGTGGTCGCGCGTTGCCAGGAGTCTCAGTGGCCATGGTGGTGTCGATGGTTTTTGCGGTCACCTTCGCCTACGAGCGGACACGGCTGAGCGCGATCAACACACTGACGCAACGCGAGCTCGATTCTCAGATGCTGTTTCGTTTGCTGCCTGATGAAGTTCTCCGCATCGACCATGAAGGCTTGATCCTTCAACGCTCCTCGACGGAACGTTTCGCGGACAAGCTCCTGGAAGAGCTCTTCCAGCGAGAAGCGGTCAAGGACGCCACGAGTGACGCGCTTTCTTCCCACAAGGAGACCGAAGTCGTGGAGCACCTCGCACACCAGGTCATGAGCGTGCGACTTATCCCAGTCGGCGAGAAGCGCCTCCTTGCCCTTGTGCGTGATCGAAGTGATGCGCAGAAGCTCGAAGAGCGCGTGACGAAGGCGGAGCTCGTCGCGAGCCTTGAGCGAGCAAACCGGATGTCCTCCATTGGGGTGCTCGCCGCGTGTATTGCCCACGAAGTCAACAACCCGCTAGCGTACTTGGCCGGGAATCTCGCGTTTCTGGACGAGCGAGCCAGGCGAAATGCGCCGGTGGACGATGAACATCAGAGCGCACTCGCCGATGCCATGAACGCGACGGAACGGGTGCGCTCCATCGTCGCCGAGCTGAAGCATTACTCATGTGAAGACAAGGAGTCGACGAAGACTCTACGGGCTTCAAAGGTCGTGGAAGAAGCGCTCAAGATCGTTCGCAACGAGATCCGCCACATCGCAGACGTATCGATAGCGTTCGAGGACGATCGCGTTCGTGTCGCGGCGGCCCCAAACCGCATTGTGCAGGTGATCGTGAACCTGTTGCTCAATGCGGCTCAAGCGCTCCCTCCGGAGAGCAAAGGGAGCAACACCATCGAGGTCCGGACATCGTGCCGTGATGATGAAGTCAGTATCGTGGTCAGCGACAATGGACCCGGTATTCCGCCAGAGCTCCTGGAAAGGGTGACGCAGCCCTTCTTCACGACCAAAGCGCCAGGTGTGGGCACTGGTCTTGGCCTCGCGGTTTGCGAAGAGATCATTCGCCAGACTCATGGAACGTTGATCATCGAAAACAACGCCTCCGGCGGCGCGACGGTGACGGTGCGACTTCCCATGGCGGAACGCTCGTGTCACTCCTCCGATGAGATCGCCTATGTGGAGCCGGTGCTCAGCCCACGGCCCGGGCGAATACTGATCATCGATGATGAGCCCCTCGTTCGCCGCGCGCTCATGCGCCTGTTGCGCGAACACGAGGTGGTCGAAGCGGAAAGCGGTGAGGGCGCGCTGGCGCTGCTGAAGGGCGATGAGAACTTCGATCTGATTCTCTGCGACGTGATGATGCCCGTGCTCTCTGGGCTCGATGTCTACGCGCGGGTGCGCGACGAGTTTGCGCCGTTGAACGAACGCATCGTGTTCATGACCGGGGGAGCCTTTGACCCGCGCCTTCAAGATCTCCTAAAAGCGACGGCGAATGTTTCGGTCATCGACAAGCCTTTTGACCCCGTGCATCTGCGGCACACCGTGGACCAGGTCATATCGTCTCGCCAAAGTGCGAGCGCGGCGCTCTTAGAGTCCTAAGGCACTCCGCAGGTAGGCGTCGTCGTTGTTGTTGTGGCCCCAGTACGCGTCCATGATCGAATGCGTTCGGACGCCGCGCGTGGTCTCTCCACGGTCCGTCTCTTCGAAGGACACGATCGCGTGAGGGAAAGCGGTCTCGAACTCGATCACAAGGCGGCGTGAGAGCTCTGCATAGCGGATGGTGTAGCGCGAGAGCTCTCCGTCCTCCTCGAGCTCTGCCTGGGCGTCATAAGGGCGGAGCTCGTTGTGATGGAGTCGCAGCGCGTGCATGGCGGGGACGAGGCGCGTCTCACCCGTCGGCAATGCGCTTGGGTCCCGACGAAGCTCCTGCCAGAGGGCATCCTCGAAGGGCACGTCGTCCATCCGAAAGTCGCGGTCTCCCTCGCTTTGAAAGTAGCTACGAAGCTCCGCCTCGACTTGCCCTTCGCGACGGTTCAGCTGCGCGAAGGCCATGCCGCACCACTCCGTCACGGTGGCCGTGACCTTGAGAGACGGTGAGCCGTCGGTGGGCGCAAACGAGGACGTCATGAGGTTGTAGGGATAGATGCCCGTGAGAAACGTTCGCGTGGCGTTGAGCTTTAGAACCGCCACGTCGGCTTCTTGATCGGGACGCTCGTGCTTGACCTGCGCTTCTGGGAGAAAGGGTTCCGTCACAAAAACGAAGATGGCGTCGCCTTCACGCGGCTGTCCGTAGCGCGATTGCGTTAGCGCGAAGCGGCTGATCTCGGCGAGCCCGGCGTGCCAGTAGCTCGCGTAGTCTGGGTGATCTTCGGCAAAGTCCGCGGCCTGGACGACTTCGCTCAGACGAGGGTCCGCTTCACTCGTGGGGTTGTCAGGCGCCTGGGTGGGCGTCTCCGCAGAACCACAGGCAAGCACAACCGAGGACAAGAGCAACACCGAAGGTCTCCACATAGTGCTGTTGTGGGGTCATCCAGAGGCCCTCACAAGCCGCGCGTCTATCGGATCACGTAGGCGCCATCGCGTGTGTCGACGTGCACCGTCGTGCCGAGGAGCGTCACGCTGAACGTCGCGCCCTCACTTGGCACCGGGAGCTTCACGGACAGAACGCCGAACACCTGTTCGGAGCCCGGGGCGACCGGTTCGCCAGAATTGCCACACGGCCCGGGGCGCCCACGACACTCGGAACGCGTCCAAAGAAACTGCTGCACGGCGACGGTTTGCCCTTCGCCGTCCAGCACCGTCGCCTCAGCGCCGTGGCCAAGGGAGTAGCCGCTGATCTTCACGATCCGATGCTCGACGAGGGAAGACCCAGAGTCGGGCACCCCCGTCACGTGGGGCGGCATCAAAGCGAAGACCAATGTGGGAATGAGTAAAACAAAGGCGAGAGTGAAGATTTGTTTCATGTAGCTGTCCGACACGTTGAGGTCGGCCCCTCTTGGGTTGGGATAGTAGGGTCTTTCTCCAGCGGAGTCAGCTTGGCTTTGATAAGGTGCCGTCATCGATGCAGCAGCAAACGCCTAAAACAATGCCGCCGCCGCCATCAACCAGCCCTGAACCCAAAATCGGAACCACACTGGATGGCCGCTATCGGCTCGATGCTCTGATCGGCGAAGGTGGGGGGGGGCAAGTGTACCGGGCAACCCACCTGGCGCTGGATCGGCCCGTTGCGGTCAAGCTGCTGCTGCAGGAGCTCGAGGTTTCCACCGTCGCGAAGGCTCGCTTCTCTCGAGAGGCAAAGACCCTGGCCGCTCTACGGCACCCGAATATCGTCACCGTCATCGACTTTGGCTTTGGGGATTTCCCGTTTCTCGTGCTGGAACTCGTCCAAGGATGCGAGCTGGAAGAGCTTGTGGCTGAAGGCGCGCTGGAGATCGGTGACGCGCTCTCGGTGATGAAGCAGCTCCTCGACGCGCTGGCCTACGCCCACGACGCTGGAGTGATTCACCGAGACCTCAAACCCTCCAATCTATTCGTCCGGCAGTTGCCGGCTCGACTTCATGTCGAGGTGTTAGACTTTGGCTTAGCCAAGTTTGTGGAGGACGAAACCGGCAGCGTCGAAACCGATATCAAGGTCACGCGAGCTGGTCATATCGTGGGAACGCCTGCGTATATGGCGCCAGAGCAGATCACCGGTGAGCTGGTGGACCAACGCTCGGACCAATATGGCGCCACGGTGGTGTTCTTTGAGATGTTGACGGGCAAGCTGCCTTTCGACGCTCCGGAGGTGACGGGGCTGCTGCGCGCACACCTCTCACAGAAGCCCCCCGCTCTTGCGGATATGGCGCCAGGGCCGTTCAGCCCTGAGCTCGAAGCGTTTATCGCTCGTGGTCTCGCGAAGGGCCAAGATGAGCGGTTTTCGGATGTTCCAGCGATGCTTAGAGCGATGGAGGTGCTGCCAGAGCTCCTCGGATCTCTTGCCCATCCAGCGGGTGTTTCCGCTTCAGGCGGCGCGGATTCGGGCGCGGATGCGGAGGAGGGCGTTCTCGAAAAAGCCAAACAGAGCGTACGTGAGATCAGTCGAAAGTTCGTTCGACACGTGGACGAAGCGCGAAGCGATCCCGCTGGCGTCCCCGCACCCCCCAAGGCGCTGCTCATTGGAACCGCCGTGGTGCTGCTGCTCACCCTTGGGTACTGGATCGTCAGCGACGATGACAGCTCCGCAGACCCCAGCGCTCCAGGCGCCGCGGTCGAGGTGGAAGTCCCGGAGCCCCTGGAGGAACTCAGCGACAACCCCAGCGCCGATCCCTGGGCACAGGTTCCCGAGGAGCTCGCGGCGTATAAGCGTCGGCTCGACGCAGGTGGCCGTCTTCGGAGGCGCGAAATCGGATCGCTGATCTCCTTCGCGTCCGAGCACCCGGACGACCCACGACCGCTTATCTTGCGTGGGCAGGCGTACGCGGCTCGGGGCTCTTTGAGCCAGGCGCTGCCCTATTTTTTGAGCGCCTATGAGACCGACATTCGGGCGCGCAACGACCCCAAGATGTTGGAGTCCTTGATCTACATGGCGACGACCGAGGAGCTTGAGCAAGAGGCCGCGGACGCGATTCGGCAGATCTATGGCGACGACGCCAGAGGGCCCATCGCCAAGGCCATTGGGGAGCAAACGGAGTCAGCGCGCCGTGCGCGTCTACAACGTCTCGCTCAGACCTTGGACTAGCGTCCTGCGCGAATCAGTCGCAGCCCCGTATCGAACTCTTCCAAAGAGCGAAGCGCTCCGTATTTCCGTTCCCATTCGCCGGACTCCAGGTCTCTCGTCACATCACCAACGACGCGGCGGACAACATCGGGTGACTGACGCGCAAAGCCCGACGTAACCGCGCGAGCGGCCTCATCAAGCACCCATTCTGGATGGGCCCAGAACGCGCTGAGGTTGCGGTCGGGGGTGTCCCGATGTGCGGGAAGGACTTCAATGGTCGCGGGGCGGTCGAGCCAGCTCACGACTTCATCGGGGTGCGGGAAGATCTTCAGATCAAGCTCTCGGACCTCCGGAAAGTAGTCGGCCATCAGCCACATTTTGGCGGAAACCTCGGCATCGAAGGTGACGATGACCACGCTTTGGCGGGCAACGCGACACATCTCCCGAACCCCTTCCTCTTGGCCGGGCTCCCAGTGGTGCAAAGAGAGGACGGACATGGCGGCATCGACGCTCTGATCGTGAAACGGCAGCGCCGTCGCGACCCCACGAATCGCCGGCCGCTCGACGGGTCGCTGCGACGCCATCACGTGACTTGGCTCGACGGGGTAGACAGTTCCGCGCCGGGGTTCGTAAGAGCCCGTACCGGCGCCCACGTTGACGACGGTCTTTGCGCCTTCAAGAGCGGCGTCAATTCTCTCCATGATTCGCGGATCTTCGCGCCGCCGGGTCGCGTAGTGATGCCCGATCGAATCGTAGCGGGTCACGTCACGGCCTTCTCAAAACGTGGAGCGCGCTTCTCCTTGATGGCCATCACGGATTCACGAAACTCCGAGGACGCGAGTTGTTTCGCGAAGAGCTTCGCTTCTTTGTTCATGTGAACGCGGAGATCGTTGGTGTCGCCCTTCATCAGCGCTTTGGACGTGAGCATGGAGTTCGGCGCGAGGGTCGCCATGTGGGCCGCCACTTCCGCCGCCGTCGCGGCCAGGGATTCGACTGGCAGGACCCGGGAGATGAGGCCGCAGGACAACGCCTCCTCCGCGTTGAGAGTACGACCCGCGAGAAGTATATCTCCGGCCCAAGCGCCGCCAACGCGCCGCGAGAGGAGCATGGAAGAGCCCGCTTCAGGCACCAAACCGAGCTTCGTAAAAGGCGCACCAAAGATGGCATTGTCTGAGGCAAAGACCAGATCGCAGTGGAGCAGCATCGTCAGACCCACGCCGATCGCTGGTCCCTCGACGGCGGCGAGGAGTGGTTTCTTCAACGTGAGCAGCGTGTCCAAGAAGCGAAGCACAGGCTCCATCTTTTGGGCGGCGCCGGGCTGGATGAAGTCACCCAGATCGTTCCCCGAGGTGAACGCGCCACCCTCGCCGCGAATGACGATCACGCGAACGGAGTCGTCACCGTCGGACTCCTGGAGAGCGCTCGCGAAGGCGTCGTACATCGCGTGAGTGAGCGCGTTCTTTCGCGCGGGCCGGTTCATCGATATCGTGACGACACTGTCGGTGCGCTCTACAAGGATCGCTTCGTTGCTCATGGTTGCTCTTTCTTTGGCCGCATGGCGTTGGGGCGCATGGGGGAATCTAGCTGGACAATTTCGTCGGCGTTCTCGGCGACGTGAGTAAGGAAGCGCGCGATCACCGCGCGCTCGGGCTCCGAAAATGGCTCTAGGAGGCCCTTGTTGTATCGGCGGACGGCGGAGCCTGCGCGCTTGGCGACGGCTTTGCCTTTCGGCTCGAGAACGATCCGTTGAACACGCGCATCGTTTGGATCGGCTTCGCGTCGAATGAGATCCTTCTCCATCATTCGGTCGACGAGACCCGTGAGGCTCGACTTTCCCATGCCGACGGTGCGCGCGAGCGTTGAAATCGGCAGGCCCTCAGTTCGCAAAAGGGTGAAGAGTACAGCCAGCTGAGCGGTGCGAATGCCCTCGGAGGCGTTCATCGTGTTGTCTGCAGCACGAAAGAGCGCGTTGTGGGCTCGTTGAAGCAGGTGAAATACGCGTATCGACATCGGCGCTATTTAGTTCGCACACGAACTATCATTGGTCAACATGCGAACTACTTTGCGTTCTTCGTCTTAGAGCTCCGCGAGGCCTTCAGCGACGGAGATGACCGGCGCATAACCGAGTTCGCGTTCGGCTTTCGCCGTGCGTACCGTGACAGTGCTGGACATCATAGAAGCTGAAAACCGCGTGATGGGTGGCGGGCTTTTGGAGGAGGCGAGGCGATACGCGCGCTCCAACACCTCCGCGAGCGCCCGCACGAAGGGGCGCGGGAGGCTTCGACTGGGCAGCATCACGTCACGCGTTCTTGCGAGGGACGTCAGAAACCCCCGCAGCGTCGAGCGCTCACGGTCCGCCACAAAGTACGCCTCGCCGCCACGGCCGCGATGGAGCGCGAGTGAAACCGCGTGGGCGAGGTTCGCGACGTGGGTGGTGGAGGTCTGGGCACGACCGCCGTCAATCCAGGTCCAGCGCTTCGCCATGCGAGCGATGGCCGGCAGGATCGTTTGGTCGCGTGGACCCCAGACGAAGCGCGGTCGAAGGGAGATGGTGCAGAGTCCCGGCCCGTTCGCGGCGAGCACACGGCGCTCCGCTTCGGCCTTTGTCTCGGAGTAGAGAAAGGTCTGTGCTGGGTAAGGCGTGGTCTCATCGATGTCGACAAGGTCCTCGCCGTTGAAGAGTACGGCCTCTGTGCTGATGTGAATGAAGCGCGGCGTGCCGACCTGTTGAGCCATGGCGAGCAGCTGCTTCGTCCCTTCGACGTTAACGCGGACGAACTCCTCGCGGGTGCCCCACTCTTCGACGAACGCCGCGCAGTGGATGATGACGTCTGCATCACCCAGGTGGTGTACGCGCACGTCCCCGAGCGCGCACCGGACCGGTGTGGCGCCGAAACCCGCGACCACGGCTTCGCTTCGCTTCGAACGCGCCATGGCGTAGACGTCATGGCCATCCGCGACGAGGCGCTCGATGAGGTGACCGCCAACAAAACCAGAGCCGCCGGTGATGAACACGCGCATGGAAGTTCCTGCGTCCGACGGGCTCGACTCATTCATGTCGCTACTGGATACTCTGCCCATCTTATGGTCGCCAACAATATCCAAGAAGTGATCGCTCAGCTCGACATCATCGTCGACGATACTCGGGCTCGGCGGGACCCCCTCGGGTACTTCGCCGCCATGTACCGCGCCGTCACGATCCGTATTGAGGACGATATTCTCGCGGGGCGCTTCGAGGACGGGCCGCGAATGGACCGGGTAGATACGACTTTTGCGAACTATTACCTGCGTGCTTACGAACAACATCGGAATGGCGGCACGCCAAGCGGACCGTGGCGCCTCGCCTTCGACCTCGCGGGACGTTCAACACCTGGAGTGTTCCAACATCTTCTCTTGGGCATGAATGCGCACATCAACTTCGACCTCGCGCAGGCAGTGTTCGAGAGCGATGAAGCGCTCCCAGCGCTTCGACATGACTACGATCGTATCAACGACGTCCTCGTCGACCTGCTCGGGCCACTTCAAAATGTAGTGGAGTCGCATATCCGCGGCGCGTCGCTCATCGACTTCGCGTTGGGTCAGCTCGACGAGCAGTTCGCCGGCTGGGAAATGGGCAAGGCCAGAGCGCATGCGTGGGAGCACGCAAAAGAACTGGACGCTGCGGCGGGCGAAGCCCAGCGCGCCAAGGTCGTCGCGCACATGGACGGCTTCACGCAGTCCCTCGCGAGAGACCTGCTCTTGCCCGGCGCTAAGAGTTCAACGCTGTGGTGCGTGTTGCAACGTTTGGAGAAGACAAACGTCCGCGCGATCATCGCGTCGATTGAAAGCGTGGGCTGAACACTTTCGTTCTTGCGCACGTTTATTCCTTCGTTACTATGTCCACACTATGTGGACTTACAGCTTCATCTGAACGTTTCGTTCCTCGCGTCCTTTGTATCTGCTCCCCGCTGCTGAACCGCAGCGGACCGAGCGACGACGCGGGTGAATCCGTTTTCAGTCTGATCGTTCGACCCGAGAGACGCTGGCGCGTGGACTTGTTCCACGCCGGCGACGCTACTCCTGCAATGGTCGATTCACGCTAATATAGCAGTGTGAATCGGACTTCGCGGGAGCTCGCTCTCGGCTTCGAGCGCCATCCGGCGAGGTCCACTTGCGTCTGGTTCGCGGGGGGCTTCGTCGAAGAAGGAGTTCCTATGAAGTTTAGTTCCGAAGCCCTCGAAGAACATGTGGAAGTGCCCGTCGCCGATGGCGGCCGATGGGAAGATGTCATCGCCGAATTCGATCGACGTCATGCAACGGCGGCTCCGCGCAGCGCCGATGAAAGGAGTGCGGTCTATGTTGTTTGCGTCGGTGTCGGTCGACGCGCAGAGATCGGCCGTGGTCAACGCGATGAGATCGTGTCCCTCGTCCGCGCCCAAGGCGATGCCGTGGTTGGCGATGAACGCTTGCGCGTCATTGAAGCCAACCCGCGCACACTGCTCGGGCGCGGGGCTTGCGAAGCCGTGTCCAAACGCGCGAGAGCGCTTGGGGCCGACACCGTGGTCCTCGACGCGGAGCTGAGTCCGTCACAGATGCGAAATCTCGAGGACGCGCTGGGCATGCCCGTTCGCGATCGAGAGTCCGTGATCCTCAACGTCTTCCTGCGTCACGCACGCACGCGGCGGGCGCGCATTCAGATCGAGGTGGCCCAGCTGGAGTACCTTCGGCCGCGCATTCGGGGGCTTGGACTGCAGATGGATCAGCAGGCGGGCGGCCTGATGAAAGCTCGCGGGCCTGGCGAGACAGCGTCGGAGCTCTTGGCGCGACGTCTGGACGGTCGATTGGTGGAGCTTCGTCGCGCGCTCAAGAAGCTTCAGCGCTCCGCGCTGGAGCAGCGTCGAGGCCGGACTGGCGCGAAGAGCGTAGCCCTCGTGGGGTACACGAACGCGGGGAAAACGTCGTTGATGAACGCGCTGACGCGGGCGGAACTCTCCGCGCGAAACGTACCCTTTGAGACCCTCGATGTCACCTCACGGAGCCTGACTCGGCGTGGCGGAGACGTGGTGTTGAGTGACACCGTTGGCTTCATTCGTCATTTGCCAGAACGCCTGATGGCGAGCTTTGAGTCGACGCTCGCCGAAGTGACGAGGGCCGATCTCTTGGTGATCGTCATCGACGCATCGGACCCCGAGTGGGACCTGCACTTGGACACCTGCGAAGAGGTCCTCGCTCGCCTCGACGCCGGTGACATCCCTCGCTTCTATGTCTTCAACAAGGCCGACAAGCGATCGGCTCTGACTCCGCGGCAAGCGGAGAACCTCTCCGCCGAACACGGCTACGTGTCGCTGTGCAGTCACGACGCAGGCGCAATAGCGGCCCTCAAGAGGACGTTGATTCGACGTGTTCAGACCGCGAAAGAGAGCGAGATCTACGTGGCCTATGAAAACAACGTCGCGCTGACGGCGGTGTACAAACGCTGCCGTGTGCTCCGTGCCGACGCGAAGCCTTCAGGGCTGCTCTTCACCGTTCAGGCAGAGCCCGCGGTGATCCGTGAGGTTCGAGCGCTTTCCCAGGAACCAAAGAAGAGGAGGATCCCATGACTTCGGATGTACTTTTGCGCGCATCAAAGCTGCGCATTCAAGCGGAGGGAGGCCGGACACTTTTTCACGACCTAAGCCTCTCACTCGAGCGTGAAGCCGTCGCGTTGGTAGGGAGAAATGGCGTCGGGAAGTCGACGCTCCTTCAGGTGCTCGCAGGGGAACTGGCGCCCGATGAAGGTCACGTCGAGTGCGGAGTATCGCGCGGCTTTGTGCCTCAACGACTGCTCGGCGGGCAGAGCCCGGGTGAGGTCCGTCGCGCTCGACTTGAAGAAGTACGCCGCGACGGTCCGGAGGTGCTGCTCCTGGACGAGCCCACGCGGGACTTGGATGCGAAGGCCACCCGGTGGCTACGCGATTGGCTCGCGTCGTGGACAGGCGCTTTGTTGGTGGCGTCTCATCACAGCGCGATCCTGAGCCTCTTCGAGCACTTCTTTGTCGTCGAAGAATCGGGGTGTCGCTATTTTTGCGGGAGCTTCGATGAGCTCAAGGCCGACTTCGACCGCCGACGTCGTATCGAAGAGCAGCGCTATGTCACTCGTCTTACGCAGTTTGAAACGAGCGAGCGGCGCAACGAGACGATTCTGCGTCGGCGACGACGGAAGAAGAACCTAGGGCGTCTTCATGAGCTGGGTCGCAACCCAAGCCGCGCTCAGCTGGGCGCAAAAACGGCCTACGCTCAGGAATCTCAAGGGCGCGCAGCCAAGGTTCGTGCTCAGCGCACAGCGAACGAACGCGCGAAAGGCGAGATGCTTCGCAGAGGGCTCAAGGTCGATCTGCCGCTCTCCTTGGTGCTTCCAAGCCTCCCAGAAGACCTGTGTCAGACGAATATCGAGCTGAAAGACGTCTCGCATACGCGAGGCACGTGCCTGCTGTTCCGGAACGTGAACCTCACGATCCGGCGGGAGCGGATCGCGATTGTGGGACCGAATGGGGCAGGTAAGACCTCTCTTCTCGAGCTTGCGCTGAGCGAGCGTAAGCCGACGACGGGCACGGTCTTCACGGCGCATTCACGGATTGGCGTCATCGCCCAAGGAGCGGAGAACTGGAGACGGAAGGAGTCCTTGCTCTCGGTTCTTCTTTTTCAAAGCGGGGCTCAATCCGCCCCGGAGGTTGCGGACGTGCTCCACGCTCATCACTTTCCCTTGGGCCTCGCGGAAAGACCCCTCGCTTCTCTCAGCCCTGGTGAGCGAGTGCGCGCGGCGTTGATCGGCCTTTGCCAGCGCCAGGCCCCGCCGGAGCTGCTGGTCCTCGACGAACCCACCAGCAGCCTGGACTTCCTGGCCATACAGTCGCTGACGAGGAGCCTTCGCGCGTGGCGAGGAGGGCTGCTGGTGGTGAGCCACGACGAGGATTTTCTCGAAGGGATGGGCGTCGAGCGTTGGCTACGCTTCGCGAACCAAGGGCTGGTGGAAGGTTGAGACATCACGTTATTTTTCACGGTGACGCCGTCTTCGTTGGTGATTCGACGCCTTCATTCATGGCAGTCTTCGGCCGTTCATGACGAATGGAGTGCGTGTTGATGGAGTCAAAACCGACCGGGGAAGCATCGATGTACATCGGCTGCGTCGGGGGCTCTTGCGCTCGACGGTGGTTGGGCACATCGATCTCGCCATCCTCTTGGTGCTGACCCGAAGCCGCGAGTCCGAAGCCGAAGTCTGCCCGAATGGGTTCTCCTACTTTCACGACTGGACTGGTGTTCGCGGATACGACAGCGCTGTTCGCGTCGAGGCGACGCGCTACATGCTCGCGATCCCGAAGCCCTACACCAGCGTTCATGTGGTAACGAAGAGCCGCCTCGCGAACATGGGCGTGGCGGCGGCGGCGCTCTCACTGCAGATCGCCGGGCGGCCATTTCACGCGTACATCACGCCCGTGTCCTTCGAGCGCGAGTTTAGTCGTCAGCGTTCTGTTCCCTACTCGTAAGGAGACTCTTCGTGGAGCTCGCTGGCCACGCATCCTCCGGTGGGCTCGCAGGTGACCGTGAGCTCGAAACGTGAGCGCTCGCCGTCGCCGTCCAGATCTCCTTCGGCGCGCAGGAGGACGATGTTCGGGTCGTCCGTTGGGACGATGGAGTAGGAATAGCGAATTGTGTCGAGGGGCATGAAACCTAGCTGAACAAAGACGGGGTCGCCGCTGAAGTCCGCGGTCTGAGCTTCCGACCTGGGAACAACTGCTGGGATTGGACCAGCGCTCGTGGGCACGGTCTGAAACTCGGCATAGTAAAGCTGCAGACGCATGAAGAGCCCCTGCAACATGATGCTGGGCTCGGTGGCCTTTGCTGCGCGAACGTATTCGACGAAGGCAGGAATCGCCACGAGGGCGAGCTCCGCGAAGTCGCCGAGGCTGGCGACGACGTCGGCAACGATGCCGCTGGCGTTTGCGCGAAAACGAACGGATTCGCTCATCGCGATCACTCGATTCACAAGTTCATTCGTCGGCGTCTCCCCAAGCGCTTCGGCGTCGCGGCGCATATCCGCCACGAGACGATCGCGTGCGCTCTCGAGTAGCGCAATCGCTGGAGCCCGGTCGAAGTCTTCTGGAAGAATCAGCGTGAGACTCAGGGCGCGCTCTTCCCTCGTGCGAATCGCTAGACCCACACTGACCGCTTCCTGAGCGAGAACGTTGGCCGCTTCTCCGTCTAAGCCAAACGCCGAGACAAGCGCACCGACCTGGCCTCGTACTTGAGGGGGCATCAAGGCTTGAACGTCGGCCCAAGCTTCGAGCTGCGCGCCTTGGGTCGCGGCGGAAGCGAGCGTGAGCGCGTGGCGTGGCGTGGCGCCCGAGAGAAGTCGCGTGTTGCCTTGAGCCAGCCCTTCGCCCTGGCGCGTTAAGGCCTGGAAGGGCCCGGGTAGCGTCGCCGCGCATGCTTGATTTCGCGCGATGGGCCCTTCGAGGGCCAGAACTTGCTCGTCCCCGATGGCAAAGGAGATCGAGGTGGCCCAGCCGGTCCATCGATCCTCGCACTCGCTTGGAGGCGCGAGACCGAGCTCGGGATATTCGGCGAAGGCGTCGACGAACGGCGCAAGGATCGCGTCCACGTCGTTGACGCGCGCCGCCATGGTGACGCTTTCATCGAGCTGTGAGACGAAGCTTGTTGCGGCGACTTCAGGCGTTGCCATCGGGGCTGGTGGGCTTCCGCCGCACGAAGCGAGAAGGAGCGCGAGAACTGTCAGGAGACGAAGGGGCACGATAGGTGGACGGTACGCCGGTGGCACTCGATTCTCAACGGCTGGCGATATCGACAATCTCGAGGACGGCATTGTCGCTTGGTCTCGTCGAATGTCCGCGATGCGAGGCTCGCGCCAGCGTCATTGGCTCTGGCAGGCGGGGCAAACCTCGTCTCACTTCCTTGCATTGCGCCTACACACGTGACGGCTGGTCGACGCCCGAAAACGCCGTTCTAAAAGAGCTAAGCAAGTGCGCTGACCTCGCTGCAGAGCCTTCGGTTCGCAGGCGAAGTGCGTCACCGTCGGCAATGGCAAGCTCCTGCGCGTGCCCGACGTGAATCCCGTCCGTGATTCGTTTGACGGACGAGGAACGCAGCATGCCATGAAGACGCCTTCGAAGCCCGCCACGATGGCGAAGCTCTCGGCGAGCCAGAACGAGAAACCAAAACCGAGGCCGACCTAGCGAGTTCGTCCAAGGCGAAACCGTGTTGTTCAGCTTTGCCCTCGAAGGCGGCTTCACGTTCGGTTCGGAACGACCTGTAAAATCGCCTCGAGCAGCGCGTCACGGCCGGCGGGTTTGATCAGAAGTGGAACATCGAGCGCGGCGAGAAATTCGCCCAAGTCGTCTTGGAACACCCCGCCAGAGCTAAACACAAAGCGGCCGGCCAAGCACACCTGTGCTTTCGTCACCGCTTCGTAGACGGCGCGACCGTCGAGGTCGGGCATCATAAGATCGCAGATCACAGCATCCACAGATTCAGCGTTCGCGTCATCTTGCAGCCAGTGCACGGCTTCGGTGGCCTCCATGGCATGCACGGTGTGAGGGCGGAGTAGGCGTTGATAGGCTCGACAGAGAGCCGGCTCATCGTCGATGACAACAAGAGTGAGGTGACGCTCCGTGTTCGCAAAAGCGGCCTGTGGAGGGGCAGAGACGAGGGTCACTTCGAGGCTATTCTGAAGCGGCAATCTCACCATCGCCTTAAGACCGCCGAGTGAGGACTTTCCAAGAACCAACTGCCCGCCATGCTCGCTGACGATACCCTTGGCGACGGAGAGGCCGAGCCCTGTTCCTTCCTTCTTCCCCTTCGTCGTAAAAAACGGATCAAAGGCGTGAGGCGAAGCTGCCGTCGAGAGCCCCGGTCCCGAGTCTTCAACGGTGGTCACGATGTGCTCACTCGATGCTCTCACGGTCAGCCGAACGATGCGCTCCCCTTCCGTCGTTTCGAGGGCTTGCGCCGCGTTGACCAGTAAGTTCGTGATGACCTGAGAGAGGCGACCTGGTCGCGCTGCAAAGGAAGGGCAACTCTCGATGTCCTCCTCAACACGCGCGGTATGGCTCAGCTGTGTCCGGGTCAACGCCAGCGCCCACCTCACCACCTCACCCATGTCCGTCGTGATGACCGGCTCTTCCTTCTCGGGGTGCCCAGCAAAACCGCCCAGCTGCCGCACGATTCGAACCACGCGGTCTAGACCGTGAGAGCAGTCTGCCAAAACTCGAACCAGCTCAGCGCTGCCTTCGTCGTTCACCCAACCTCGGGACCGCCAATCTGGCAGGCTGTTGTTCACAGCCTCCAAATGCGCCAGCACGAAGGCCGTAGGGTTGTTGATCTCATGCGCGACGGTGGCGGCAAGCTGGCCCAAGCTTGCAAGACGGTCTTGATGCTCCGTTTCCCGTCGGTAGAGCTGAAGCCTTTTGCGCTCGATGGCGTATTCAACGGAGCGACCGAGCCAGTATGGGTCGAGGCGGCTCTTGAGAAGGTAGTCCTGCGCACCTTGTGTGAGCGCGTCGCGCGCCGGTGAATCGTGTGCTCCGGTGAGGACTACGCAGGCCATCGTCGGGGCCGCACTGAGGATCTCAAGTCCGCCCCCATCGGGCAGAAACAGATCGACGATCGAGCAGTGATAGTTCGCTTCGCCAAGGGCTTCGCGCGCCTCGCGAACCGTGGTGGCTTCGTGGACGCGCAAGTCTACGTCTGAGGCGATGAGCGCCCTCCGGGTCGCTTCTCGATCAAGATCGTCATCCTCAACAAGGAGCACGTCGAGAGTCACTGCAACTCTCCGACGAACTTCCCAAGCAACTTGAGGTCGTCATCACCAACGGAAAAGCGAACAGCCGTTCTCATAGCTCGATGTCTCCGGCTGGAAGCAGCACCTCGAAGCAACAACCTCGATCATCACGAACCGGGCTCTCCAAGCGCACTGAACCCCCGATGCGGTAAGCTAGTTTGCGAACCAGCGCGAGGCCCATGCCAGAGCCAGAGCCAGAGTCTTCGCCTTTTGCCGCCAACGTTCGAAATATATCGAAGGCACGTTCTTGGTGTCGTGGCGCGATTCCAGGCCCATCATCGGTCACACGTATGCGGGTTCCTTCTGGACGAATGTCGCATTCGACCACGACCTTCGCGGTGTCTCCATCATGGTGCGTGAGCGCGTTGCTGATCAAGTTCGACAGGATGTGGTGGAGGGCGACGGGGTTCGTTCTGACACTTGTGCCTGGCAGTTGTGAAAAGTCCCGCTCGAGCACAAGGCAGCATTTTGAACTCTCGCCCATGCGTATCGTGGTCTCGATGGAGTCGAGGACTGTCGAAAGATCCGTATCTTCACGGTCAATGCTCAGGTGTCCCTTTCGCGCGAACAGGAGCAGACCCTCGAGCATCTCGTCCATCCAAAGCGTCCGCTCGCGAAGCTGGGTCAGCCGCGGTTGAATCGCTGGCAGCAGCTCGGGGGGGGTATCCGCCTCCAAGAAGAAGACCACATGCATGATACCTCGGAGCGGGGTTCGCAGGTCATGGCTCGCGATGTAAGCGAACTGATCGAGCGTCTCCAGGCTGATCTCAAGTTGGCGGTTCGAGCTCTCCAAGTCCGCCTGACGTTGCGCTTCCGTTGTTACGTCCCGGATGACGCCAAGGAGGCTTATGATCTGCCCCGCTTCATTATAGATGGCGTCCCCGACGGTATCTCCAACAAATGTGGTCCCATCGCGGCGGCGATACTCCATCCGATAAGCGTTGACGCTGTCTGTGATCTCCGCCTGTTTGTCGTAGTCCGCTTCATTCGCATAAAATATTTGCGTCAGCTGCCCAGCAACCTCCTCCGTGGTGCAGCCGAACAGCTTCTCTGCGGCTCTGTTCAACCGAGTGATCCGCCGCGTCGGGTCAGCCAGAACAAAGGCGTCGGAGGCGCTCTCGAAAACTTGCGCGAGGACCGCGCTTTCGTGATCGGCGCGAAGCTCCGTCGCCCTCAAGAACGTGACATCGCGCAGCACAGCCAGAGAGCGAACGTACTTACCTGTTTCGTCCTTTTCGAAGGTGGCGGAGAGCAGGACGTCGCGCGTAGAGCCGTCCTTGCAAATCCAGGTATAAGAAAGGTCGTCGCACCGGCCTTCGGCGAAGAATCGTGGCAAGTATTCCTCGACTGCGCGGCGCCGACTGTCCTCATCGAGGAACTCAGTGGAGCGTCGTCCGACGACTTCCTCTCGCTCGTATCCAAAGTGCTCCAGCCAACAGTCGCTCACGAGTTCGATGAAGCCGTCGGGATTGATCGCGTGCACAAGCGCTGGAATCGCTTCGTAGATATGACGTACCTGTAGTCGTAAAACATCGCTCTCAGATTGCGTCTCCACATCGCGAACTTCTTCCATTCCATGGTTAAGTGCAATGTTGTCGAATCCGCAAGGACGGGGGCATTCTGGGCTCCTGCTGACGAGGATCCTTTGATGTGACCCGCCGGGTGCGGCTTTCGAGGTGCGTTTGTAGGGAATTTGTGGCTAGAACGGGCAAGGGAAGGCCCTGCGGCTCTGGCATTCTTGTGGACCACCGTTTGGCAGATCAGGCTTCGGCCAGCGTTTCGACGCACGACAAAATTGGGTAGCCTGGTTCCCTGATGAAGCCTCAAGACGCGATGCGCTGCGCCACGTACAAACGGTACGGTCCGCCTGAGGTTCTTCAGGTCTCTGACGCGCGGCAGCCTCATGTTCGTCAGGAGGGAGACGTGCGCGTGAACGTGCACGCCGCGGCACTCAACCCGAAAGACGTCCTGGTCCGCAAAGGGAAGATGCGGATGTACTACGGCGACGTGCTTCCGCGAGCGGCGAGCAAACGCGTGATGCGGATTCCGGGCCACGACTTTGCCGGCGTGGTGGACGAGTCACGCTCCTCACGCTTCCGGGTCGGCGACCGTGTCTTTGGCATGGTCAACAGCTGGAGCGCAGGGACCTGCGCCGAATACGTCTGTGTCGGTGAGCACGAGCTCGCCCTCGCCCCCGACCTGTCCATGAACGAGCTGGCCGCGCTGCCCTTGGTCTCGCTGACGGCGCTTCAGGCTCTTCGCGATCAAGCGCATCTTAAGCCGGGTGAACACGTCGTGATCAACGGCGCGTCCGGCGGCCTTGGGACCGTGGCGATTCAAATCGCGCGCGCCCTCGGAGGCGAGGTGAGCGCCGTGTGCAGCAAAGCCAACGAAGCTTTTGTCCGAGAGCTCGGCGCCCACCACGTGCTGCCTTACGACGAAGAAGAGCTTGTGCGACGCGACGCTTCCTTCGATGTCGTCTGCGACTTCTTCGGGACAGCGCCCTACGCGAAAGCCAAGGCTCTCCTCCGGCGAGGTGGGCGCTACGTCACCGCGATTCCCTCGTTTAGCGCGGTAGGACAGGAGCTGCTCTCTCGCGCGAAACTCAGCCGCGCGCACCTCGTCGTGGTTCGAAGCAAAAGTGAGGACCTCGTAACGCTCGCCGAGTGGGCCCAAAGCGGCACGCTGCGGCCGGTGATCGATTCGTGCTTCGACCTCGATGAACAGCCCAATGCGCATCGACGCATCGAATCACGCCGCGCACGTGGAAAGGTCGTCGTCGGTGTGAGGTCTTATATCGAGCGCGTCACGTCGTAAGCATGGCCTGGGAGACAGCCCCGGACAGCCGGTTCGGCCTGTATGAACTCTCACGCGTTCATCCCGCTCGCTTACATCCCTGTCCTACGACACTTCCACGGGAGACCGGCGATCACTTGGCTCGCGGTTCACACACGAAAGCCGAGGATGCGGCTGGCCCCTTCGGCTTTCTCCGTCATCTCCGCGAGCGCGTCTTCGAAGTGATGGGTACGAAGTCGCGAGCGCTCTTCCTCTTCGCTCGCAAACTGAATGCCGCGGAGCACCCACTCGCGAAGAAACGCCTGCGTCGTGTCGGCGCTCATTCGCACGAGGGCGTCGAGGTCGACGGCGGCGAGGTCGCGCTTGCCGAACGCGCGCTCCAGGTAGAGGCGCCGCAGAGCGTCCGAGGGCGGCCCGTAATAGATGGCCTGACTGATTCGTCCCGGCCGGTCCTTGATCGCCGCCTCCAGCCGATCGATGGAGTTCGTCGTCATGACCACCGACACATTGGCGTTGTCCGAGAGACCATCCAGCTCATCCATGAGCGTGCCGAGAGGCGCGCTGAACTGGTTGTGATCCCGTGATTCGAAGACGAGGTCGACGTCTTCAAGAATAAGCAGGGAAGGCGCGAGGCCACGCGCCAGCTCGAACACTTCGCTGATGCGCGTGAGCGATACGCCCGCGACTCCGATGACCGTCACGCCATCGAGCTTGCCGGCTAGATATCGGCAGGTGTAGCTCTTGCCCGTTCCAGGCGGTCCGTAGAGGAGAACGCCGCGCGAGAGAGGAACGCCGCTCGCCGAGAGAGCTTCTCGACGCTCCCACAGATCGATCACGTTTCGCTTCAGGATCGCCCGTGTTTCGTCCGGCAGGATAATGTCGGCGTCCGTCACGGGCGCCATGGTGTTGAAACGAAGTGAAGCGCCGGTGTTCAGCCCGTATCCATCCTCGATCATGTTGTTGTTCTCCGCGCGAAACGAAAGAAAGTGCCCCCGGAAGACCGACTCACTAAGGCTGCTCGCGCTGATCTCGGCGATGGGCAGCAGCGCCTGTTCGGGCTTGGAGGCGAACTCGACCAACGTGCCCTCGTGCGGTGACCGCCATATGCGAAGAACCCACGGCTTGTCTCCGCCATGCATCCAGATCTGCGCCAGCGGAAGCAGCCGCTCTTCCCCTGGAGCCACCGAGAACGACTCGCTCGTCGCCAAATGCGGGCTCAGATGTCGAAGCTGTGGTCCGTCGGCGAGGATGCCCGCGAGCCAAGCCTCGGCGTGGAGAAGCGAGGTCGTCGTCGCATCATGAGTCTTCGCCCAGCGTTCGGCGGCGAGATAGAGATCGGCGTAGCGGTAGTGAGGCAACACCAGCCGAGCCACCGTCAGTTGGTTCGCCGTGCTTGGCGCGATGCCTTTTTCGAGCTGCGCGAGCATGGGCGACGCTTGGCCGAACCAGGACATCACGATGAGCACGATGACGCTGGCAAACCCCAGCGCCAACCAGTGGAGTGCGACTCCATACTCGTAGCCAAAGCAAACGGCCGCGGTGGCGATGAGCACACCAGGCGCCGCGAGCGTCTGTTTGCGCGACTTCTTCATGCATTCTTCGATACCACGACGCGAGAGTCATGACGATGGAGCGCCGTCCCGCTGCCCAGGCAGGCTGTTTGATCAAACTGGGGCGTTGGTGTGACGGTCCACTCGACAGTGAGGCACAACGCCCCACAAGCGTGACCGCGGGGGGTGCGTCAACCTATTGTTTTAGGCTGGCATTGTAGTTGCAAACTATGGAGGCATGGATGAACTCGACGAACTGAAGCGCGATCACACGACATGCTCGAGTCCCTCGCTCAAACCGATGCCGCAGCACCGGAGTGGATGGAGCGA